>DATFWU010000105.1:0-2580 GCA_035259005.1 Candidatus Eiseniibacteriota bacterium
CATATTCGACGAGTATACTGCCCGGCCCGAGGAGCGCTTCGACTTTCGCCACGAGCTCGGCCGCGGGCTCCACCGTGAAGCCCTTGGCACGCACCACCACTTCCTGCTCGGCGAGCAGGACGTGCACGAAGAGGGGCGTCGAGCCCGGATGCGCCTCGCAGATCTGCCGCACGGCGGAGAGCATCTGATCGGCGCCAGTAGGGCCGGGACGTACCTTCACCCGGCAGGTGTGGGCCATCGCCTCCCGTCCGGATCCATTGGCGACCGAGCCTGGCTCGCCGTGGCTCGCGCCCGCGCTGCCGTTGCCGTTCGCCCGGACCGCGGCGATCGTGGCATCGTCGAGCGGCTTGACCTCCTCCACGAGCACGACGCGGCCCTTGTCGCTGTCGTCGATGCGCCCGCGGACCAGCACCGGAGCGCGATGTCTCAGCGCGACGGAGCACGCACGGTACGGCTCTGGGAAGACGGTGAGTGGGACCGACCCGTCGACCAGCTCCAGCGTGGCGAACGCCATGCGATTGCCGCTCTTGGTCGCGTTCTCGGTGAGCCCGCTCACGAGCCCCAGGAGCCGCACCTGCGCGGCGGCGGGCCGCCCCGCGAGCTCGGCCGCTGAGGCCGTTTTGAGGCGCTGGGCCAGATCCCGGTACTCATCGAGCGGATGCCCGGAGAGGTAGAAGCCGAGCACTTCCTTCTCGCCGGCGAGCAGCTCCTCGCGCGACCACTCCGGCACCTGCAGCGCCGTATCGCGCACGGGCGTGGCTGGAGCTGCACTGGGGCCCGCCAGCGCCTCGAAGAGCGAACCCTGCCCTTCCTCGCGATCGCGCTGGCTCCGCTGCCCCGCTTCCATAGCCTGATCGAGCCCGGAGAGGAGCCCGGCCCGGGTGCCGCCGAGCGAGTCGAGCGCGCCGGCTTTGATGAGGCTCTCCACGACGCGCCGGTTGACGAGCCGAAGGTCCACGCGTACGCAGAAGTCGCCGAGGGACCGGAACGCGCCGCCGTCCTCGCGCGCCTTGACGATGGACTCGATGGCGGCGCCCCCGACGTTCTTGATCGCGGCGAGCCCGAAGTGAATGACCGGTCCCGTCACGGTGAAGCGGTCGCCCGAGACCATCACGTCGGGAGCCTCCACGCGCAGGCCCATGCTGCGGCACTCCTCCATGTACTGGACGATTTTGTCCGTCTTCTCCATTTCCGACGTGAGGAGCGCGGCCATGAACTCAACGGGGTGGTTCGCCTTGAGGTACGCGGTCTGGTAGGCCACGAGCCCGTAGCACGCCGCGTGGGATTTGTTGAAGCCGTAGCCGGCGAACTTCTCGATGAGATCCCAGATTTTCTCGGCCTTCTTGCCGTCCACCTGGTTCGCCCGGCAGCCGACGAGGAACTTCGCCTTCTGCGCGGCCATGAGCTCGCGGTCCTTCTTCCCCATGGCCTTGCGGAGCGTGTCGGCCTCGCCCAGGGTGAAGCCGGCGAGCTCGGCCGCGAGCCCCATCACCTGCTCCTGGTAGATCATGATCCCGTACGTTTCCTGGAGGTGGCGCTCCATGAGAGGGTGCTCGTACGTGATCGGGGCGCGGCCATGCTTCCTGTTGACGAACTCCGGGATCAGCTCCATGGGACCGGGCCGGTACAACGCTACCATGGCGATGATGTCCTGGATGCGGGTCGGCTCGAGGCTTCGGAGCGCGTCCCGCATCCCCGCCGACTCCAGCTGGAAGACGCCGAACGTCCGGGCCTCGGACAGGAGCTGGTACGCTTTTGGATCGTCGAGCGGCAGGGCCTCGGGATCGAGCTCGATGCCCTTCGACTCCTTCACGAGACGGGCCGCATCCCCGATAACGGTCAGCGTCCTGAGGCCCAGGAAGTCCATCTTGAGGAGGCCCAGCTTCTCGATGGGCCCCATGGCGAAGCCCGTGATGAGCTCGGGCCGCTTCGGGTCCTTGTAGAGTGGCACCCGCTCCATGAGGGGCTCGTCCGAGATTACGACTGCCGAGGCGTGCACCGAGGCGTGCCGGGTGCAGCCCTCGAGCGCGCGGGCCACACCCCAGAGCTCGCTCACGCGCGGGTCCCGCTTCACCTGCTCGGCGAGCTGTGGAGACTTCTCGAGCGCGTCGTCGAGCGTGATGTTGAGCGGGAAGCCGGGCACGAGCTTGGCGATGCGATCCGCCTCGCCGAACGAGAAGCCCATCACGCGCGCGACGTCGCGGATCACGGCCTTGGCGCCCATGGTCCCGAACGTGATGATGTGGGCCACGCGGTCGGTGCCGTAGCGATCGGCGACGTAGCGGATGACCTCGTCGCGCCGGTCGTCCGCGAAGTCGATGTCCATATCCGGCATCGAGATGCGCTCGGGGTTGAGGAAGCGCTCGAAGAGGAGCCCGTAGCCCACGGGATCGACGTTGGTGATGCCGAGGCAATACGCGACGAGGGAGCCCGCCGACGAGCCACGCCCGGGGCCCACGGCGATGCCCTGGCGGCGGGCGAAGGCGATGAAATCCCAGACCACGAGGAAGTAGCCCGAGAAGCCCATCTTGGTCACGATGGAGAGCTCGTAGCGGAGCCGCTCCACGATCGCGTCCGCGG
>DATFWU010000106.1:0-2598 GCA_035259005.1 Candidatus Eiseniibacteriota bacterium
CTATATCACAACTGAATCATCTGTCAATACAAATGATTCATATGATTCAACGGACAGCCGAACCCTTCCCGCGCTAGGATCGGCCCCTTCTCCGAGGGCGAAAGTGATCGGGCAACGGGTTGCAAAGCTGGGCCAGGGCGGCATGGGAGAAGTCTTCCTGGCCCGGGACTTGGCGCTGGGGCGGCCAGTCGCCCTCAAGCTGGCACCGATCACATGTATCGCGACACCTTCCGCGCCATCTGCCTGAATGCGCTTGGCCGCACCGCGCTCGATCAGGGAGACGCCGAGGCGGCGGTGACCGCGTTCCACCCATGCGAGCTGCACCTGGGCGGCCGGCCGCGCACGCTGGGCGGAGGGTTTCTTCTCGCCCAGGCGATGGCGGGCCGCGCCGCGGCGGAAGGGGACGAAGCGCTGCTCCGCGGGGCCAACGACGCATTCGAGCGGCGAAGCGCCCTCGACTTGTCGTGGCTCTGGCGGTGCGACGAGACGACGACCCGCGCCGATTTGCGCGCTGCCCACGCGCGCCTGACCCGAATGCGCTAGATTCGGAGCTCGATGGCCCTCGAACCCCACACGCGGCTCGGTCCCTACGAGATCCTCGCTGCCTTAGGCGCCGGCGGCATGGGTGAGGTCTATCGCGCGCGCGACACGCGGCTCGGGCGCGACGTGGCCATCAAGGTGCTGCCCATGCACCTCTCGAGCTCCCCCGATTTCCGCGCCCGCTTCGAGCGCGAAGCCAAGACCGTCTCCGGACTCAATCACCCCAACATCTGCACGATCCACGACGTGGGCCGGGAAGGCGACACCGACTTCCTGGTCATGGAGCTGATCGACGGCGAAACTCTGGCCCGGCGCGTGGAGCGCGGACCGCTCGCCATGGCCGATGTCCTGCGCATCGGCAGCCAGATCGCCGACGCGCTCGACCGCGCGCACCGCGCCGGCGTCGTGCACCGCGACTTGAAGCCCGGCAACGTGATGCTGACCAAGCTCGGCGCCAAGCTCATGGACTTTGGCCTGGCGCGCGAGGCGGACGGCATGGGTCCGATGGGCGCGCTCACGGTCACCAAATCGCAGCCGCTCACCGCCGAAGGCTCGATCGTCGGCACGTTCCAGTACATGGCGCCCGAGCGTCTCGAAGGCAAGGACGCCGACCAGCGCAGCGACGTGTGGGCGCTGGGCTGCGTGCTCTACGAGATGGCGACCGGCAAGCGCGCCTTCGAGGGCAAGAGTCAGGCAAGCTTGATCTCGGCCATCATGTCGGCCGAGCCGGCGCCCATCGAGCAGATCGCGCCGCTCGCGCCGCCGGCGCTCGACCGGCTGGTGCACGCCTGTCTGGCGAAGGATCCGGACGAGCGCATCCAGACGGCGCACGACGTGCGCCTGCAGCTGGGATGGATCGCGGGCGACTCTTCGACTTCTCAAGTGGGAAAGGTGACGGCCGCACGCCGCGCGCCGAACGCCAAGATCGCGTGGGCCGTGGCGGCCTCTGCGGTGGTCGCGGCCGTGGCCATCGCGGCGTGGGCACTTTCCACCAAGGGACACGAGACCGGTCCGCTCGTCCGCTTCACCATCACGCCGGGCGCCGGATCGCTCAATCCACAAGGCGGCAACCTCGCCATCTCCCCGGACGGAAAGCGCGTGGTCTATGGCGCGGTCGACAGCAGCAGCACTCTCAGGCTCTGGGTGCGCCCCTTGGAGGCCCTGGAGGCGACGCAGCTCGAGGGCACCGAAAACGCGTCGTTGCCTTTCTGGTCGCCCGACAGCCGTTTCATCGCCTTCTTCGCGGACGGCAAGCTGAAGAAGGTTCCGGCCGCGGGCGGTTCCGTCGACGTGCTCTGCGATGCGCCGGACGGCCGCGGAGGGACCTGGAGCAAGGACGGTGTGATTCTTTTCGCGCCCATCGCGGCCGGACCGATCGAGCGTGTCGCTGACACGGGCGGCGATCCCGTCGTGGTGCAACGTCCCGATTCGACGCACGGCGAGACCGCCCTGCGCTTCCCCTCTTTTCTCCCCGATCAGAAGCACTATCAGTTCGTGGCGCTGCCCCCGCGCCGTGGCCAGTTCAACGTCTTCGTGGGCGATCTCGCTTCCTCGCGTCGCTCGCTTCTCACCACCTCGGGGGCCCTGCCCGTCTACTCGCCGCCTTATCTCGTGCTCGTGCGCGGTGGGCGCCTCCTCGCCCAGCGCTTCGACGCCGGCTCTCGCACGCTTTCGGGAACTCCCATTCCTTTCGCCTCGGCGCCGTCGCTCCAGGGCGCGGCCGGCATGCCGGCCGTGTCCATCTCCGCCAACGGCATCCTGGTTCGCAACTCGGCCGGTTTGCAGGAAAGCCACCTCGTGTGGGTGGACATCGACGGCCGCCCGCAGCAAGTCCTCCCGCTGCCGGCCGCCAAGTACGGAAACGTGGCCATCTCTGCCGACGGGCAGCGCGCGGTCGTCGAGCGCTACACGGACGCCAATGCGATGGACTTGTGGATGGTGGATCTGTCCCGGGCTTTGGCCACGCGCTTCACCCACACGGCCTCGGCGCATCTCTACAACGCGGTGTGGTCGCCGGATGGCAGCAAGATCGCGTTCAATTCGGACATGGACGGTCCG
>DATFWU010000107.1:0-13940 GCA_035259005.1 Candidatus Eiseniibacteriota bacterium
CGACCGGATCGGAGGCGGAGGTCATGCCGTCCTCGTGTCGAAAGCGCTCTCGCCCTCCGGCGCGGGAGCCCAGTCGGCGGTCAGTGCCGGGGCGGCGATGCGGCCGGCCAGGAGCACGAGGTCGCGGTCGGCGATCGTGAAGGTACCCGGCCGGCGATGCGCGAAGTTGAGCACGGCGACGAGATCGTCCTCGACCAACAGAGGCACGCTCAAGAACGAGGCGGGACGCTCGACCGGCACGCCGATCGGGTCCTCGCGGAACGAAGACAGGAGCACCGGACGGCGGGTCTTCGCCACCCACGAGGAGAAGCCGGCGCCGCAGTCGAAGTGAATGTCGGGGATGAGGTCCACATGCGATCCCTGCACCACGACGGGCAGCAGGCGATCGGGATCTCTCTCGAACAGGAACGCGGTCGCGCCCTCGAAGGGAATCGCGGGACGGAGCGCCTCCACGACCTCGCCCAAGAGCTCGCGCCCCGGGCGCGGGCCGGACGAAGCGCGGGCGCGGATGCGAAGCAAAGCCGCCAGGCGAAGGATTTCGCGCGCGCTGGCCGGGCGCTTCAAGCGGCTCGCCAGGCGGTCGAGCTCGAGCGCGGCTTTCTCGGCGCGAGCCCCGCCGGCGGCCAGAGCCGCACTCAGCCGTTGGGCGCGGCGCGCGCGCTCGAGCGCCTTCCAGCGCAGCTCCTCCCCCGCCTTGGCGAGGCCGCGCTCGAAGCGGCGGGAGAGATCTGTGTCCGCCACCGCGGAGCCCGAAGGGGCCGGCTTCGTCGTGGCCGAAGCCGCAGCCGCAGTCGAAGTCGTCGTCGAAGCCGAACCGAGTGTGCTCATGCCGCCTGACCTCCTGGCTCGCCCTTGCCGTTTCCGGAGGCGAGGAGCCCCGCGCGAGCCTGGTGCAGTCGATCCGTGATGTCCTTGATCCGCTCGGCTTCGTGTACCAGCGATTCGAGACGACGCCGCACCCCCGGCACCTCCGCGCCCGGCCCCATGAGCACGAGCTGCGCGTTGCCGAGCACGCCCGTCAAGGCGTTGCGAATGTCGTGATGGACGGCCAGCGTGTCGACGACCTGACGGGTCACCTGGGCTTCCCACTCGCCCAGGCGATCCGCGAGCGCGCGCACACGCCCCGCCGCTTCGTGTTCGCCGCGACCCTCGAGCCACTTGACGATCTCGGCGGCCTCGTCGCTCGGCCTGGAGGTCGGAGATTCGGAATTCACGCCCAGGCCTAGCTGGCCAGCGCCCGCTCGACCCGGCCGCGGAGACGCTCGACGGCGCGGGTGTGAACCTGTGACACGCGGGACTCCGAGATGCCAAGGGCTTCGCCGATCTCGCGCAGCGTCATCTGCTCGTAGTAGTAGAGGGCGATCACCAGCCGCTCCTGCTCGGGCAGCCGGTTCAAGGTGGCGCGCAGAAGGCCCTTGGTCTCCTCTTCCTCGAGGCGGCCGAGTGCTTCTTGGGCCCGCGGATCCTCGAGCACTTCCGCCAAGCCGAGGGCGTCGCCGTCCTCGTTCTCGCGCGTCTCGTCGAGCGAGAGCAGCACCGAGCCGCGCACCCGGTCCATGAGGCGGTGGTACTCGATCAGCGGCAGCTTCATGGCGCGGGCGATCTCGCGATCGGAGGCCGTGCGCCCGAGCTTCTGGTCCAGGCGGCGGGCGCAGGCCTCGGCCTCGCGGCCGAGACGGCGCGTGGAGCGCGACGCCCAGTCGAGCGAGCGCAGCTGGTCGAGCACCGCGCCCTTGATGCGCCACACCGCGTAGGTCTCGAACTTGTTGCCCTTCTTGGCGTCGAACTTGTCGTAGGCATGGAGCAGGCCGAGCACGCCGGCCGAGTGCAGGTCCTCGTGGTCGACGTAGTGCGGGAGTCCCGAGGCCACGCGCTCGACGACGTAGCGCACGAGCGGCAGGTAGCGCTTCAGGCACTCCTCCCGCGTCGCCGTGCCGGGCACGAGCGCCACGCGCGCCACCGCCGGCTTGTTGGAGCGCGGCGCCGCGGTGAAACCGAGGCGTCTGAGTCCGTTGGGGCGGTGCGCCGGACGCTTGGCGACGGCCCTTCTGGGCACGAGCTTGATCGCGGGCTTCTTGGCGTTGCGCGCCTTGGGGCGCGCCGGCTTCTTCGCGGATCGGGGCACGACGGACCTCACGCGCACTCGCCCTCCCAGGCCGGATAGCCGAGCGGCGATCCGTCGGGAGCGTGCGAGAGCAACCGTTCCGCCAGCGTGGTGAGCGCGCGAGCGGAGGGGCTGTTGGGATAGGAGACGACGACGGGCTCCTGGCGACGCACCGCCTGGGTGAGCGCGGGGTCGACGGGCACGTGGCCGAGCATGTGAACCTGAACGCGCAGGAAGCGGCGGCAGACGGAAGCCAGACGGTGCGCCACTTCTTCCGCGTCCTCGACCGAGGTCGAGAGATTCACGAGCACGCCGGGCTGGGTGGAGAGCCCCTGGCGCGCGAGGACCTTGATGAGGCCGTACGAATCGGCGTAGGCGGTGGGCTCGGGCGTGGTGACGACCACCATCTCGCGCGCCGCCAGCGCGAAGCCGGCGGCCTGGCGAGAGGCGCCCGAAGCGTTGTCGATGAGCACGATGTCGCTCTCGGCGGCAAGCGCGCCGATCTCGCGGAACAAGCGCTCGCGCCGCACGTCGTCGACGTCGGCGAGCAGCGGATCGCCCGAGCCCGCGGGCACGAGCTTCACGCCCGCCGGGCCCTCGATCACGATGTCCTCGAGAGCGCACTCGCCGCGCAGGACGCTCAGCAGATCGACGCGCGGGTGCACGCCGAGCAAGACGTCCTGGTTGGCCTGTCCAAGGTCGGCGTCGAGCACGAGCACCGAAGCGCCCATCTCGCCCATGGCCACGGCGAGATTGGCGACGACGTTGCTCTTCCCCACCCCGCCCTTGCCGCTGACCACGGCCAGCGTGCGCACCGCGGGCCGGGGCAAGCCGATGACCACGCGCTTCGGCTTGCGGACCGGCGACTTGGTGCCGCGGCTTCTCTTGGGCGGGACCAGCTTCAGGTGGCTCACGACGGCCTCCGACCGCTCGCGGTTACGAGCGGGCCGGACACCGAATCCGCAAGGAATGTGCCAGGGAAAGCACTTCGGGGGCGCGCCCCAAAGCCCGTTCCACGCACAGGTTACGAGCGGCTCCCGCGACCAAAACGGAGGCTCGTTGCAATGTGCCGCGAAGCCTCTCGCCGCTTCGCGCGGCGGGGCCGGAAAGAAAATGACCGCGGGATTGGGGGAAGTCGGCGGTGCTAGGCGCGGCGGCGGCGGGGCTCGGAGGCGGCGGCGCGCAGCATACGCTCGGCGAGCGCCAGCGTGCGCGTCACCTGTCCGGGCGTGGCGCCGACGAGCACGGCGATCTCGGCCGGCGTGAGCCCATCGAGCCGCGCGAGCGCCACCACGGTGCGCGTGCGCGCGTCCAGGCTCGCGAGCGCATCGCGCAAGCGGCGGCGAGCGGGAGCGCTCACGACCCCAGCGCCTCGCGCACGCTGCGGCGCAGCTGATCGACGCGGAAAGGCTTGGGAAAGACGGCGTGGACGCCGCATTGGCTGAGCTCGGCCAGGGCTTCGGGAGAGCCGAACGCGGTGACCACGATCACCGGCAGGGGCTTGCGCCCCGAGCGCAGCCGGCGCGCCAGCGCGAGCCCGCTCATCCCGGGGAGGCGTAGATCGGTGATGACGAGATCGGGCTCCTGAGCGCGCACCAGGGGCAGCGCGTCTTCCGCCGAGCCGCAGGTGGCGGTCTCGAAACCGTCGTCCTTGAGTCCTTCGGCCATCGCCCAGGCGGTGGCGCTCTCGTCTTCCACGATCAGTAGCTTGGCCATGATGCCCGCGAATGAGCAGCATCCGTGCCACGCGGGGATTTCGAGGGTGATTGCAGGTTGCGTGCGCGCGCGGGCTGGCCACGGGTGAGGCCGTGGCATCGTGCACGAGACAGAAAAGGCCGGGCGCCGCGCACCCGGCCAATTCCGGTCTCTCGCCTGGAGGGAAAGCAGCCGGCGAAACGCCGGCGCGGCGCTATTCCTCCCCGTCGTCGTCCTCGCCCGATTCGAGCGCATATTCCTTGAGCTTCGTGCGCAACGTCTGGCGCGAGATGCCGAGCTGCGAGGCAGCGCGCGTCTTGTTGCCGCCGGTGCGCTCGAGCGCGAGCAGGATGGCCTGGCGCTCGATCTCGGACAAAGGCAGCACGCGGTCGCCGCGCAGCGCCATCTCGGGCGCGGCACTCGCGCCCGATCCCGGCGCCAGGATCTCGGGCGGCAGGTGCTCGACCCGGATCGTGTCGTCCTCCTCGAGCAGCAGGATGCGCTCGACCACGTTGCGCAGCTCGCGCACGTTGCCGGGCCAGGGATAGGCGCGAAGCCGCTGCTCGGTCTCGGGCAGCAGTCGCGGCTCCGGCTTGCCCAATTCGCCCGCGAAGCGCTTGGCGAAGTGGCTCACCAGAAGCGGGATGTCCTCGGCGCGCTCGCGCAAGGGCGGCAGGAACACGGGCACGACGTTCAGCCGATGATAGAGATCCTCCCGGAACTTGCCGTCCTGGACGAGCTGCGCCAAATCGCGGTGCGTGGCCGCGATCACGCGCGTGTCGACGCGCATCTCGGTGAGTCCGCCGAGACGGCGGAAGCATTTCTCGTCGATCACCTTGAGGAGCTTGGCCTGCAGGCTCGGGCTCATCTCCCCGATCTCGTCCAAGAACACGGTGCCGCCCGAGGCCAGCTCGAAGATGCCCTTCTTCTGGCGCCGGGCGTCGGTGAAGGCACCGCGCTCGTGCCCGAACAGCTCGCTCTCCAGCAGATTCTCGGGAATGGCGCTGCAGTTGAGCTCGACAAAGGGCTCCTGGGCCCGCGAGCTCATGGCGTGGATGCGCCGCGCGATGAGCTCCTTGCCGGCGCCCGTCTCGCCGCGCACCAGCACGGTGGCGGACGGCGAGCGCGCCACGCGCGCCACCGTCTCGAGCACCTTCTTCAGGGTGCCGCTCTGGCCGATGAGCGGATGGCCGGCGTAGCTGGCGCGCGCCTCGCGCAGGTCCTCGAGCTCGCGCTCCGTGCCCTGCCGCCGCGCGCTCTCCGCCAGCATGCCGGCCAAGCACGCGCGCACCGCGGCCATGTTGAAAGGCTTGAGGAAGAAGTTGTAGCAGCCGAGCTGTCCGGCCTCCTCCGCGTCCTCCACGCCGCCGTGACCGGTGATCATGATGACCCCGACGTCGGCAAACTCACCGCGGATCTTCCTCAGGAGATCCATGCCGCTCTGCGTGCCGAGGCGGAGATCGAGGATGACCGCGTCGGGCGCGCGCTCCTGGATCTGGCTCCAGGCTTCGCCGAACGACTCGAGGCCCTGCGCCTCGTAGCCGTGGCCGCTCAGGTCCTCGATCAGCATCTCGCGCGTGGTGCGGTGGTCCTCCACGACCATGACGTAGGCGCCCTGGGTGATGACCTTCATCGGCTTCGCCTCTCTCCTTGTCGTCGATCGACCGGCAGCTCGACGAGCACGGTCGTGCCGTGCTGCAAGCGGCTGGCCACGTGGATGCTGCCTCCATGCTCCTGCACGATGCTCTGGCAAATGGAGAGCCCGAGCCCCGTGCCCGAGGGCTTGGTCGTGAAGAAGGGATCGAACAGCCGCGACAGATGCTCCTTGGCGATGCCCTCCCCGGTGTCGGCGATGCGCACCTGGACGACGCGCACCGAGGGGATGCGACCGGCGAGCGCCACGCTTCGATCCTCGCGGCGCCGCCCGCTTCCACGGGCCAGGCCGCGCCGGGCAAGCGAACGCAACTCGAGGCGCAGCTTGCCGCCCTTGGGCATGGCCTGCACGGCGTTGGCCACGAGATTGAGCAGCACCTGGTGCACGAGATCGGGATCGAACCAGGAGTCGGGCACGCGTGCGAGCACGGTCTCGACCTCGACGCCGGATTCCACGAGCCACGGTCCGCTGGTCTCGAGCAGGTGACGCACCGTATCGGCCAGCGAGCCCTTGCGAAGCCTGGGCTCGCCCGGGCGCGCGAACTGCAGGAGCTGGCTCACGATGCGGTCCAGGCGCCCGACCTCGTCGAGGATCGCCTTCACGAAGCGTGTGCGCTCGTCGCGCGGCTCGAAGCGCTCGAGCAGCACTTGGGCGCTCGACGAG
This sequence comes from Candidatus Eiseniibacteriota bacterium, assembly GCA_035259005.1. Lineage (GTDB taxonomy): Bacteria > Eisenbacteria > RBG-16-71-46 > RBG-16-71-46 > DASYSL01 > DASYSL01. The sequence goes on from DATFWU010000107.1 coordinate 6,117, forward strand.
ATGCCGGCCAGGGGATTGCGCACCTCGTGGGCCACGCCGGCCGAGAGCTGGCCCACGAGCGAGAGGCGCTCGCGCTGGCGAAGCTCCTGCTCGAGCCGGCGCATCTTGGTGAGATCGGCGAGGACCGCCACCGTGCCGCGCCCGGCGCCGAGCGGCAGGAACGCGGCGCGCACCGGGATCTCCTCGCCGCGTGCGTTCTGGAGCAGGGTCTCGGTCTCGATGCGCTTGCCGGCGAGCGCCGGGGTCACGAGATCCTCGCCGGGCACGACCGAGCGCAGGAGGTCGCGCGCGTCGGCCCCCGGACGGGTCCGCGGCCCGATGGCCAGGATGTCCCGCGCGGCGCGATTCCACGAGCGCGCGCGTCCGTCCGGACCTACGACCACGATGCCGTCGGAGAGGCGGTCGAGCACGTCGGGCGAGAGATCCTGGGCGGCGGCGGCCCGGGGCGCGGCACGGCGTGCCGTGGGGCGGCGGCCACGATCGGTAGCACGGCTGAGGCGCTCGGCGGCGGAGCTCACGCGCAAGGTCGTCCTCAGGGCAGCATGCGGGAGGGCCGCCCGGTTCGGGATCGGGAGCGGTCGCGCGGGGTCGACCGGTGTGGCGCGCGCAGTATAAAGCAAAACGGCCCGTCTCCTCACGGAAACGGGCGCGTCTCGAAAATCGTGGGTGGGCTCGTCTAGACCTCGGCGAACAGCTCCTCCCAGAGCGTGTCCACCAGGCGACGCTGCACCGCGGGGCGCTCGTAGTATCCGCGCGCCAGCCGCGAGCGCGCCCGGTCGATCAAGACCTGGCGCACGCCGTTCTCCTTGCCGGCCGGCCCGGCCGCTCCCCCGCCGCGAATGACTGCCAGCTTGGGACGCATGGCCCGGCTCGCCTTCCTTTCCGTGACTCGTACGCGATCGCGGAGTCGCTTCACGTGATCCTCGCCGCCCCGGCGGGCGCGCGAGGCCCCGCCTAGGCCGGAGTTGGGTCGTCCTTCTTCCCGTCCGTCGGAAGCGGTCGCTCGCGCAGCTCCTGGGCCGGACCGCGAAGCGACTCGGGATTGGCGCGCCCGGCCCGGCGATTCTCCGCCTGGATGCGAGCGTAGACTTCTTCCCGGTGCACTTTCACCTCGGTCGGTGCGTCGATGCCCAGCTTGACCTGACCCGAGCGCACTTCCAGCACGGTGACCTTGATCTGGTCACCGATGCGGATCATTTCTCCCAACTTCCTTGTCAGGACCAGCATGAGCCTTTGCCTCCCTGGCTGAAAACCGCCGTCATGGCGCTGCCCTTCGACTAGGGGAATCGGCAGGCCAGGGCCCGACCTTGAGGGCGATCTGGAGGCATGAACCGCGCGCTTTGGGGCGCGATTGACGGGCTCGCCCGCTCCCGTTAGGCTCCGTCCGCCCCCGCGGAAAGGGCGGATCGTTGGATCGATCGTGGCGCGCCGCCTGGGCGGCCTGGACGATCGTCATCGGGCTCGCCATCTGGGGTCTCGCCGACTGTCCTCGGCGCGGCGACGTGGGGCTCCTGTTGCGCGGCGACAAGGTGGGCGCCGTGGAGCGGGGAAGCCCGGCGGCGGCCGCCGGCTTGGCGCCCGGTGAGCGCATCCGCCTCGCCGCCGATCCCTCCGACGAATCCCTCCGCTTAGAGCTCGCACGCCTCACTCCCGGTCAGTCGCTGTCCGTGGTGCATGGCCAGCGCAGCGCCACGCTCGTGGCCCGTGCCCCATCGCGCGGGCTCGTCGCCTACCGCCTGGCCTGGGCCCTCGTCGCCCTCGGGTTCTTGCTCCTCGGCGCCGCGGTGGGCCGGCGGCGGCGCGACCGCGTGGCCCTGGTGTTCTTTCTCTGGTGCACGGCGAGCGGGCTCGTGCTGGCCCCGCGGCCGGCCTGGCCCATCGCCGCGGGCGCCATCGCCGAGGAGATCCTGTCGAGCGCGGCCGCGCTCTTCTTGCCCGCGCTCCTCGTCCACTTCTTCGCGCTCTTGCCGGAGTCGCGCGGCAGGCGCCGTAAGCTGGTCGCCTATGGGCTCTACGGAGGGGCGGCGGCATGGACGCTCGCCCAGGGGGTCGCGGCCACCGCGGCACCGGGCCTTCAGGAAGCGCTCCTGCCAGTCGGCGCGCTCCTCTTCGCCGCGGGCGCCGCCGGCGCGCTCATCTCTTTCGCGCTTTCCTATCGCGGTGCTTCACCGCGGCACCGCCGACGCCTGCAAGTTCTTTTCTGGAGCGCGGCGGTCGGGCTCGTGCCGCTGGTGGCCATGACGCTGTGGTCCAACCTGGGCAGCGATCCGGGAGCGCTGGGCCGGCTCTCCGCGCTTCTCGTCTTGTGCGTTCCGGCCGGCTTCGCCTACGCCATCGAGGTGCACCAGGTCTTCGATTTCCGCTGGCGCCCGTCGCGCGACCGCGCCGTGACCGCGGACGCCTTGCCGACCACGCCGCCCGTGTTCGCGGCCGCCGACTCGCGCAGCGTGGTGGATGCGGTGGCCGCCGATCTGCACTCGCGCCTGGGCCTCGCCCACTGCGGCGTGTTCCGCACCGAGGAGCGTAACGGCGCCGTGCTCGCCACCTGGCTCGGCGATCTGCCCACGCCGCCCGCGCCCGCCGGCCTTCCCGCCGACGTGTCGCGCGCCCTCACGCGCCTGTCGCGGCCCGCCGACCTGGGCGAAGTCGGAGCCCTGGTCGAGGGCACGGCTTCGCGCGCGGCGCTGGGCGATCTGCGCGAGGGCGGAACGAAACTGCTCTTGCCCTTGTTCTCCGGCAGCCGTCTCGTCGCCACGTTGGCGCTCGGCCCCGGGCTCTCGCTCGATCTCTCGCTGCCGCGCCATCGCGCCGCATTGCGCGAGTATGCCGCGCACGCCTCGCTGGCGGTCGAGCACGCCGATCTGGGCGCGGCGCGCGACGACCACTCGCGCGTCGATCGCGAGCTCGAGGTGGCGCGCGGCATCCAGGAGCATCTCTTGCCCGAGCGCGATCCCGTCTTTCCCACGCTGGCGGCGGCGGGAGCTTCGATTCCTTCGGGGCGCGTGGGCGGCGATTACTACGATTACCTTCCGCTCGGGCCGCGCCGCTTCGGTGTGGCCGTGGGCGACGTCTGCGGCAAGGGCGTGCCCGCGGCCCTGCTGGTGGCCCACGTGCAGGCCGCGCTCCGCCGCCACGCCGGCGCCGAGACGCGCCCGGGCGAGGTCTTGAATGCGCTCAATCAGGAGCTGGCGCGCTACCACCAGGCGGAGAAGTTCGTGTGCCTCGCCTACGCCGTGGTCGACGCACCGTCACGCACCGTGACCTGGGCCAACGGTGGTCTTCACCCGCCGCTTTGGATCAAGCCCGGCGACGGCGTGCACGCCCTGCCGGGCGGCGATCTCATCTTGGGGGTCGAATCGGAGACCCGCTATCGCGAGCACCAAGTGCACCTGGCGCCTGGCGAGTCGGTGGTGCTGCTCACCGACGGCATCCTCGACGCGCGCTCGGGCAACGAGGACTTCGGGGACAGCCTTCTGCCGGAATGCCTGGGGCGCTGGGCCCACCTGCGCGCCCCCCGCCTGCGCGACCGCCTGCTGGCCGAGGCGCGCGGCTTTCATCGCACCGGCATCATCGACGACATGACCGTGGTGGTGCTGCAGGCGATGTAACGGGCTGCGGCCCACGGGCTAACTAGCGATCCAGTGGTGTCTTGGATCGGCCCGCCCAAGCCCCACTCAAGTTTTTCCGGATCCCAGACGATAACCGAGACGGGTTGGGAGGAAGCCTCTCCCGCCCGTTCCCCCGCCCGCGCCGACGCGTTCGCCGGCGGCTCAAACCGGGGAGGATCCGATGAGAGACGCGTTCCGTCTCTTCGGCTGGGGTGAATGGTCGGACATCTTCTGGTGGATTCGCCACTAGACGCGTCTGCTCTCGGCGGCCGCGCACCCGCGCGGCCGTCAGCTTTTTCGGGCACGAGCGGCCGCCTGGGATAGCTCGCTCACGAAGCGCTCGGCCTCATGGAGCGCGGCCGAGAGCCCGCTCGCCCGCGCCTTTTCGACGCGCTCGCACAATGCCGCGCCCACGATGACCGCATCGGCGATCCGCGCCACACTCGCCGCGCGCTCCGCGTCCGATACTCCGAACCCTACGCCTACCGGCACGTCGGTCACCGCGCGCACCGAAGCGACGATGGCAACGAGCTCGTCCGAGAACGCCCGCCGATCGCCCGTGATTCCGGTGCGCGAAAGGCAATAGACGAAGCCGCGCGATCGCCGCGCCAGCTCGGCGCGCCGCGCCTCGCTCGTGGTCGGCGCGACCAGCAAGATGGGGTCGAGGCCGCTCGCCCCCAGCGCGTCCCATACATCACGCCGCTCTTCCGGCGGCAGATCCGAGACAATCACCCCCGACACGCCCGCGCCCGCCGCATCCGCCGCGAACCGCGCCGCCCCATAGGCCAGCACTGGATTCGCATAGGTCATGAACACGATCGGCGTGTCGCTCTGCTTGCGAAACGCCGCCGCCGCCTCGAGCGCGTGGGCCACGCCCGCGCCGCGGGCCAAAGCGATCTCCGAGGTGCGCTGAATCGCCGGCCCGTCGGCCAGCGGATCGCTGAATGGAATGCCGAGCTCGATGGCACACGCCCCACCGCGCGCCAGTGCTTCCAAGAGCGGCACCGTGCCATCGAGACCGAGATGTCCCGCGGTGACAAAAGGAACGAGGCCCGCCTGGTCGCGCTCGCGTAGCGCGCGGAGGCGGGCCTCGAGAGGCGACAACGAGGCGGAGCTAATTCCGGGACGGCTGCTCGGGCAGGTCGGTGTAGCCGAAGGGCGAGGGGCTATAGCCATAGCCCGGCGCGCCGTACGGGCCCCACTGCAGCGGCGAGCGAACGTCCTGATAGCTGAAGCGGACCAGGCTGTTCGAGCCCGGTCTCCAGTCGAGCGAGAAGTTCTTCACGAACAGGCCGTTGAAGCCCGGATTGTACGAGGCCGCACCGAACGCGCCCGTGTTGACCGAGGGCGTATAGGCCGCGCCCAAGTCGAGCTGCATGGTGAGCGGTCTCGCGAGCTTGTAGCCGAAGCTCGCCGTGTACAGGCCCGCGGTGCCGCGATAGAGCCCGCCGGTCGAAGCGCCGAACTCGAGCGTCTGGTGGAAGCTCATGCGCGTGGGATCGAAGAACGCGCCCATGGGTAGGGAATTCAAGGTCCCAGAGGCAGCGCCCGGAATCGCGGGCGCCGAAGCAGCCGGCGGTGCCGCGGAGGTCGCGTCATCGGCGCGCAGCGGAGCCGCGTGCAGCGTCAGGGTGAAAGCGATCACGGCGACCAAGACGCCGACGGATCGCGCGGCGCGCGACGAGAGACTGGGGCTTACAAAGCGCATCCCGAGAGCTCCTTTGCTCGAGGCCGGTTCGCGCGAGGGCTTGCCGGCGGCCTCCGGCGAGCTCAGTTTCGGCCAGCCGAAGGGCCCTGTCAACGGCTGGAATGTCCGGAAAAAGCAAGCGCCCCGGGTTTCCGGGGCGCCTCGAAGTCGTTGCGCGACCAGTGTCAGACCACCCCGATCAGGCGGCTTCCTCGTTCTCGATCACGATCCGGATGCTGATCTCGCGCATCTTGGTGCCGCGCGGGAGGCGAACCGGGACCACCATCTCGTTGGCCGCGGCCGAGGGCGCCGGAGCTTCGCTGTAGCGCTCGGGCGCGGGTGTGGGGCTCGGGCGCGGGATGGCCATCTCGCGGCTGAACGACTGCTCGCTTCCGCCGCCGTTCCACGCCGGGGCCGGCGTCGGCGCCGGAGCCGGCGGCTCGGGGCGCGGGGCGCGCGCGGGCGCCGGAGCCTCGGGAGCCGGGAAGCGGCTGGGGCGCGATCCCGCGGTCGCGGCTTGCGCCGCCACCGGAACCGGCGGAGGCGGAACCGGATTCGGCATCACGGTCGAGGGCGAAGCCGCCGGAGCCGGCGCGGCCGAAGCGGCCGAGCGGCTGCCGCCGGTCTGGCGCTTGAGGTCGCGGGTCACGCGCTCGAGCAGCATCTTGGAGACGATCTGGAAGGTCTCCATGACGCCCTTGCCCTGCGTGGCCACGGCTTCCATGCACGGGACCTTCTGCGGGTTCAGCTCGCGCTCCAGCTCCTCGAGCGTATAGACGTCGGGAAGGTCGCGCTTGTTGTACTGGATGACCCACGGCAGATCATCCAGGTTCACTTTGTATTCGGCCAGGTTGGCGCGCAGGTTGGAGAGCGACTCCTTGTTCTCGTCCATCTTGCCGCGCTCGGAGTCGGCCACGAACACGATCGCGTCGGCGCCCTTGAGCACCAGCTTGCGCGTGGCGTTGTAGAACACCTGGCCCGGGACGGTATAGAGGAGGAAGCGGGTCTTGAACCCGAGTACCTCACCCAGGTCGAGAGGCAGGAGGTCGAAGAAGAGCGTGCGGTCCGACTGGGTCTTCATGGAGACCATCTTGCCGCGGCTCGTCTCCGGCACGGTCTCGTAGATCGCCTCGAGGTTGGTGGTCTTCCCCGAGAGACCCATGCCGTAATACACGAGCTTGGCGTTGATCTCCTTGCCCGAATAGCTGACCACGACCACGGTGGGAATCCTCCTGCAAGAGGTCCGGCCGGGGTCCCATCATGGGTCCCATCCCCCGGCATCCGCTGAATTCAAAGCACGATGCGTGCCACCCCCCTGCAGAAAACCAGCTTCCGGCGGGGTGGCCCGACGCCCCGCAATGCAAGTCCTGGGCACAGGTTGGAGCGGTGCTCCGAGAAGCTACGGAAGCGCAAATGGCAAGCGCTTGCAGGGGCCGGCTTGCACGCTGCAAGGGGCACCTAAGGGATCGAGGGGCAATTCCTGGTCGAATCCGGGTCGCAGCAGGATCGGGTCTAGCCGGTCGCCGCGGTCTCCGCGAACGCCGTCCCGGGAGCGCTCTCACGCGGGCGGAACCACACGCCCTCGCGCTCTTTCATCCAGGGCTTGGGATTGCCGAAATTCTCGAGCCCGCCGTAATGGCGGAGCAGCGCGTCACGCACCAGCGCCACGTCTTCGGCGGGGGCATAGCGGCACACGCGGTTCAGCATCCCGACGCGCGGATCGAAATAGTAGAGAGAGATCTCGGTCACGCGCTCGGCCGGCGCCTTGGTCGCCGAAGCACCGGACCCGTCCTCGAGATCGACCCAGAGGGAGGCCTGGAAGCGGCGGATCTCGAAGCCGTGGCGCTCGGCCATGAGGTGGGTCCAAAGACCGAGGATCTCGAGGGGAACGTAACGGACCGTGTCGGCCGCCCCCGCTCGGCCGAGGTCCACGCGAGCCAGCTTCTGATTGGACATGCAGCTCCCGCCCGCGCGACCGGAGCCGGGATTCTCCGGAGCGGAGTCGAGGTGTAAGGAGAGCCGCCGGATGGAACGAGGGGGACCGCAGGTCTACGAGCATGCCATCCGGAGGCGTGGGGCCCGACCGCTGGTGGGCCAGCCACGAATCGAGCCCAAAGAGGATACGGGAGCATGGGCTCGGCCGTCAAATGCGCGCCGCCGTGACGCGTGCGCCTCAAAGGCGCGTGTTCCCAGGTTCTTCCTCTTATAATAGGTTCCGTCCATGAGCCGCCCGTCCGTGTCCTTGACCCTGCTTTCCCGGCTGGCTCGTGCCATCCCGGCGTCCTGGGACGACGCACTCGCCCGGGGCGTGGCGGCGGCGGCGGCGCTCGTGATGCCCGAGCGCCACGCCGGCGCCCGCGCCAATGCCGCGGCCCTTTTCCCCGAGCAGGACGCCGAGTCGATCGCCAGGCGCGCCGAGCGCGCGTACGCACGATTTCTCATGGAGTATCTGCGCGAAGTAGGACGCGGCTCGGCAGGCGAGGCCACGCGCAATCCGTTGACCATAGGCCCCGGCGTGGAGGAGGCGCT
>DATFWU010000108.1:0-7035 GCA_035259005.1 Candidatus Eiseniibacteriota bacterium
GCCGAAGCGGGCCAGTCGATCTCGCGCACCTGGACGTGGCCGCCGTTCTCGAAGCGCACGCGGGCACCCAGCGCCACGCCGCCTTGCGCCGGCACGAGGTGCAGGCGAAGCGGCCGGCCGCCCGGGATCGAGACGTTGTGATAGAGGTGCGGCACGGCGTCGTGGGGCGCGAAGAAGTCCGGCAGTCCGTCGCCATCGTAGTCGCCGGCCGAGGGTTGCCAGGTCACCCCGAAGGTATCGGGAAGGGCGAGCGCCGCCGAAATGTCGACCAGCTTGCCGCCCGCCGGCACGCGGTTCTCGAAGACGCGCGCGCCGCGGGCCGCGCTCGCCGCCAAGAGATCGAGATCGCCGTCGAGATCGAGATCGGCCCACGTGCCGCCCGAGCCTCCGGGCGGACCGCTGCCCCAGCTCCCGGTCCGATTGGCGAACCACTGATTGGGCGGAAGGGCCGCGTCGAATTTGTTCTCGAACATGAGCGAGGGGAAGAGTCCGCCGATCAAGAGATCGGGCACACCGTCGCCCTGCACGTCGGCCCACGAAGGGGAAACCAAGAGCGCGCCCGGGGCCACGATGGGCAGCATCGCATCCTGAAAGAGTCCGTTTCCTTGATTGACGAAGAGCCGGAAGTTGAACACGTCGCCGAGCGAGAGATCGAGATCGCCATCGCCGTCGAAATCGGAGAACACGGCGGTGACGGTCATCTCGGTGGTATCGATGCCGGCCTGGGCGCTCACGTCCGTGAAGCGGAAGTCGCCGTCGTTGCGGAAGAGCCGCGGGTGGGTCACCAAGACGCCGCCCAGGAAGAGGTCGGGATCGCCGTCCTGGTCGTAGTCGCCCCAGGCCTGGGAGACGTCGGTGCCGGGACCGTCGGTGAGGCCGGGCACCGGGTGCTCGACCATGCGGCCCTTCACGTTCTCGTACAGGCGGTTGCCGTCGGCGTCCGAGCGCCGGGTCACATAGAGGTCGAGGTCGCCGTCCCCGTCCAGATCGAGCCAGACAGCCGAGCGGGCCCGGGTCAGGGTGTCCAATCCGAGGTCTTTGGTCATGTCTTGAAAAACGCCGTGATCGTTCCGATATACAAGGAGGGAGGGGGCCTGGTCCCGGTCGAGAGGGACCGTGAGATCGAGATCGCCGTCTCCGTCGATGTCCACCCACGTGGCACCGAACGGCAATCCCGGCGGCAGCGGAGGATGGAGGAGGGAGTCGGCGAGGGCGACGCGGATCTCCGGTGGCTGGGGGACCGGCGTCGGCCGCTTCTCGGGCTCCACGGGCACGACGCGCGCGTCGCAGCTCGCCGGGAGCGCGATGCCGCTCACGCGCGCCGCAAAACCGTCAGCCGGAGGGAGGAGAATGATCGCCAGAAGACAAACGGAGAGAACGAGCGCACGCGGACGAGGCAAGGGTGCTCCTTCATAGGATGCGCGTGCCGGCTTCGCAAGGTCGGCCACCCGCTGGATCGAGCCTCTTCCATTATACGATGCAAGCGAAGCGCGGCGCGCTTCGATTGCGGATGGCCCGCCCCGGCGGTAGGCTGACGCCGGCAGGAGGACCACGGTGGATAGTCAGGAAATACGAAACCTCTTCGACTACATGTACTGGGCCCACGAGCGCATGATTCGCCCGGTCGTGGACCTGTCGACGGAGGAGTTCACGCGCGAGCTGGGCTCGAGCCACTCGTCCCTTCGGGACACGCTCGTCCACATCATGAGCGTCGAGTGGATCTGGCTCTCGCGCTGGCACGGCATCTCGCCGCCCGCCTTGCTCGACCCGACGGGATTTCTCGATCTCGATTCGGTCGAGAAGCGCTGGGCCAGCCTGCGCCACGAGCTGCAGCGCTTCCTGGGGCAGATCCGCGACGAGAACCTGAACGTGCCCATCAGCTACCGGAGCGTGCGCGGCGAGGATCTTTCGCTGCCCCTCGTCTGCACCCTGCAGCACGTCGTGAACCACCACACGTATCACCGTGGCCAGGTCGCGACGCTGCTCCGGCAGCTCGGGCGCGAGCCCGTGTCCACCGACATGACGCTCTTCTTCTTCGAGGACGAAAGCCGTACGGCCCGTATGGCGCCGAGACTGGAGACCGCGCCCGCGATCTTCGGACACGACGACGACGAAGAAGAAGAGGAGGATTGAGCACGCCGCTTCGCCTTTCGTTCCTACAGATCTCCGACGTGCACCTCGGCCGCCCCTTCGGTTGGCTGCCGCCGGAGAAACGCGCCGTGCGCCGCGACGAGCTCAAGGAGATCTGGCGGCGGGCGATCGAGGAAGCGATCGCGCGGCGGGTCGACGCCGTCCTCGTGCCCGGCGATCTCTTCGACGGCGAGGAAGCCGACGTCGAGACCGTGAACCGCGCCATCGAGTGCGCGAGCGCGCGCGGCTGCCCGCCCATCTATGTGGCGCCCGGGAACCACGATTGCTTCTCGCGCGCCAACCACTACTACGACAACGTGAAGCTGCGCGCCCGGCGCCAGCCGGCGTGGCCCGACCACGTCACCATCTTCACCACGCCCGAGATCGAGACCGCGCCCCTGGCGCGGCCCGACGTGCGCTTCTGGGGCCGCTGTGTGCACGCCAACGTCGATTCGAGCGAGCGCGTGCTGGCCACGACGCCGGCGCTCGACAAGAGGTCGGCCAACGTGCTCCTGCTGCACGGCTCGCGCGACGGCTTCCTCAGGCCGGGCAAGCGGCTCACCGCGCCTTTCTCCGACGCCGAGATCCTGCGCGCGGGCTTCGACTACGTGGCCCTCGGCCACTACCACGAGTACGCCGCGATCGTGGACGAGAACGGTCGCGCGCGCGCCGCCTACTCGGGCTCGCCCGCCGCTTTGGCCAAGGACGAAGCGGGAGCGCGGGGCGCCATCCACGTGCGCCTCGCCATCGACCTCGACGCGGGTCCGGGCGCGCGTCTTCTGTCGTCGGAGATCGAGCCCGTGGTGCTCGACGAGCGCCGCCTGCACGAGGTGAAGATCGACTTGAGCGGGGTGGGGAGCCGTGAGGCGGCGCGCGAGCGCACGCTGGCCGCACTCGAGGCCGCCGAGGCGAGGCCGCGCGATCTCGTGATCGCGCGCTACACCGGGCAGCCGCTTCCCGGCGTCGAGGCCGTGCCGCGCGCCGAGGACCTGGGCGAGCGCGTGTGGTTCTTCGCCGCCGACGCCTCCGCCGTGCGCCCGGCCTACGATCTCGCCGCCTACCGGCGCGGCGAGCCGCGCACCACCGAGGAGCGCTTCGCGCGCTCGCTCCTGGCCGAGATCGAAGACGAGAAGGATCCCGAGCGCCGCGCCGTGCTCGAAGCCGCGCTCTACTACGGCTTGGACGCCCTGCGCCAGCAGAGCGTGGCCCCGCGCTACGAGTGGGGGCTCGAGTGAAGATCGGGCGCCTCAAGGCGCAGGGCTTCGGCACCTTCACGGGCGAGATCGTCTTCGATCCCAAGCGCCTCAATTTGATCCTGGGCCCCAACGAGGCCGGGAAGACCACGGTGGCCGCCGCCATCTCGGCCGCGCTCTACGGCCTGAGCGACGACGGGCGGCGCTTCCGCGGCCAGTTCACGCCGCGCCAGCAGTACGAGCCTTGGTCGCCGGGCCCGTTCGCGATCGAGCTCACGTTCGAGACGACCAAGGGCCGCTACACGGTGAATCGCAACTTCCCCAAGGGCACGGTGAGCGTGTTCGAGGAAGGGCGCGGCAACGTCACCGAGGATTTCCGCCACGGCTCGGGCGAGTACATGATCGGCGAAGAGCTGCTCGGGCTCTCGCTCGAGCAGTTCGCGCGCTCGGCGTTGCTCCTGCAGGAAGGGCCGATCGGGCTCTCCGGCACCGACGTGCGGCCCGACGGCAAGCTGGCCACGCTGCTCGAGAGCCAGGCCTCCTCGATCGTCGGCGATCTGTCGGCGCAATCGGCCCTCGCGGTGCTCGACGGCGCGCTGCAGAAGTACATGCTGGGCGAGAAGCGTCTCACCATCGGCAACCATCTGCGAAATCTCGACCAGAGGATCGACTCGCTGCGCGCCGCCCTGCGCGAGGAGACGGCGCGCACGGAGCACGCCTCGCTCTCGATCGGCGAGCTGGCCATGTCGCGCACGCAGGAAACCGACCTGGCGTGCGCCGAGCGCCGTGCTTCCTTGTGCGCGCTGCGTGCCTCGCAGGCCGAGATCGAGCACGAGATCATTCGCGACGGCGAAGCCGGCAAGGACTTGGAGGGATTGGTGGCCGAGCTCGAGCCGTTGCGCTCGGTCGAAGCCCTGCCCCAGGACGCCGCCGATCGCCTGCGCCGCGCCGAAGCCGAGCGCGTCGCCGCCGACACCGCGCTCGCCGAGCTGGCCGCCAAGCGCGAGAGCGCGGTCACCGGCCCCCGGCGCGATCAGGAGCGGGAGATGGAGGCGCGACGGGCCCTCGCCTGGGCGGCTCCCGTGCACTTGGAGGAGATCGCCGCCCTGGAGCGCGACCTGGCGCGGGCCCGGGGGGGCGTGACCGAGGCCCTGCGCCGCCGCCGCGAGATGGAAGCCGATCTCGAGCGCGCGGGCGTGAATCTCTCGCGCTGGGAAGAGCTGGGCTCGCGCTTCGCCTCGCTCGACATGAACGAATCCGGTCTCCTCACGCGGGCTCCGGCCTCGATTCAGGCCTGGGGCACGGAAAAGGAAAAAGCCGATCGCATGGCGCAGGAGTCGGGCGACCGCCTGAGGGCCATCGCGCGCGAGCGCGCGGGCATGCGCTGGGGCGCGTTCGGCGCCTGCGCCCTCGGCGTCCTCGCCGGGGCCGCCTCGGTGTGGCTCGCGGTCAGCGCGCGCGTGAGCCTTTCCTTCGCCGGTCTCGCCGTCACCCTCGCCGGCATCGCACTCGCCATCTTCCTCGGGCTCCGCGCCGCCTCGCATCGTGGGGCCGAGCGCGTCACCGTGCTGCGCACCGTCACCGAGGCCAACCGGCGTCAGCAAGCGCTGCGCGAGCAGGCGGCCGAGCGCACGCTCGCCCTCGAGGAGATCGCGCGCCGGCTCGGCGTGCCCTCGGCCGAGACTCTGCTCGGCGAGCACTCCGATTACTTGCGCGTGGAGCGCGAGGGCTCGCGCCTGCGCTGGGTGCGCGAGGATCTCACGCGCATGGAGAACGAGTGGGAAGCGAGCCGGCGCCGGGCCGCCGATTGGGTGCGGCGCGCGGGCCTCGAGGCTCCCGCGTCACCCGGCTCCGACTGGGACGCCGAGGCCGCGCTTCGCGGCGTGCGCGAGAAGGTGTCGCAAGTGGTGTCGCTGCGCGGGCAGATGGAGCGTTTATCGCAGGAGGATCGCGGCCTGGCCGAGCAGGAGGCGTCGATTCGCGAGCGTCGCGACCGCGCCCTCGAGCGCGCCCGCGAGGTGGCGCGCGCCCTGGGCACGCCCGACGGCGAGTGGGAGAAGGCGCTCGAGCAGATCGAGGCGAGGCGCAAGGCCGTGGAGCGCCGAGAGGCGCTCGAGACCACGATCTCGCGCCTGCGGGCACGCCGCCGCACCGATGCGGAGCGGGCCGAGCGAGCGGCCGAGGCGGAGCGCATCCGGGTGGAGATCGAGCGCGCCGGCGCGGAGATCGAAGGGCCTATCGATCTGAGCCTCGAGGAGATGACGCGCACGCGCGCCGATTGGGAGACCGAGCGGCGCCTGGTGAGAAAGAAGCTCGAGGAGGTGCGGGCGCGAAGGGTCACGCTCGAGCGTGAGGTCGGCCACTACGAGAGCCCGGTGCGCGAGGAAGCGGCGAGCCGGCTCCGCCTCGAGCTCGAGGAGCGCGAGCGCGAGCGCAGCCGGGCCTTGCGATTCCAGGCGGCCGTGACGCTGGCGCGCGAGCGACTGGCGAGCGTCGCGCGCGAGACGAACTCACGCTGGTCGGAGTTCGTGTCGCATCGCATGGGGACGCTCCTGCCCGCGCTCGGCCCGCACTACGGCCGCTTCCTCGTGACCGACGGACTCGACTTCTCGCTCGAGGTGCAGGGCCAGCGTCTCGAGCGCGAGAAGCTGGAGCAGGTGCTGAGCGCGGGCGCGCGCGACCAGGTCCGGCTCGCGCTGCGGCTCGCGGTGTGCGAGTTCTTGTCGCGCGGCGATCAGAAGCTGCCGGTGGTGCTCGACGATCCTTTCGCCAACAGCGACGACGAGCGCGCCGAGGCCGGGCTTCGCTTCCTGGCCGATCGCCTGAGCGTCGACCATCAGATTCTCTTGCTCACCTGCCACCGCTCGCGCGCCGAGGCGATCCGCCAGCGCGATCCCGTGTGGTTCGCCGAGAAGGTGCACTGGATCGATCTGGGCGCCGGCTCCGAGGCGCCGTTGGCGGGGGCCGGAGATCTCTTCTCCGGCACGTCGAGCTGAGGGCGATCGCGTCGCCTAGATGCGATCGAGGAGCAGCCGCGCGCTGACGAGCCTCCAGACGCGCTGCGCCGGGCCGCCGGGCGTCGAGAGGGCGCGCTGCCATAGCGCCCGCTGGCCCGTCGAGAGCAGCGAGACGTAGGCCGTCCAGAAATCCACCCAGCGTCCATCCCGGAGCCAAGCCTGCCACTGGGCGCGCACCACGCTCGTCCTGGCCGCGGCGCCGAGCGCCGACCACGGCTTTCCCGTGTAGAGAATCCAGAGAGCTGCCTCGACCGCTCGGCGATCCGGGGTGCGATGGGCGCCGAGGCGCGCCGAGATCTGCCGCCATCGAGCCGCGGTCAGCAAGCGGGAGACGGGGGCCGGCCTGCGGCCGGGCCGTGCAGGCCAAGCGATCCCGCGCGGGCGAGGGAGCCGGGTTCCGAGCTTCGAATTCACGAGCGATCTCCGGGAACGGTCTAGAAACGGGTGTGCTGCTTGGACAGCGGCGTTTCGGGCTCTGGGAGAGGGGGCGCCACCAGCTTGTCGAGGCCGCAGCGCGTGCAGCACGGCGTGTCCTTGCACGCGGCGACTTCCTGGAAGTGGCGCACCACTTCGAGCGGCGCCTGCGGGCACTGGCCGAGGAACGCCAGGAAATCGGTGAGCCGGGTGAGCGTCGAGCGGCTCACCACATGCTCGAGCGCGCACGAGTCCTCGTCGGCGACCCCGGCCGGCACCCC
>DATFWU010000109.1:0-14174 GCA_035259005.1 Candidatus Eiseniibacteriota bacterium
CGACGGTCCCCCCGTGGGCCCGCCCCAGGCTGTTCACGAGCGTGAGGCCGACGCCGAGGCCGCCGCGCAGGCGCTCGAGCGACGTGTCCGCCTGGAAGAACATATTGAAGACGTGGGGCCGCATCTCGGGAGCGATCCCGATCCCCGAGTCCTTGATCGAGATCTGTACCGAGCCCGGACCGCTCTTGGGTCCGGGCTCGCGCTCGATCGTGAGCACGATCTCGCCGCGATCGTCGGTGAACTTGGCGGCGTTGTTGAGCAGGTTGGTGACCACCTGCGCCAGGCGCGCGGGATCGGCCTCGAGGTAGAGCGGCTTGGCCGGGAAGTGGATCACGAGCTTGTGGCCGCGCGACTCGATCAGCGAGCGCGACGACTCGACCGCTGTTTGGACCACCGAGGAGAGCTTCACGCGCTCCTTGCGCAGCTCGATCTTGCCCTCGGCGATGCGTGTCATGTCGAGCAGGTCGTCGACGATGCGGGACAGCTGCTCGACCTGGCGCTCGAGCACGTCGCGCGCCTGGAGCGCAACCTCCTCGTTGCTCCCGGAGAGCCGCAACACGCGCACCGCGTTCTTCACCGGGGCGAGCGGGTTGCGAAGCTCGTGGGCCAGCATGGCCATGAACTCATCCTTGCGGCGATCCGCCTGGCGGAGCGCTTCGGCCTGCTGACGCAGCTTCTCCTCGACATGCAGGCGGTCCGTGATATCGCGGTTGATCTCGAGAATCGCCTCGGCGCTGCCCTCGGGCCCTCGCACCAGCACCTGGCAGCTCGAGACCACGATCTGCTGGCCGTCCTTGCGGGTGTGCCGGAGCTCGCCGACCCAGGAGCCTTTCTGCTCCAGCTCGACGTCGACCTCGGGCAGGGGCGGCCCGCCCGTCTTCAGGAAGTCGTGCGTGGTATTGCCGTGCGCCTCTTCCTTCTTGTAGCCGTACGTCTGCTCGGCGCCTCGATTCCACGAGCGGATGCGGCGGGCCCCGTCCATGACGATGATGGCGTCGGTCGAGTGGTCGACGAGCGACGCCTGGGTGCGCAGATCGGCGGACTGCCGCTCCAGATCCTGCTGGGCGCGCTTCGACTGGTCGATGTCGACGAGCACGATGACTGCGCCGTCGATCTTGTTGTCGGTCGTGCGATAGGGATGGACGCGCAGGGCGAACCACTTGCCGTGCCGATCCAGCACCTCGCGCTCCACTGGACGCACGGTGTCGATCACGTCGGAGATGATCTGGTCGAGATCGGGCACCTCGACCGAGGGCTTGATGTCGCTGATCGGCCGCCCGACGTCCGTCGGCAGCAGGTTCATCGTCCGCTTGGCGGGCGGGGTGAAACGCCGGATGCGCATGTCGCCGCCCACCATGACCACGGGGATCATGGTGCTCGAGAGCAGGTTGGTGAGGTCGTTGTTGACCTGCGACAGCTCCATGTTGCGGTGATGGAGCTGCTCGTTGACCGTGGTCAGCTCCTCGTTGGTGCTCTGCAACTCCTCCTTCGCGGTTTCCAGCTCCTCGTTGGTGCTCTGCAGCTCCTCGTTGCTCGAGAGGATCTCCTCGTTGGCCGAGCGCAACTCCTCGTTGACCGCGTCCTGCTGCTCGAGCAGCGACTGCAGATAGTCCTTGGTCGCGGACAGCTCCTGGCGGACTCGCTTGAGCTCCTCGGGAGCGCTGCCGTCCTCCTCCAGGTCCTCCGTGGGGCCAGGGGTCAACGTCTCCGCGGGGAGAGCCGCAATGGGCGCGGTTCTCGCTGTCGCCTCCTCGCCGGGCCCGCGATGCGGCCCCCGTTCGTCGTCGAAGAGAATGAGGTAGCGGGCGTCCGTCGACCCGGGCAACGAGATGGGAAACACCTCGATGCTGGCCACAAGGGAATGGTGCGCGTGCTGGATGCGAATGCCTTCCCGGCGCGCCGGACGATGATTCTTCTTGGCCTCGCGGAACGCGGCCCGGACTTCGAGGAAGAGTCCTTCCCGGGCCATCTTGAGCAGGTTGGTCGACGGCTCCCCCGTCGGCGGCTCGAGGAAGTCGCTGGTCTTGCCTCGGAACTGGAGAATGTTGAGGTTGTCGTCGACCAGAACCGCGGGCGGGCTGTAACGGCCGAGCAGGATGCGGTCGGCCTCCCTCTGGAAATCCACTTGTCCCACGGCCGAGACCGGAGCCCGGCCGGCCGCAAGCTGGAAGCCGGGCACGTCGTCGTTGACGAAGTGCGGATAGACCCGGGTCGGGGAATTCCTCTTGGCGTAGATCTTGGCCGGCCGGTCGACCAGCTCGAACAGCTCCACGTAGGGCCCCACGCTCTCCGAGGATCCCAGGAGCAGGAAACCCGGAACGTTGAGCGCGTAGTGGAAAGTCGGCATGACACGCCGCTGCAGGACGTGTGACATGTAGATGAGAACGTTGCGGCAACTGATGAGATCGACGTGCGAGAACGGCGGATCGGCCGCGACATTCTGGCGCGCGAAGACGCACATGTCGCGAATCGTCTTGTCGATCCGGTAGGCGTGGTCCTCCTTGGTGAAAAAGCGCCGCAGCCGCTCGGGCGTGATCTCGCTCTCGACGTTCTCCGGGTAGAGCCCGGTGCGCGCCCTCTCCAGCGAAACCGAGTCGCTCAAGTCGGTGGCGAAGATCTGAATCGTGGGCCGAAACGGCTTGTCGTCGAGGAACTCGAGCAGGACGATGGCCAGAGAATAGGCCTCCTGCCCCGTCGAGCATCCCGGGACCCAGATGCGGATCGGCTTGGTGACCGACTTGTTGCGTAACATCTCGGGGAAGGCGACGCGCTTGAGTGCTTCGAACACCTCGGGATCGCGGAAGAAACCGGTGACGTTGATGAGCAGGTCGCGATAGAGCGAATCGATCTCCGTGCGGTCTCCCAGGAGGAGCTCGGAGTACTCGTTCAAATTGCTCTTTCCATGCAGCATCATGCGGCGCTGGATGCGCCGCTTGATCGTGGTGTCGCGGTACTGCGTGAAGTCCACGCCCGTGCCTTTGCGCACCACGGAGAGCACCCGCTGGTAGTCGTCCTCCGAGGGCAGGATCTCGGTCTCGGCCTCGGTGGTGGCCAAGTACGGGTGGCTCTTGATGCGCGCCAGCGAGCGCGCGATCTCCTCGGGCGAGAGCACGAAATCCACGCAGCCCGCGTCGAGGGCGCTCCGCGGCATGCCCGTGTGCTTGGCGGTTCTCTCGTCCTGCGCATACGTGATGCCCCCGGCCGCTTTGATCTCGAGCATGCCGAGCGTGCCGTCGGAGCCCGTGCCCGAGAGCACGACGCCGATGGAGCGCGACTGGGAATCGCGGGCCAGCGAGCGGAAGAAGGCGTCCACGGCGAGATGGGGCGCTCGGACTTCCCCTCGCGGCGTGACCAGGAGCGCTCCCCTCTCGATGGTCATCGTCGAGTCGGGAGGAATCACGTAGACGTGATCGGGCTCGACCAGCGTTCCGTGCGTGGCCTCCCGGATCGGCATCCGGCAGACCTTCTCCAGCACGTCGGTCAGGCGACTCTCGTGCTTGGGATCCAGGTGCTGAATGAGGACGAAGGCCATGCCCGTGTGCTCTGGCAGCTCCGGCAGCAGAGCGCGGAACGCTTCGAGCCCGCCCGCCGACGCGCCGATCCCGACAATGGGAAACGCGCTGAAGCCGGGACGCTCGATCTCGGCTTCGGCCGTTTCCTCGACTTCTCGGTCGGTCGACGGAGAGGCATTCTCTTTGGCGTTCATTGTCGGGCCATCCATGAGCGCGGGCCCTCGGGGCAACGAGAGGAATCAGAATCCTGCCGGCCAGGTGCTCTGAGTGGGGCACTCGCGAAGTGGTGGCGGGCAAAGAGACTGTGTACCGGGCGAGTATGGTGCCGCCCGGGGGGGGAATCAAGTAGAGGCCTGATGTCTCCTTTCGTGTCAGGATGGGCAAAACCCCGAGGGAATCCATGTCCATCCTGCGGGTTCTTGGCGAGCGCCTTCTCCTCTTCCTCTTGTTGATCGCCCGCATCGCGCTCATGGCGACCGGCCTGGCCGCCGTGGCCGGGATCTTCGCGTTTGGCTCGTTCATCAAGGCCCAGGGAACGTCCTCGGTCGTCCAGACGGCCTGGGGGTGGATGCAGGCGACGGGCGGGCTTTTTCTCGCGGCCGGAGTCCTCCTCTTCGTCTTCCGTGACTGGATCCACATTCCCCGCTCGGGGACATCGGGCGCGCCGCCGCCCGCCTGGCTTCCGGCGGTCGCGGTCTGCCTGGTGGCCCAGATCGGCGCCACCCTCCTCTTTTCCGGGAATCTCGTGCAGCTCTGGCAGGATGCGATCCCGGCCCTGGAGCGCGCCGGGGTCTTTCAGGAGGCGCGGTCAGGGGGCGAGATGTCGAGCGTGATCCTGCTGCCAGTGATCGCCGCTCTCTTCGTGCCGATGGTCGAGGCCGCGGCCGCCGTGACGCTGACCGTAGCTCCGCTCCTCTTGCTCGTTCTCTTTCTCACCAAGAGCCGTGCCTTCCCCAAGTCGTTCGTCCTCACAGCCTTCTTACAAGCGACGCTCGTGGCCGGCTCGTTCCTGGCGGCGAATGCCTTCGCCATCCTGGCCGGCCGCATCCTCGCCCTCACCACGAGCGGGACACCGGCCGAGGTCAAGGAAGCCTTCGCGGGACTCGAGCACATCCAGGCCGTGATCGGTCCCACGGCGCGCACGGACGCGCTCTTGGTCATTCCCGCGATCATCTGGATTCCCGCGATGATGTTCTCGCGGCGCGTCGAGCCGGCTTTCGAAGCCGGATCGTTCGACCTCGACCCGGCCGAGCGCCGGCGTGGGCGCGGTCCCGGAAACGCGGCTTAAGGCCACACGCTTCAAGGCGCTACGGGCCTGCGCTCAGGCCCGCGGTCAAGCGCGAGTCAACACGGCCTTCCTAGCCTCCTCCTGTTCGCGGGCCTGCCCGCCCGCCTCGAGGAGGTTCGCATGTCGTTTCGACGCGCTCGCCGCTCGGCGCTCCCCATCCTGCGCGCTCTGTCGCCGGTCTGGTTTCTCGCTTTCGCCAGCGCCGCTCTCGGCGCCACGCCCGGCACCGGCACCATCAGCCTGGCCACGCCCTCGGTCTCGTGGACCGGCAGCGTGACCGGCGCGGGAAGCGGCGAGAACACGTGCGTCGACGGCGTGAGCTGCGACAGCTTCCAGGTCGTGCTCGCCCCTGGCGACTACACGGGGAAGCAGATCACGGTCTCGATCTCGTGGACCATTCCCGCCTACGACTACGATCTCTACGTGCACGTGGGCACGCTACGCGGCGAGAGCCTGCCGTCTTCCGCCGGCGCGCCTCCGGGCACGTCGGAGACGGTGCACATCGGCATCGATCCTCCGGTGGTCACGACGCCGCGCGTGTGGTGGGCGCACGTCCAGGCAGCGACGGTCCCACCGCTACAGACCTATCAGGGCCAGGCCATGCTCGCCTCGCTCCCGGCCTCTCCCACCGTCACCTATCTCGACGGCCACTCGACCTTCAGCCACTCGGTCCCTCTTTACGCGCGCGGCACGGTGCGCACCGAGGAGCCGAGCGTGCGCGTCGACGTGCGTGGCAACTGTTACGTGAGCGGCATCCGCGGCGCGCCCGCGGGCGTCGATCTCTGGCGCTTCGACTTGAATCCCTCGAGCCCGACGTTCGATCCCGAGATGCGCCACGGCGAGTATCTCGGCCAGCCCGATGCTTTCCAGCAGATGGGCGCGGAAGACTCGACGGCGGGAGGCGCCGACGGCGGCGGCGACATCGAGATCGCGACCAGCTTTCCGACGAGCCCCGACTCGACGCCGGTGGTCACCATGGTGAGCCTGGCGGTGGCCGACATCTCTTCGAATCTCTCCACCGACCGGGGCCAAACGTTCCAGCACAACCCGGCCGCGGCGGCGATTCCGTCCGACGACCGCCAGTGGATCGAGGCCGACGGCCCCAGCACCATTTACATGGTGTATCGCGCGCCCGTGCCCGCGAGCGCGCTGTTCGTGCAGAAGTCGACCGACCACGGGCTCACCTATGGCGCGCCCATGCCGGTTCTCGACGCCAGCAATCCGATCTCCACCACGCCCGGCTACATCGACGTCGATCACGCCAACGGTTATGTGTACGTCTCGCACCAGAACGACAACGCGCTCTACGTCAGCCGCTCGACCGACGGCGGAACGACCTGGACCACGCACCTGGTGGACGGGCTCACGGCGCACGGCCACCTCTTCGATCCCGTGAAGGTCGGCGACGACGGCACCGTCTACACGGCGTGGTCGAGCGACCGTCACATCTACTACTCGTATTCGACCGACCATGGGGACACGTGGGCCGTCCCCGCGATCGTGGAGAACCCGGACCTCACGCTGACCAACGTGTTTCCCTGGCTCGAGGCGGGAAGCGCCGGCCGCGTCGATTTCGTGTGGTTCGGGACCCAGAGCGACAATACGAGCGCGGCCGAGTGGGATGTCTACTTCGCGCAGTGTCTGAACGCCACGTCGGCCCATCCGGTCATGCGCCAGGAGCGCATCAGCGACCACAGGATCCACGGCTCCAACATCAGCGAGGGCGGCCTCACCGGCTCGGCGAACCGCAACCTCGGCGACTATTTCCAGATCGCCTACGACCCGCAGGGCGCGGCCGTGGTCTCCTTCGCCGACGACCACAACGATTACGACGGCAACACGTACGTCGTGCGTCAGCTCGACGGACCCGGGCTCCTGGCCGCGACGAACGGCGGCACGGGCCTCGTCGATCCCGTGCCCTCGACCGACATGCCGGTGTTCAGCTGGTCGGACCCCGAAGTGACGGACCCCGTGCATGACGCCGTGATCCAGACCCAGCCCGTCCCGGCCGACAATCCTTTCGACATCGTCTCGATCGAGTACTTCGCCGATCAGGACGGACCCGACGCGCCGTACTTGGGCGCGCATATGAAAGTGTCGGGCTTGAGCGCCGGGTCGCTCGACGGCGTGTGGCGAATGGCCTTCACCGCGAACGCGCCATGGGCCGTGGACCAGCTGCCCGACGGCGTGTCCGACCACGGCGACATGTTCTACATGATGGCGGCCGACACGGGGGCGACGCCGACCTTCTCGTACGGCACGGCGTATCGCGACTCCATGCCGCTCACGCCCGCCAGCGGCGCGTACGCCATGGCATACCACTTCGTCGGCATCGCCGACTCGGGCTCGGTGGACGTGGCGACCAACACGATCACGGTCAAAGTCGCCCTGTCCAAGATCAACGCGCTCATTCCACCCTCGCACTCGCCCATCGTCGAGGGCTCTTGGCTGGCTGGGCTCCGCGGATCGGCGGGCGCGATCGGCGCCGGACCCCGCGACAACACGCGCGGCGGGCGCTTCAACTTCCTCGTGAACTTCGGCGGCATCACGGGAGTGGAGCCGGGCGGGCCGCCCGCGATCCTCTCTCTCACGGCGTCGCCCAATCCTTCGCGCCGAGCCACCACGCTCTTTTACTCGATGCCGAGCGCGGGTCAGGCGCGCCTCGCCATCTACGACGTGCGCGGACGGCTGGTCAGCGTCTTGCGCTCGGGCCGTTTCGACGCGGGCCCGAGCCGCTTGCTGTGGGACGGGCGCACGGCGGCCGGTGATCGGGCGACCGAGGGTGTCTATTTCGCCGCGCTCGAGACGGCGGGCGGCGAGCGCATGGTGTCGCGCTTCGTGAGGCTCCGGTGACGCTCATGGTCCTGGATGATCCGCTCGACCCGTACGCCGGTCCCGATCCTTCCCCTGAAAAGGCCTCCCTGGCCCCGCACAAGCCGCCTCTCGCCGAGCCTCCGCCGCACTTCACCGTCTCGGAGGGTGCCGAGCGCCACGTCGCCTTCTGGCTCGTGATCCTCGGAATCATGGGCGTTCTCGCCCTGCTGGCGCTCGTCGGATTCGGCCCGCGCTAGGAGCCGAGCGCCACAGCAGAGTCGCGCGACGCAGGCAGGCTGTGCTACCAATCGGTACGCCGCTTGCCGGTCGCGCTGCTCTTCGCGCGACCGCACCCTGAGCCACCCGCCGATTTCGTGGAGGAGAGTATGCGCCCGACGATCCTGGGCCTCGCGTTTGCCGTCGCCCTTTCCGTGTTCGCGCTGTCTCTCGGCACCTCGCTCCGCGCCGACGACGTCACGCCGCCTCCACCTGCTTCACAGCCGGAGCCCGCGCCCGAAGGTCAGGGCCCGCCGCGCGATCCGGCCAAGATCGCGGCCATGCGCGACACGGTGACCAACATGCTGATCGCCAAGCTCGGCGATCGCGCGAACGCGCCGGCCGAGAGCGTGTTCAAGAACATCAAGGTGATGAAGGGCATTCCCGCCCAGCGCTTGCTACGCATCATGAACATGGGCTTCGGCAACAGCCTGGGCGTGGGCTGCGGCCACTGCCACGCGATGGGGGGCAAGTGGGACTCGGACGAGAAGAAGAACAAGCAGATTGCGCGCGACATGTGGAACATGACGGCGACGATCAACAACGATCTCCTGGCCAAGATCCCGAACCTCGACGAGGACAACAAGGTCGTCAATTGCACGACCTGCCACCGCGGGGACACGACGCCGGCCACGCAGATGCCGGCCCCCAAGCCGGCACACTGAGCTAGAGGGCCAGCGAAGTCTGCTCGGGCTCGGCGACGGGCTCGGGCCGGATGGCGTGCGGGCGGCGGTCCTCGATCGCGTATTGCTTGCGGAAGCGGCTCACGCGGTCCTTGATCTCCTGCGTCTTCTCGCGCGGCAAATAGGCCCGCCCGTGATACATCTGCTCGTAGACCGGCAGGTGCTCCGGCCAGTCGCGCGCCAGATGCTCGAGGAAATGCTCGCGCGTCCCCGGCTTCAAATAGAGGGTGTTGGCCCACAAGAAGGTGGCGCCCGCCTCGCGTGCCGCGCGCACCACGTCGCGAATCTTCTGCGGATCGTCGCTCAACCCCGGTAGAAGCGGCGCCATGCCCACGCCGGCGTGGATGCCTCCGTCGACGAGTGCCGTCACGGCGCGTAGCCGCTGGCGCGGGTGCGGCGTGCCCGGCTCGGTGGCGCGCCAGATCGCCTCATCCAACGTGGGAATGGAGAAGCTCACCGAAACTTCCGCGCGCCGTGAGGCTTCCTGCAGGAGATCGAGATCGCGCGCCACGAGGGGCGCGCGCGTCACGATGCCGAAGGGATTACGCGCGTGCGCCAGGGCGGCCAGGCAGCCGCGCGTGAGCCGGTAGGTGGCCTCGGCCGGCTGATACGGATCGGTGGCGGCGCCGATCGCCACCAGCTCGCGCTTCCACGACGGGCGCGCCAGCTCGGCGCGCAGCATCTCGACCACGTTCGTCTTCACGCGCAACGATGTGCCGTAGCGATCGTCGGCCGGACGGTCGGCGCGACGCTCGAAGGCGCGCACGTAGCAGAACGTGCAGCGGTGCGCGCACCCCATGTAGGGATTGAGCGACCAGCTGAACCCCATCCCCTTCACCCGGTTGAGCGCCGAGCGGCAGGGTTCCTCGCGGTACTCGGCTTTCATGCACCGATTGTGCTCCGATTGCGCCTCCTGCACAAGTGTGCAGTAAGCCAGACAGGAGCCGCTCAGGGCGCGGATCGTCTCGTCGTGTCGGCCCGGGCGGCGAGGATGTGCTGGAGAAGGGCTTGGGGCCCGGGATCGCCCGGCGATTCGGCGACCGCCCGCTCGGCCCATTGCCGGGCCGTGGCCAGATCGCCGCGACGCGCCGCGGAGACGGCGAGCCCTCCGAGCGCGATGGCGCGCACGCGCACGCCGGTCGAATCGTTCATGAGATTCGCGCGCTCGTAGAGCAGCCGGTAGGCGCGCTCCGCGGTGGCGAAGTCGCGCGCCCGCTCGGCCGCGCCCGCCCAACCCAGGACAAGACGCGGGCTCGGCGTGAGCGCCACGGCCTTTTCGAGCTCGGCTTCGGCCAAGTCGTAGCGCTCGGCGCGAAACCATCGCCCGCCCAGATAGTCGTAGGTGGTCGCGCGCTCGGCCTCGGATCGCGTCGGAGGTCCTTGGACCCACGCCTCCACGCGCGCGAGTCCGAGCCCCACGTCGCTTTGCAGAGCGAGCCACGCCACCACCGGCGCCGCCGAGCCAAGCCCGATCGACACCGCCATCCAGCCAGCGCGCGGCACGTTGCGCAGCCGGCTTCCCACACGGGCGGCCAGGAGGACCGCGATGGTCATGGCGCCGGTCGAATAGTCGTCGAAGTCGCGCGCGATCCCCTGCGCGGGACGCAGGAAGAAAAGCGCGACCGCGAAGGGTACGGCAAGCAAGAGAAGGACGCGCTTGGCCTCCGGCTCGAGCAGAGGCGACGGGCGCTCGTGGCGCCCGGAGAGCGTGAACAACAGCGGCAGCATGGGAACGAGGAAGAGCGCGAGATTCGCGAGATCGAGCAGTCGAAGCGGCGCGAGCAGACGGCCGAGCGCTCCTCCGAGCCCCTCGCCCGCTGCGGCGAAGTGCGTCGTGTCATAAGCATGCATCGATTGCCAAAGCCGCGGCGCGAGGGCCGCGAGCGCGACGGCCGGGATCGCGATCCCCACCCACACGCGCCAGCCACGGCCGGAAGCCACGCGTCCAGCGAGCCACGCGCCGATGGCCGCCGGCAGGAATCCGAGCGCCGAGCGATGCAAGAGAAGGGCGAGCGCGAGCACGACGCCGAAGGTGACGTGGCGCCGGCCGCGCGCCACCGAGATGCCGAGGGTCGCGAGCGCC
This sequence comes from Candidatus Eiseniibacteriota bacterium, assembly GCA_035259005.1. GTDB lineage: Bacteria > Eisenbacteria > RBG-16-71-46 > RBG-16-71-46 > DASYSL01 > DASYSL01. Next base: position 10,657 of record DATFWU010000109.1, read on the forward strand.
AAGGCGGCCACAACGAGCTCCGAGAACGCCTTGCCGAATCCGGTATAGAGCGCCTGCCACCCGCCCCAGATGACGAGCGTCGTCGCGCCCAGAAGCGCACCGCCCGAAAGCCCGAGTCCGCGCGCGAAGGCGAGTGCCAAGAAGACGAGCGCTCCGGCCTCGACCGCTCCCAAGAGACGCGTCACGAGCACGGGATCGATTCCGGCGTGGCCGAGCCACGCCGGCAGCGTCGAGTGAAACCAGACGTCGAGAGGCAGCGCCTGCGGCGTGAGCGCGCGCGCGGGCACGCCTTCCGTCACCGCGTCGGCACGGATCAGCGAGTCCCCTACATAGTGGATACGATCCGGCAGAATCAGCACGCGGACGGCGGCGAGCAGGGCGAGGAGGGTGGCCAGCGCCCAGCCGCGCTCGAGGCGTGGGGCGACCCACGCCGCGACTGTCTCGGCCCAAGGGGCCAGCGCAGGCAAGAGAACGAGCGCCGAGAGAGCCCAGAGCGCCCACGTCCAGGGGGGCGCGGAGCGGTACACGTCCAGACCCCAAAGCCAGTGTCCGGGCACGAGCGCCGCCACGCCGCGTACCAGCGCCAGGGTCGCCAAGGTGCCCAAGAGCCATGTTTGCGTCCGGAGGCTCGATGCCGTCGGGCTCACGCGGCGAGAGGGCATGGTCGCGGCAGCGTACACCAGGCGCGAGAGGGCACCACCAGGAAGCCCGGGCCTCGTTGCATCGCGCCCCCGGGCCGCCGTATCGTTCTCTCGACCCGCCGCCTACGCTGTTCCGTGGCCTGTTCCCTCCGGAAGGAGATCGATTCATGCGCAACATTCGACGCTTCGGTGTACGGCGCGCGCTCACGCTCCTGGCGCTCGCCCTCCTGCTCGCCTGGGCGGGCCCGCGTCCCTCGGCCGCATCGGGCGGCGGCGAGCCTCCTTCCATGCCGCCGCCTTCGCCCCCGCCGTCGGCCACGCCCGAGCAGCCCATGTCGCCCGAGGAGAAGGCCGCGGCCGATCGTAAGAACGCCGAGAGCCTGTACGCCGACGGATACAAGGAGTGCGACAAGGCCAAGGCCGAGCTGGCCGAGGCCGAGTCCTTGTCCGCGCTCTCCGATCCCAAGGCCGCCGACAAGGCGAAGAAGAAGACGGATTCGGCGCAGAAGCGCCTGTCCAAGCAGATCGACAAGTTCCAGCAGGCCACGACGCTCGATCCCAAGTACCACGAGGCGTGGAACATGTTGGGCTTCTGCCTGCGCAAGACGGGCGACAATCAGAAGGCGCTGCAGGCGTACTGGGAATGCTTGCGGCTTGCGCCCGACTACGCGCCCGCGCACGAGTATCTTGGCGAGGCCTATCTCGAAGCCGGAAATCTCGACAAGGCGCAGGCCGAGCTCTTGTGGCTCAAGGACAAGGACGCCACTCTCGCTGCCCAGCTGGACAAGAAGGTCACCAAGTACATGCAGGCTCACCCGCAGACCGCGCCCGCCTCGAGCGGCGGATCGGGATCGGGCTCGGGCAACAACTAGAACACGAGTCGCAAGGAGGCTCCCCCATGATGGTGCATGGTTCGAGGAAGATCGTGGCCCAGTGGGCCGCGCTCGCCGTGGCGCTCGCGCTCGCCGCTCCCGCGCACGCCGCACTGGTGCGCAAGAACGCCAAGGATTCGTCGCGCACGCCGCGCCAATACACGATCGAGCAGTTCCTGGCCACCACGAACCTGCGCGGGGCCTCTTTCTCGCACGACGAGGCGAAGATTCTCTACTCGTCGAACGAGACCGGGATCTGGAACGTGTTCTCGGTGCCCTCGGCCGGCGGCCGCCCGACGGCGGTCACGTCGTCGACCACCGACAACAACTACGCCGTGTCGTATTTCCCCGAGGACGATCGCATCCTCTACACGCGCGACCACGCCGGGGACGAGAACAACCACCTCTACGTGCGCGAGAAGGACGGGAGCGAGAAGGACCTGACGCCGGGCCAGAAGCTCAAGGCGCAGTTCGGGGGGTGGACGCAGGAAGGCGACGGCTTCTACGTGCTCACCAACGAGCGCGACCCGAAGTACTTCGATCTCTACCTGGTGAACGCCACGAACTATCAGCGCACGACGGTTTACCAGGACACGGCCGGCTACACGGTGAGCGACATCTCGCCCGACCGCCGCTGGATCACGCTCGAAAAAACCAACACGGCGGCGGACAACAATCTCTACTTGCGTGACGCGAAGACCGGCGAGACCAAGCTCCTGAGCCCGCACCAGGACGTGGCCACCTTCTCGAGCTCGGGCTTCGACATCGATTCGCACTGGCTCTACTACATCACCGACGAAGGCACCGAGTTCAAGCGCCTGAGCCGCTACGAGCTGGCGAGCGGCAAGACCGAGGACGTGGACAAGCCGGCGTGGGACATCACCTTCTCCGGGCTCTCCCACAACGGCCGCTACCGGGTCACGGCCACCAACGAGGACGCGCGCACGGTCGTGCGCCTGATCGACACCCAGACCGGCAAGGCGGTGACCGTGCCCGGGCTTCCGGCGGGCGATCTCACGGGGCCGGTGATCTCGTGGACCGAGACGCGCATGGCGTTCTACTTGTCGAGCGATCGCTCGCCGAGCAACCTCTTCGTCTACAACTTCGGCGCCAAGACGCCGCTTCGCCTCACCAACTCGTTGAGCCCGGCGATCCATCAGGACGATCTCGTCGAGTCCGAGGTCGTGCGCTTCGCCTCGTTCGACGGCATGCAGATCCCCAACGTGCTCTACAAGCCGATCCAGGCCGACGCCCAGCACAAAGCGCCCGCCATCGTGTGGGTGCACGGCGGCCCCGGCGACCAGACGCGCCGCGGCTATTCGGGCCTGATCCAGTACCTGACCAACCACGGCTACGTGATCCTCGGCATCAACAACCGCGGCTCGAGCGGCTACGGCAAGACGTTCTACACGGCCGATGACGGCAAGCACGGCCACGAGCCGTTGTGGGATTGCGTCTCGGGCAAGAAGTACCTGCAGACACTGCCCTACGTGGATCCCAACCGCATCGCCATCGTGGGCGGGAGCTACGGCGGCTACATGGTGCTCGCCGCCCTCGCCTATCAGCCGGAGGAGTTCCGCGCCGGCATCGACCTCTTCGGCATCTCGAACTGGGTGCGCACCCTGCAGAGCATCCCGCCCTACTGGGAGTCGTTCCGCAAGTCGCTCTACCAGGAGATCGGCAATCCCGACACCGAGATGGACAAGCTGCGCTCCATCTCGCCCTTGTTCGCGGCCGACAAGATCACCAAGCCCTTGATGGTGCTCCAGGGGGCCAACGATCCGCGCGTGATCAAGCCGGAGTCGGACGACATCGTGGCCGCGGTGAAGAAGAACAATGTGCCGGTCGAGTACATCGTGTTCGACGACGAGGGCCACGGCTTCGCCAAGAAGGCGAACCAGATCAAGGGCTACGGCGCCATGCTCGCCTTCCTCGACAAGTACGTGAAGGGCGAGGGCGCCACGCCGACGGCCGCCGGCACGACGACGAGCGCAAGCCAGGCGCC
>DATFWU010000110.1:0-16750 GCA_035259005.1 Candidatus Eiseniibacteriota bacterium
GTGCGCGCACCGACCGCCGCGTACATCGTGTTCATGGCGCCGAAGATGGCCCCCACCGCCATGATCAGGGTCAGGAAGACGCCGGCGAAGCGCAGCACGGTGGCCAAGAGCGCCGATTGGCTGGCGTACCAGCCGCGCTCCGTGAGCACCTGCACGCCGAGGCGCGGATCGTTCTCCAGCTGCTTCTTGAGCGCCTTGAATTGCGACAGATCGCGCAAGCGGAGGGTCACGCTCTGATACGAGTCGCGGTCCATGGCCGGCAAGAGGACCGCGTTATCGCCCCAGATCTCCGACTCGAAGCCGGAGCCTCCCGCCGTGAACTGCCCCACCACCGTGAAGTCATGGCGGTTGAAGCGCAGGCGGTCGCCGATCTTGCAGCCGGCGAAGCGCCGCGCGATGCGGTCGCCGACGATCACCTCGTCGGTGCCGGGCCTGAACATGCGCCCGGCAAGGATCTTCACCTTGTCGCGCAGAGCGAACGCTTCCTGGTCGACGCCACGCAGGGTCACGTTGGACGAGCCCACCTGACCCAGCCGGCGGATGTTGGCGAGCACGACCATCTCGGGGCTGGCCAAGGGCCGGCCGTTCGAAGCCACCGCCACCTCGGGGAGGGCGCGGAGAATGTTGGCGCCGTCGCGCGAGATGGCGCTCGAGATCTCCGAATCCGCTCCTGTGCGCAGGACGATCACGTTGGAGGGCGAGCCGGTCTCGACCAGCGCGGCCTGGAATCCGTTCGCCATGGCGAGCGCGCCGACCAAGATGGCCACGACCAGAGCGATGCCGCCCGCGGTGGCCAAGGTCGAAGCCGGACGCTGCCGCAAGTTCCTCAGGTTGTAAGAGAGCGGAATGCCCACGATTCCCCCTACTCGACGCGGCGCAGCGCGTCGACCACGGCCAGGCGCGAAGCGCGGATCGCGGGCACGAGCCCGCTCACGATGCCCATGGCGAGCGCGATGGCCACGCCCAGGGCCACGGTCTCCCAGGTCACGGTCATGGGCGGCAGGAACCCGCCGGCGTTGAAGCGCGTGCCCTCGATCATGAACTTGGCGAGCAGGGCGCCCGCGGTGCCGCCGATGCCCGTGATCAGGAGCGCTTCGGCGAGCACGATGCCGAATACGGTGCCGTCGGTGAATCCGAGCGTCTTCAAGACGGCCAGCTCGCCCGTGCGCTCGCGGATCGCCATCATCATCGTGTTGGCGGCCACGCCGAGCATGGAGAGCACGACGGCCAGCCCGATGAGCCCGATCAAGAACGGAATGTTGCCGTACATGCTCACGAAGCCCGCCTGGAACGCGCGCTCGGTTTCGGTGCGGGTCGCCGCCGCCGAGTTTTCGTAGATGCCGTCGATCGCCTGGATCACGGGACCGGCCTGGCCGGGATGATCGAGCCCGAGCACGTACCAACCCACCTGACCGCGCCCGCCCATGCCCTTCTCGTCGAGATACTTCCAGTGGAAGAGCAGGTTGTCCTCACCGAAGGCAGGATTCTTGGCGTGATAGACGGCCTGGATGGTGAACGGCCAGTCGCCCGGGAAGATGGTGCCGGCGAGGTGCACCTGCTGGCCGATCTTCCACTTGTGCTTCACGAAAAGCGCCTGACCCACGACCCAGCCGGTGCGGTCCTCGAAGAACGCCGCGAGCTTGGGATCGTTGCCCTCGGGCACGGCGCCTGCGCCCTGCGGGCGGCCCGCCGCCACCACCTCGACGTCGCTGCGATAGAGCGGGAAGTAGGTCGGGCTGTCGACCGCGAACTGGGCATAGAAATCGCTCGGATCGGCGGCGTTTCGGCCCCCGAACCAGTTGGCGTAGCTCACCTTCTTCACCCCCGGCACGCCGGCAATCCGATCCCGGTACGCCAGGGGCAGCGGGAAAATCAGCGAGATCGCGTTTCGCGTGACGAGCCGCGTCTCACTCGACACGCGCACCGAGGATTGCAGCGTGTCGAGCACGCCGCGCAGCGCGCAGAACAAGAAGAGCGCGATGCCGACGCTCAGGAGCGTGAGCAGGGTGCGCACCTTGTTGCGGCCCAGATTGGCGAGAATCAGAGACGTGAGATGCATCGCCCCTCCTAGGCCGACAGCACGCCCTTTTCGAGGTGGAGAACGCGGCGCGCGCGCTCGGCGGCGTGCGGATCGTGGGTCACCATGACGATCGTCTTCTTGAATTCCTGATTGAGGCGCACCAGGAGATCGAGGATCTCGTCGGCCGACTTGCGGTCGAGGTCTCCCGTGGGCTCGTCGGCGAGGAGCACGGCAGGATCGCTGACCACGGCGCGCGCGATGGCCACGCGCTGCTCCTGGCCGCCCGAGAGCTGACGCGGATAGTGCTTCACGCGGTCGCCCAAGCCCACGAGATCGAGCGCGAACTTGGCGCGATCCTTGCGCTCCTTGCCACTCATCTTCACGAGCAACAGCGGCAGCTCCACGTTCTCCTGCGCCGAGAGCACCGGGATCAGGTTGTAGAGCTGGAAGATGTAGCCGATGTGACGCGAGCGCCAGCGCGCCAATTGCTTGGGCTTCAAGGCCGCGAGGTTCGCGTCGCCCACGATCACGCTGCCCGAAGTCGGCCGGTCGATGCCGCCGATCAAGTTGAGGAGCGTGGTCTTGCCGCTTCCCGAGGGGCCCATCAGGGCGGCGAAGTCGCCGTCGGGGATGTGGAGCGTCAGGCCGTCGAGAACCGGAATGGCCTGCGAGTCGCGCTGATAGGTCTTGCGCACGTTGTTGACGTCGACCGATGCCATGCTCTCTCCTCGGACGCTAGCTGGAACGCCGCACGCGCACGCGCGCGTCGTCGTGAAGCCCGGCGGGCGGATCGAGGATGACGCTCTCGCCGCCCGTCAGGCCGCTTCGAATCTCCACCTGATCGCCGCGCTCGAGTCCCGCTTCCACGGTGCGGGAGCGGGCGCGACCCTCTTCCACGAGCCACACGCGCGTGCCGTTGGCGTCGCGCACGAGCGCTCCCTTGGGCACGAGAACGCGCTCGGCCACCGTCGCGCTCGACGACGAAGCGCCGCCCTTCTCTTCGAACACGACCTTGGCTCCCATCTCGGGCAGGATGCGCGGGTCGTGGTCGAGGATCGACACTTTCACCTGCACCGTGGCCTTGTCGCGATCCGCGGTCGGCACCACCTGGCGCACGCGGCCGGCGAACGAGGTGTCGGGATAGGCGTCGAGAATGATGCGCGCTGGTTGTGCGTTCGTGATGCGCGCGATGTAGGCCTCGTTGACGTCGACTTCCACCTCGAGCGTGGTGAGGTCGGCCATGGTGACGATGGCGGTGCGCGTGAGACCGCCGCCCGCGGTCGAGGGCGCGACGATCTCCCCCACCTCGGCGTCTTTGCGCAGCACGGTGCCGCTGAACGGCGCCCGCACCAGCGTGTTCTCGAGATTGGCCTCGGCGAGCGCGGCCTGCGCCTTGTCCTGCTTGAGCTGCGCTTCCTGCACGCCCTCCTTGGTGCGCACGTTCTCGAGATCGGTGTCCGAGATCACTTGGCGGTCGCGCAGCGCCTGGGCGCGCGTGAGGTCGCGCTGGGCCTGCGCGAGCTCGGCTTCGCTCTTGGCCACGGCGGCGCGGGCCGCGTCGCGCGCGGCGGCGAAATCCTGGTTCTCCAGGCTGGCGATGATCTGTCCTTCGCGCACCACGGAGCCCTCGGCCACGCCCAGATAGCGCAGACGGCCCGGCACCTTCGCCGACACCGACGCCTTGGTGCGCGCCACCACATAGCCGTTGGCGCTGATCCCGGAGGCAGATGCTTGCCCGCCGCCCGCCGACTCGGCCACCGCCACGGCCACTTCGGGTCCCCGGGGCGAGAGGAAGAACCAGGCCGCGGCACCCGCCATGAGGAGCACGAGCCCGCCGATGAGCCACGGCAGGGGCCCACGTCGCTGGGAGGTCGCCGGGGACGCGTCGCGATCGAGACGAAGCTTGGAGAGATCGGGAGTCGGGGCGTTCATGGTAGGGACCGATAGAGCGATCCGCGCGCGGACGCTATCGGAAGAGGCTCAGGAGATCAAGACGCGGGTGTCTCGCTCGCCGCGCCGCGCCTCGCCTTGCGCCGCCGGCGCAGACTTTCGAGCCAGCCCACGACCGCGATGAAGACGAACGCGGCCACGATGCCCCAGAGCGGCGGCTGGAACGCGTGCCCGATGCGCGCGAGCAGGTAGTAATACGGCAGCGCGCCCAGCCACACGGCGAGGCCGTAGAGCGCGATGGGATAGCCGCCGGCCGCGGCCACGAGCTTGAGCGGCAAGTCGGGTACCGGGGTGGCGCGCACCACGACGAGTGCCAAGAACGAGGCGCGGCGGTAGCGCTCCATGGCCGCCTTGAGCTTTTCCTGCGACGGCGCGAGGCGGCGCGCCCACGGATGCTCGGTGGAGAGAAGCCAGCGCAGCACGACGAGCTGCACCATGGCGCCGAGCGCCGAGGCGAGCCCGCCGAACACGGCGAGGCCCCAGGCGGCGTGGCTCTTCCCCGCCTCGATGATGAGCACATTGGTGGCGGCGCCCAAGGTGACGCCGTCGAGGAAGACGAGAAGATAGACGGCAAGGAGCGTCATCGGACGCTCACACCGTGCCCGCGGGCACCTCGATCTCGAGGGCGACGTCGGCCGGCTGCGGCATGCGCACGGCGACCACCGTCATGTCGTCGCCCGGCTCCTCGCCGTCGCAGAAGTCGTGCACCGAGGCGAGCACGGCTTCGACCAGCTCGCCCGCGTCGGCGTCGGCGCGGGTGGCGGCGAGGGCGCGAGCGAGACGCTCTTCGCCGAAGAACTCCTGCTCGCGGTTGGCGGCCTCGGTGATGCCGTCCGTGTAGAGCACGAGACGGTCCCCCGCTCCCAAGTGGAGCGCGGACTCGGAAGGACGCGCGTCCTCGAAGATGCCGAGCAGGAGCCCGCCGTGGGTGAGCCACTCGGCGCGGCCATCGGCGCGCAGCAGCAAAGGCGGATTGTGGCCCGCGTTCGAGTAGTCGAGGCGCAGGGTCACGGGATCGAGCCGGGCGAGGAAGAAGGTGGCGAACTTGCCCTCGATACCGCTCTGCAGGATGAGCTGGTTCAGCTGGCGCACCATCTCGCAGAGCGAGCGCCGCTCGGTGGCCATGGTGCGAAGCGATGCCTGCAGCATGCTCATGAGAAGGGCCGCCGGCACGCCCTTCCCCACCACGTCGGCCACCGCGATCAGGAGTGAATCGCCGCTGTCCACGCAATCGTAGTAGTCGCCACCCACCTGCTTGCTCGGCACGTTGGTGGCCGAGAGCTCGACCGAGGGCAGGCGCGGGAACACCGATGGCAAGTACGAAGCCTGAATCTGGCGCGCCAGGTGCAGCTCCTCCTCGAGCGCGGCGCGCTCCAGGCTCTCGGCCAGGAGATGCGTGTTGCGGATGGCGACCGCGGTCTGGCGGCCGAGCAGGGCCAGCAGATCGAGATCCTCGCGCGTGTAGCGCGTGCGCGTCGCCTTGGGCCCGAGGACGAGCGCGCCCACCAGGTTCCCGCCGTGCGCGAGCGGCACCATGATCTCGAGCGGGATCTTCTCGGCGGCCGCGGCCAGGGCCCCCACCTTGCCCTCGGTCGAGCGCACGAAGAGCTCGCGCGTGGGATGCGGCCCGTCCAGGCCCTCGAGCGCCGGGAGCTGGACGCTCACCGCGTCCCAGTCCTCTTCGGAGTCGCGCGGGAATCCGGTGCGCGCCGCCCACGAGAAGCCCTCGCCCTGGGGATCGACGACGGCGAGCGCGGCGCCATCGCAGGCCAACGACTCGGAGACCGAGCGCGTGAGGCGCGCGGCCAATTCGGGCAGGTCCATGAGGGTCACGATGTCGCGCGACAGAGCCTCGAGCACGACGCGTCCCTCGCGGCGATCGCGCATGAGCAGGCGGTCGGCCATCTCCTCCACGCGGTTGGTGAGCGGCTGCAGGATGACGAGCGCGAACAAGAGGAAGAGCGGCTCGATGAAGCGCACGTCGAGCCCCGAATAGGTCTGGAGCAGCCCCTCGAGCTCGTGCGTGAGTGCGAGATAGACCGCTGCCAACACTCCTGCCGTCGCGCCGAACAGCAGACTGCGGCGCAGGAAGAGACGGGTGTCGAGGAAGCGGTGGCGAATGATCGAGTAGGCGATCGAGCCCGATCCCGCGGCCAGCGAGAGCACGAGCAGAGCCGGCGTGGCACGCTCCCACTCGGTGCCCAGGATGGTGGGCACGGGAACCGCGAGCACGTAGAGCAAGAGGCAGGTGCCGAGGCCCCACCACATGACGCGCAGCTGGGCTCTGAGCCGGGGATTCTTCACGCCGCGGCCGCGCTGCAGAAGGATGCCGAGCGTGTCCGCGACATAGAGCAGGTTCACGAAGGAGAAGAGAACCTTGTGCGCGCGGTAGATGAGATCGAGCCCGATGCGCAGCGCGGTCAGAAACGGCGCCGCCCAGTGGATCTTCTTCGCGATCTCGGGCAGGAAGAAGTCGCCATGCGATTGCGCCGCCAGCACCGTGAGCAGGAGGTGGAACAGGTACGGGATGAAGATCAGCTCCTGGATCCACGGGAACCGCTTGATCACCGGGTGCTCGTTGGGAAAGAGCAGCGTGAAAAGGAGCAGCGCGGGGAAGAAGAATTCCCAAGCCGGCGCGAACTGGAGGCCGACTTCGGTGAACAGCGAGGCTCCGGTGGCGGGGGCGGCCCGGGCGGCGAGCCCCAACCCCGTGAGGAGCGCGCCCAGACCGCCGAAGAACAGCATCAGCGCGGTGACGCGATGCAGCCGCTCCCTCCCTCCGTCGCGCAGGATCGCGATGCCGAGGAAGAAGATGACGCTGCCTAGAAGAATGCAGACCGTGGCACCGGCGACGAGAAGGCTCATCCTCGAAAGACCGTAGCCGAGTTCGATTGGGGCCGCCAGAGCCGGGCGCACGCTCCCGACGGCGCGGGGACACGGACTCTTACGTCGAACGACCGGGTGCGGTTACGTGCCGTAACGCGAATTCCTGTCAGGGAAATGTCGGCGCCGGACGCTTGTAGACCCTTGCCTCGCCGGCATGGCGGCCGGGTGCGCTGTAAACGAGCGTGCCCGCGGGTACCGCTTCCGAGCCGAAAGACACGACCAGCGAATCTGTCCCAGACGGCGCGCCGCGCTCCTCCACCAGATAGCGGTCGAGATGGGATTGCTGCGTGGGCGGGCGATGGCGCCGCTCGACGGCGTTCTGGGCCTCGTTGGGACTTCTCGCTTCCCGGTACAGGACGAGCGCGTCGTGGCGATAGGGAGAAGCCAGCGCCCAGGCGAGCACCGACTCCATCTGGCGGGTGCGCTCGCGCTCGGCGAGCAACGGATCGGCGAGCCGGGAAACCACCGGTACGTGGATGTCGGCGCGGACGGCGAGCACGAGGATCAGGACGAGGATCGCCACGGCCGCGGCGGCGACATCGGGCAGGCGTGCGAGCACGGCCTCCCCGGCTTCGGCGTGCCAGGCGAGCGTCGCGGTCGCGATCAAGAGCGCGGGAATCGTGTAGGTTGGCGAACCCGTCGGATAGGCGATGGGAAAGATGGCGGCGAGTGCGAGCATCGCGGCCCACGACCAGCGCCCGTCGCGCGCCAGCTTGATCAGGCAGGCGAGCATCCACACCGGAAGCGCGGATTGTCCGGCGAGGGCGAGCCCCATAGCCAGGAGTGCGAGCGCCGGGGCAAGGGTCCAGCGGGCGGGGCCGGACAGGCGCGCGGTCCCCACCGTGGCGATCACGAGCAGCACGGCCACCGCCGAAGCCGCGGGATGGACCTCCACCATGCGGTACGAGACGGCGAGCCCGCTCCAGGTCTCGGCGCCGATCGGCACCGAGCGCCCGCCAGCCAAGAGCACGAGCGCCAGGGCGCCGCAGGCGGCCACGCACGCGGCCATGGCGAGGAAGGGCACGCGCCGCTCGAGCCACAGGCCGCCCACGTAGGCGGCGAAGAGCGGCAGCGCGAAAGGATGGAAGAGTGCTGTGGTCGCGGCCAGAACGAAGGCGGTGAAGAGCCCGCGCGTGCCGACGCCGGTGCGCGCGCCGAGCAGGAGCGCGACGAAGAAGAGCAGCGGGCTATAGAAGATCCCGTGCAGATGGAAGAGATAGACGTATCCGGAGAAGAGCGCTCCGCCCACGAGAAAAGCCGCCACCGAGAAGAACCGGCGGTCCGGCAGGCGCCAGGCGAGCCACGCCCACGCCGCTGCGGCCACGAAATAATTGAGCAGCTCGACGGGCACGATCGAGCCGTGCGCGACGTGCCAGAGGATCCAGGCCCACCCGGTGCCCAGCGGGCGCCAGTTGGCCACGCCCACCAGATGGCGCGTGAGCGCGTCGTGCAGATCCATGGCGCGAAACTGCGCGATCCAGGCGTACGACTCGTTGTGGTTGGCGAAGGGAAAGCCGATCCAGAACCAGAACGAGAGCCCCGCGATGGCGAGCGCGCACCAGACGGCGCCGCCGCGCGAGGCGGGCGCGGGCTCGCCGGGTGCGCTCACGGCGCGGCCGCGACGACGGCGGAGTCCTCACGCTCATAGATGCGAAGCTCGGGCCCGGCGAAGAGCGCGGGCGCGCGCGGTCCGCCGAGCACGAGGCGCCAGCCGGACAGCCCGCTGCGCGTGGGCAGGAGCCTGAGCCGCTCGCGATACCCGGCGGAGCCGTCGTCCAGGCGGCGATCGTAGCCCGCGAGCGCGGGCTCGCTGGCGCGCGCGCCTCGCCAGGCGTCGGTGGTCATGACCCAGCGTGGGCGGCGGGCCAGGAGCGTGTCGGGATGCGCCCACTTGGCGTTCTCGAACCACAGCCTTCGATGTCCCCCGCCCCACGACGGCCACACCGGGTCGAAGCCCCAGGTCTTGGTCTCGTCGTAGACGGCGCGCGCCGGCTCGCCCCACCAGTTCCACCACACGTGGCGCATGCGATCGGGCACGAAGACGGCTTCGTCGGCGAGCACCGTGTCGGCGTCGGCGGCATGGCTCTCGAGCCAGCGCACGGCGCCCTGCCGGGTGTCCCCTTCGAGCTCGATGGCGCGCACGAGCGAGTCGGCGCCGTGCGCCCATCCTCCGATGAGGAGCACGGCGGTGAGCAGCGCGGCCTTGGCGCTCGTGCTCTTGAGCCAGCCCCGCTCCCCCGCCCAGGCGCAGCCCGCGAGCACGGCCAGGGGCGGAACCCAGAGGTCGACGTAGGACGGCAGCCGAGCGAAAGCGAAGAGAACGAGCGCGCCGTAGCCGAGCGCCCAGGCGGCGAGCAGAAGCACCCCGTTCTCAGCCGGCGCGCCGTCCCAGCGGCGCAGCCGGCTCAAGACCCAGAGCACGCCACCCGTCGCGAGGACGAGCGCCAAGGGCCCGAGCGAGCGCGCGAGATAGACGAGCGAGATGGTGAACGGCAAGGGCCTGCGATGCGCTCCCTGCGCCAAGAACACCTGCGCGAACCCGTAGCCGAATTCGCGCGGGGAAAGCAGGGCTCCGGGCACACAGAAAAGGAAGACGAGCGCGAAGACGAGGAGTGGAATCACCAGGGCCAGAACGCGTGCGCGCACGTGCCAGACGGCGATGAGCCACTGGCGCCAACGAGACGAACCTGGCGCGACGGGCAGCGCGAGCGCCGCGGCGAGCGCAAGCAGCTTGAGGCCGCCGAGTCCAAGCCATTTGCTGGCTGCGGCGAGCGCGAAGCAGGCGGATGCGAGCGCGGCCCGCCGCACGCCGGGCCGCTTGAGATAGGCAACGAGAGCCAGGACGCCGGCCAGGAAGAACGCGACCTGGGCCGCATTCGGCTTGGCCATCGTCGAGATCTCGATCTCGGTGCCGTCGAGCGCCACGATCGCCGCCGCCACGTAGGCGGCCCACGGCCCGCCCAGCTCGAGCGCGATCCAGCCCGCGAGCAAGACGGCGAGCACGCCGAAGACGACGGAGAGCGAGCGCACCGCCATGAGATCGCTGCGCCACTCGTTCGGCGAGTGCGCGAGCGGACGCTCCACAGCCGTGCTCAGCTCGTAGAACAGGCTCGGATACTCGTAGGCGTGGGGCAGGATCGTGTTCTTGTGCACCATGCCGCTCGAGATGCGGACGTTCTCCGTCTCCTCGCCCGCGAAGGCCTCGGAAGTGCGGTAGGTCTCGGCGGCCACCGGGATCGCGGGCGCGCGCACGGCGGCCGCGATCAGGCCCAGGGCGAGGAGGCCTGGCCACGCGGAAGAGCCCCGGCGAGGGGATGGGCTCATCGAGCGATGGATACGGGAGCGGCGGTCTCGAGACTCTCGAGCGTGGCGAGGGTGGCCGAAGAGACGTTCTCGATCTCGGCCCAGGAAATAGGCGGAGGCGTGTCGCGCACCAGCGACTCGATCCAGGCGGCAATCTCCGCGCCGTGTCCCTTGTCGACCGCGAGCGCCTTCACCGATTGCGAGCGGTTAGCGGACCACAGCGTAAGAGTCTTGTAGTTGTCGAGCGCGGCCGAGCGGCCCTGGCCCAGGATCTCGATTCGCTCCTTGGGCATGGTGGGATCGCCGGACGCGGCATACACCACGCTCGCCACCGAGCCGTTCGCGCACTCGGCGTTGACCACGAGGTTGTCGTCCGCCCGCCAGTGTCCGGCGGCGTCGGCGAGCCCGCTCGCCGAGACGCGCGTGAGCGTCGAGCCGGTGAGCGCCACGACCAAATCGAGAAAGTGGCAGACCTCGCCCAGGATGCGCCCCCCGCCCTCGCGCGCGTCCTGGTACCAAGATTCCTTGCCCAGGTAGCCCGCATTCACGCGGCAGCTCACGACGAGCGGCGCGCCCTGGCGATCGAAATGTCCGGCCATGCGGCGCACCAAAGGAGCAAAGCGGCGATTGAAGCCGACCAGGAGCCGCGCGCCGGGCTGTGCCGCGGCTTGAGCCACGCGCTCCAAGTCCTCGCGCGTGGTGGCCAGCGGCTTCTCGACGAACACGGCCTTGCCAGCGGCGAGGGCCTGCTGGGCGAGCGACGCGTGCAGATGGTGGCGTGTGACCACGAAGACGGCGTCGGTCGCCGCGTCGCCGAGCAGCTCCTCGGTCTGGGAAGCGGCAAAGCCGAAGCCGAACTTCTCGGCCGCGTTTCGGGCCGAGAGTCCGCTCGGCGTGACCACGCCGGTGAGCCGCACGTCCTTGCGACCCTTGAGGTGCGGCAGAAGCATCGAGGTGGCGAAGTTGCCGGCGCCGAGAAAGCCAACGCCCACCGGCTCGCCCTGGGCGCGCCGCCGGGCCCCGGGCCGCGTGCCGTTGGGGCTCAGCTCGACGCGGGTCGCCGGCTTCTCCGCGCTCGCGCGCTCCGGATAGGTGAGCACGATGGCGAGATAGGGCTCGCTCGACTTGCCGGTCAGGAGATCGTAGGCGCGATCCGAGTCGGCGAACGGAATCTTGTGCGTGACCAGGGGATCGACGAGGACCTTCTCCTCCTCGACCAGGCGGAGGAACTCCTCCATGTTGCGCCGCTCGGTCCAGCGTACGTAGCCGAGCGGATAGTCGACGCCGCCTTCCTCGTAGCTCGGGTCGTAGCGACCCGGCCCGTAGGAGCGCGAGAGCCGGAGCGTGAGCTCCTTCTCGTAGTAGAGGCGATGCGGCAGGTCCATGCGCGTAATGCCGACCACGACCACGCGCCCGCGGTCACGCGCCAGCTCGCCCGCGAGCTCGACCGGACCGCTCGAGGCCGAAGCCGCGGTCACGAGCACGCAGTCGGCGCCGCGTCCGCCCGTGGCCTGGCGCACGATCTCGGCCACCTCGGCCGAGCTGCCGACGGCGACGCGATCGGCGCCCAGCGTGCGCGCCAGCTCGGCCCGGCGCGGATCGAGCTCGACACCGATCACGCGCGCCCCGTTCGCCTTCAAGAGCTGGACCGTGAGGAGGCCGACCAAGCCCAGGCCGATCACCACCACGTCTTCGCCGAGGCGCACTTCGCCCTGGCGGATGCCCTGGAGCGCGATGGCGCCGAGCGTGGTGAACGACGCGCGCTCGAACGACGTCCCGGCGGCGACCGGCACCACGAGCTGGCGCGGCACCGAGATGATCTCGGCGTGCACGGCGTAGCCTGCGCCCGCGCAGGCCACGGCGTCGCCGACCTGGAACTCGGTGAGGTCGCGCCCCACCTCGATCACGGTGCCGGCGCACGAGTAGCCGAGCGGCGTCAGCGTGTCGAGCTTGTTCATCACCTTCTCGTAGGTCGGAAGGAGTCCCTGCTGGCGGACGCTCTCGATCACCTTCTTGACCTGGTCGGGGCGCTCCATCGCCTTGCCGAGCAGGCTCTTCTTCGCCACCTCGACCTTCATGCGCTCGGTGCCGGCGGAGATGAGCGAGGCACGGTTGGCCACCAGCACCCCGCCGGCGCGGCAGGCGGGCGCCGGCACGTCGGTCGAGCGAAGGTCGCCGGTGCGGTAGTTCTGGACGATCTGCTTCACGGGAGCGGCTTCGCCTGGGAAGGGTCGGAAACGGACATCGCGGCGAGACTACCTTTTGACGCGGGCTTCGTCCATTGAAGCGCCTCCTCGAGGCGGGGTGCGGCACTCACGGCGTCGAACTCCGCTTGCTGGCGCGCGCGGGCGCGCCCACCGAGCTCGGCGCGTCGCGCCGGATCGCGCGCGAGCAGAACCAGGGCCTGGGCGAGCGCTTGGGCGTCGCCCGGCGGCACGAGCACGCCACAGCCGCCCTGCTCGAGCACCCAGGGAATCGCGCCCACCGCCGAGCACACGGACGGCAGGCCCGCCGCCATCGCTTCGAGAAGCGCCAAGGGCAGCGAATCGGCGCGGGTGGGAAGGCAGAACACGTCGGCCGCGGCATATTCCTTCACGCGCTCGTCGGCGAGAGGGCCGGTGAGGCGCACGATTCCCTCGGCGACCAGAGGATGAGACGACACCTCGCTCCACGCCGCGGGCGACTCGCCGGCGCCCACGAGCACGGCGCGCACGTCGGCGCCCTGGGCGCGCGCGCGGCTCACGGCCTCGAGCAAGACGTCTGCCCCCTTCTGCGGGCCGACGCGCCCGACGAAGAGGATGCGCAGCGCCCCGTCGCTCGCGCGGGCGGGCACGGCGAAGCGCGCCCCGTCGATGAAATTGGGCACCACCACGAGCTTATCGGCCGGCACCAAGCCGGCGAAGAAGTCGCGATAATCGTCGGACAGGATGATCACGCGGCGTGACAACTTGGTTCCGAGCGCGAACAGCGCGCGACGCCACGCCGAGCGCCCCGGAAACTGCGGGGAGTCGGGCGTGCCGTGCCAGTGCAGAACGACGGGAATGCCGTGCAAGCGACACTCGAGCAGGAGCGCCAGATCGCGGAAGTAGCCGGTGTCCGCGGTCGCCTGGATGAGCGCGACCGTAGGACGCTCGAGCAGGCGAACCGGCAGGAGATTGATATGAAGCAAGGTCCACACCACGTCACGCAGGGTGACGCTCGAGGGCTTCCCTTCCTGGCCGGGCTTGGAGGTCTTGAAGACGTCGATCTTCCAGCGCTCGGCGAGCGGCGAGCGCAGGATGGCCTCGACCTGCATGCCGACGCCGCCGGGAGGCGGTGGCAAGGGCCCGATGATGAGCGCGCGCGGCCGCGAGTCCGCCATCACCTGACGGGCTCGGGGGTCGCACGGCTGGCCGCTCGCCCGAGCGCGGGAATCTCCTCGCGCGTGAGGAAGAGGCGGTACCACATCTCGAGCAGGAGCACGGTCCATAGCTGCTTGGCGCGCCGCTCGGAGCGCGGCCAGTGCGCGCGCAAGATTTCGAGCCCCGAGCGCGCGATCCAGCCGTCCTTGACCAGCCGGCTCTCGGGAACGAGCGCCGACGAGAGATGCGGCAGCCAGCTCGCGTAGGGCGACTGGAAGGCTTGCTTGCCGCGGCGGCGCGCGCGCTCGGGCAAGAGATCGCGAAACGCCTCACGCAGGATGAGCTTCTCCCCCGTGGCCGAGAGCTTCCAGCGCGCCGGGATCGCGCGCGACATCTCGATCAAGCGATAGTCGAGAAACGGCGTGCGCAGCTCGAGCGAGTTGGCCATGGACATCTTATCGGCGCGGCCCAGGATGAAGTCCACGAGACGGTTCTGGATCTCGATGCCCATGAGCTGATTCGACATCTCCTCGGTGGGCAGATCGTCGCGGAAGCCGTCCACCGTGCGGTAGACGAGCGGCCCGGAGGCAGAGGCGAGATCGGGCCGGGCCAGGAGCCGCCCCAGCTCGCGCCGCGAGAACACGCTCTGCCACTCCCAGAGTGCCTCGGCCGGCAGGGCTTGCGCCGCCGCCTGCCCGACCTTGCCGAGATCGGCCCACGGGCCCCGTCCGCCCTTCATCGCCGCCCAGCCGGCCCAGCTCGCGGGCGGCAGGAGCGAGCGCCAGCGCGCCAGCTCGGAGAGCGCTCGATAACGGCGGTAGCCGCCGAACAATTCGTCGGCGCCCTCGCCCGAGAGGACGACCGTGACGTGGCGGCGCGCCTCGCGAAAGAGCGCGTAGGAGGCCACGATCAAGGGCTCGGCGACCGGAAGCTCGTTGTGCCACACGAGGCGCGGCAAGAGCTCGAGCGCTTCGCGCACGCCGAGCACGATCTCGTGGTGCTGAGTGCCGAAATGCTTGGCCACGTCGCGCGCCTTTTCGCGCTCGTCCATGGCCCCGCCGCCCTCGTAGCCCACGCACACGGTGAGCACCGGGCCGGTGGCGTGCTCGGCCATGACGCCGACCACGATGCTCGAGTCGAGCCCACCCGAGAGAAGAGCACCGAGCGGGACGTCGCTCACCAGACGCATGCGCACCGCCTCGCGCACCAGGGCCGCCACGTCGCGGGTGGCCGCCTCGCGGTCCTGGTAGAGATGGGCGGGATCGAGCGACGGCAGCCGCCAGTACGACTCCTCGATGGGCTCCTTGCCCTCGTCGACGATCAGGCGAGATCCGGGCGGCAAGGAGCGGACGCCGGCAAAGAGGGTGCGCGGGCCGGGCACGTACTGCGTGGCGAGATAAGGCGCCAATTGCCGCTCGTCGAGCGAGCGCGGACAGCCGGGATGCTCGAGCAGCGCTTTGATCTCGGAGGCGAACGCGAAGTCGCGTCCGCAGCGCGCGTAGTAGAGGGGCTTCACGCCGGCGCGGTCGCGGGCCAGGACCAGGCGGCGCCGGCGGACATCGAGGACGGCGATCGTGAACATGCCGTTCAGATCCTCGAAGACGCGCTCGCCTTTCTCCTCGTAGAGATGAGCGATGACCTCGCTGTCGCCGTGGCTCTTGAAGGTATGGCCGCGCGCCACCAGGCCGTCGGCGAGCTCGCGATAGTTGTAGATCTCGCCGTTGAGGATCACCCATACCGAGCCGTCTTCGTTCGAGATCGGCTGGTGTCCGCTGTCGAGATCGATGATCGAGAGCCGGCGGAAGCCGAGGACGATGTCGCCCGCCTCCTGGAAGCCCTCGTCGTCCGGTCCGCGATGGCGCTGGATATCGGCCATGCGCTGGACGAGCGAGCGCGCGGACTCTTCACCCGGCGCGCGCGGGGCGAAGCGCCCGCCGCACAATCCGCACACGGCTCAGGCCCTCCCGCTCATCGCCACGACTCCGGCTCGGGGTGGAATTTCTGCTCCACGAACTTGAACTTGCCGCGCGCCGTGAGCGGCAGCGCGTCCACGATCTCGACCGCAAAGCGGATCGAGCCCTCGGCACGCTTCCCGTACTCTTCCGCGAGCCGGCGTCCGTCCTCGGCGGTGAAGCCGTTGGTGGGCTCGATGCGCACCAGCGCTTCGCCCGGCTTCTCCTGCACGAACTGAAAGCGGCGCACCTTCTGGAACACGTCCTCGTGCGTGTTGATGGCGCCGAGCGAGAACGAGCGCCCGCCGGTGCCGTAGAGCCGGTCGATCGACGAGCGGCCTTCGATCGATATCAGGCGGGGATAGGAGCGCCCGCACGCGCACGGCCCCTCGGCGAGCGTGGCGACGTCGTCGGTGGCGTAGCGCAGGAAGGGCATGACCCGGTTCATGAAGCCGGTGCCCACGACCCGCCCCGTGCCGCCCGAGCCCACGGGCTTTCCCTCCTCGTCCACCACCTCGAGCACGCCGTACTGCGGAAAGAGGTGGTAGTCGTTGGAGACCTCGCAGCCCGCGCCGAGAAGACATTTCTCGCTGTGCCCGTACCAGGCCAGCACGCGGCAGCCGAGCACGCGCTCGATGCGCTCGCGCTGCGCCGGATAGAGATTCTCCGAGCCCACGAGCACGGCGGTGAAGCGCGGCTTGGCGAGCGCCGGATTCTCCTCGAGCAGGCGCGCCAGGCGGTCGGCCGAGGAGGGATAGGCATGCAGGAAGCGCACGCGATGCTGCTCGATCCACTCGAGATAGCGCGGCAAGGTCTCGGCCGAGAGATGGAAGGTGGAGAGCACGAGCTCGTCGAGCAGCGGATTCCACTCGTAGAAGCGATCGGGCGAGGTGGCGCGCACGCGCTGGCCGCGCAACACGGCGCGGCGCGCGCCCAGCGTGTAGCCGGCCGCGCCCCACTGCCATGTCATGAACGCCCACTCGGTCGAGGAGCGCCCACGATCGATCCAGAGGGTGAGCGGATCGCCGCTCGTGCCTCCGGTCGACACGCGCTCGCGACGCGTCACCGGCACGCCGCGGGCGAGCAGCGCGTCGGGATCGCGGCGCACGTCGTCCTTGGTGAGAAGCGGAAGCAGCGGCAGATCGGTCACGCCCTTCACGTGCTCGGGCCGGACACCGCGAGCCTGCATGGCGATGCGGTAGTGCGGCACGCGCTCGTAGGCGAGGGCCACGAGCTCGGCGAGGCGCGCATCCTGCCAGGCGCGGAGATCCTCGGCGGGCCGCCGCTCGGTGGCGGCG
>DATFWU010000111.1:0-2272 GCA_035259005.1 Candidatus Eiseniibacteriota bacterium
CAGTCGGATCAGGACGTCATGGTCACGCTGGACGGACAGGTCGGCTTCGCGTTGAAGGAGGGAGACGTGGTCGCCGTCCACCAGGCGGCGGCCCGAATCCGACTCCTCCGCTTTCCCCAGAAGCACTTCTTCTCGGTCCTCCGGGCCAAGCTCAAGTGGGGAGAGCGGTAGGCCGTTGGTCCGCATGACGGCGGCGCCCACCGGCCGCTGTCGCCGTTGCGATACGGTTTGAAGGCCGCCGCGGCGGGGATCTAGCATGGGGGCTGCCATGCTGCGTGAGCTCGCGATCCGGAACCTCGCCGTCGTCGAGGAAGCCCGCGTCGTCTTCGGCTCCGGCCTCAACGTCCTCACGGGGGAAACCGGGGCGGGTAAGTCTATCGTCATCGATGCTCTCCTCCTCGTGCGCGGCGCTCGAGCCCAGCCCGATCTCATTCGGACCGGTGCCGAGTCGGCTTCGGTGGAGGCGATCTTCGAGGTCTCCTCGACGGGACCGCTCGCCGCCGCGCTGGAGGAGGCCGGCCATGGCGTGCTCGATGGCGAGCTCATCGTCAAGCGCGAGCTCTCGCGCTCCGGCCGGCACCGCGTCTTCGTCAACGACTCCGCAGCTACCGTGGGACTGCTCGAGCGCCTGGGAGATCTCCTCGTGGAGATTCACGGCCAGCACGAACACCAGCGCCTCATGGAGCCCGCGCGTCAGCTGGAGGTGCTCGATCGCTTCGGCGAATCCGAGGAGGCGCGCGAGACCCTGGCCAGGCTGTGGGCGCGTTGGGAAACGGGCCGCGCGGCGCTGGTGAAGCTCCGCGATGAAGCGCGCGAAGGCGCCCGGAAGGAAGAGCTCCGCCGCTGGGAGCTGTCGGAGATCGATGCCGTAGAGCTTCGCGAGGGAGAGGAAGAGGAGCTGCGCGCGGAGCGGCGGCGCCTGCAGAACGCCGAGCGGATCTATGCAGGGCTTCAGGAAGTCATGGCTCTCCTCAACGAGGATGGGCAGGCCGTCACCTCGCGGCTGGGACGCGCAGGCGGCTTGCTGCGCGACCTGTCACGGTTCGATCCCGATGCCGGCGCGCCCATCGAGGCGCTCGACGGCGCCCACGCCTATGTCGAGGACGCGGTGGCGCGCGTGCGCGGGCTTCGCGAGCGCGCCGTGATGGATCCGGATCGACTGCGGCAGATCGATGAGCGCCTCGACGCCATCGTGGGCATCAAGCGCAAGTACGGCGAAACAGCGAGCGCGGTGGCTGCATATCGCGCCGAGATCGCCGCCGTGCTCGACCGGCTGGAGCGCCACGACGCCATCGCCGAGGAGATGGAGCGGGAGGTAACGGAGAGTGCCGCCGCGGCCGCGCAGGCTGCCCGTGCTCTCTCGGAGGCGAGGGAGGAAGCAGCGAAGAAGCTGGAGCGACTGATCCAGCGCGAGCTTCGCACCCTCGGCATGGAGCACGCGAGGTTCCGGGCGCCCCTGCGCCGCGAGCGGGCCGGGGAAAGCGAACTGTCCAGCGGCGACGTGGGCTGGCGCATCGGCCCCCGAGGAG
Source organism: Candidatus Eiseniibacteriota bacterium (assembly GCA_035259005.1). Taxonomy (GTDB): domain Bacteria; phylum Eisenbacteria; class RBG-16-71-46; order RBG-16-71-46; family DASYSL01; genus DASYSL01. The sequence continues at coordinate 1,530 of DATFWU010000111.1, forward strand.
CGGAAACGGTCGAGTTCCTGCTCTCGGCCAATCCCGGCGAGGACCTGAAGCCGCTGGCCAAGGTGGTGTCTGGCGGCGAGCTGTCCCGCACCATGCTCGCCATCAAGACCATCCTCGCCGCTGCGGAAGACGTGCCGACCATGGTCTTCGATGAGGTGGATGCGGGCATCGGCGGCCGCGTCGCCGACGCCGTGGGACAGAAGCTCCGCCAGACTGCGGCTGGCCGCCAGGTGCTCTGCGTCACCCATCTCGCGCCCATCGCCGCCTTCGCCGAGCATCACCTCGTGGTGGACAAGCGCGTGGTGAAGGGGGCGACCCGCACCACGGTGACCGCGCTCGATCCGCCGGAGCGTGTGAACGAAGTGGCGCGCATGCTGGGCGGCGAGCACGTGACAGACACGTCGCGACGGCATGCGCGCGAGCTCCTCCGCGCGGCCCGTCCGGCGGAGTAGTGTAAGATACTCATCATGCTCAACGTCCTCGTCCGCGCCGTCTTCGGCACCAAGCACGAGCGCGACGCCAAGCGCATGCGACCGGCGGTCGAGTCGATCAATGCCCTCGCCGCCGAGCTCGAGCGAGTCTCCGATGCCGAGCTGCGCGGGCGGACCGACGAGTTTCGCAAGCGGCTCGCCGATGGCGCCGAGCTCGACGATCTGCTCGTCGAGGCCTTCGCGGCCTGTCGCGAGGCGGCGCGTCGCACCGTGCGGATGCGGCACTTCGACGTGCAGCTCATGGGCGGCATC
>DATFWU010000112.1:0-6137 GCA_035259005.1 Candidatus Eiseniibacteriota bacterium
GGCTGGCGAACATCCTGGGCGGTATCCTGGCGGTCGCGCTCGCGGCGGTCGCGATTCCCGCGTTCGCCGGCCCGTCGCCGAGCGTGCACTCGGCGGTCGCCCGTCCCACGGTGGCGCACCCGGCCTCCACGCACGTGCTCCCGTCCACGCTGGTCGCGACCACGTCCTCTTCGCATCACACGCTGCACGCGCATCATCGTCATCATCCCCTGCATCATTCCACACTGACCAAGGACCTTTCGGCTTCGCTTCCGCCGTCTTTGCCTTCGCATCCGGCGGGGCTTCCCCATTCCGGCCGCGCGGCCGCGGCGCATCACGCGCCCACGGTCGTGGTGCGGCAGGGAAAGGGAAGCTCGCGGGCGGCTTCGTTCCTCGCGGAACGTTTCGCCTGGCGGGCCGATCGTCTTGCCATCGCGGTGAGCGGGGATGAGCACGGCATCTCGAAGAACCAGAGCTTCGACGTGAAGTCGGGTCGCGGACCTCCGCGCGCCGGCCCCTTCGGGGACACCTCGGCACCCTCCGCTTCCCGGCAATCTCCCGCCTCGAAACACGAACACCCAACCTACCCCGCGAGTCCCGTCAACGACCTGCCCTTGGCGCGTCGTGTTTTTGGCGTGCCCCCTTCCGCCGCTGCTTTTGCCACACGCGAACCCATGCATGGGGCCGCGACGCTGGGCGAGCGGTGTCGGACAACACGGAGCCGGCTCGCGCCGACTCCCGCGGTCGCCGCCCCGGAGGCGCGGCGCATCGCGTGACTTGTGCCTCCGAAGGAGAAACACCCATGAAGCGCTCTTCCCTGCTCTCTTCTCTCGCCGTAGCGGCTGCGATTTGCGTGCCGCTCGCCGCGATGGCTCAGACCGGCTCGTCGACGCCTCCGGCTCCGACGCCGGCTACGACGCCCGCGGCGGCCCCGGCGAAGACCACGACGACGGCGAAGTCGTCGAGCACCAAGTCCACTTCCAGCACGGCGCATCACTCGGCGAAGGTGGACATCAACTCGGCGTCCAAGGACGACCTGATGAAGGTCAAGGGGATGACCGACGCGGACGCCGACAAGATCATCGCCGGCCGCCCGTACAAGAACGTCTCCGACCTGAAGACGAAGAAGATCATCGACGCGGCGGTCTACAACAAGGTGCACTCGCACCTGATGGCCAAGAAGGCCGCGTAACGAAGTAAACGATCACCGCAGTCCGCACTCTGGCGGCGAGGCACACGAATCTCCCCCCTAGCCCGACGCCTGGAGTCGCGGAGAACGATGCGGGCCGTGGCGGCAACTAGCCGCGGCTCGCTCGTTCTTTTTTGGCGGGCGCTTTGGCTTGGCGGCGCGGCCGCTGCCGGGCCGAGATCGAGCGGATGATGAGCTTGCCGCGGCGATCCTTGGCGAGCGGCGCGCGGTCCTGTTTCTCGGCGGCGTCGAGAAGGGCGCGCACTTCGGGGCGGGCCAGGGTGGCGATCGATTCCAGCCGGAGGAAGCGATTCTGGACGCCCGAGCCCTGGAGGATGCCGTGGGGATCGGGGAGCGAGGCGCCGCGATAGAACGCGATCCCGACGCCGTTCGCGGCCGCGGCGATGGTGACGATGGCGCTCGACGGGCGCTCGCTCGTGCAGTAGCCGATGACGAAGAAGTTGTAGTTGTCCCACACGAGCTCGTTGGCCCCCGGCCAGCGCTTGCGCAACACCGCGCGCGCCGCGCGGATCAGGCTTTTCGTCTTGGGCTCGAACTTGGCCAGGAAGCGGTCGAGCTGGCGGGCCGGGCTCTCTTCCTTCTTCAAGCCACCTCCGCGCCCCGGAACTGCTCGTCGTAGAGCCGGGCGTAGAGCCCGCCGGCGGCGAGCAAGGAGTCGTGCGTGCCCCGCTCGACGATGCGGCCCTTCTCCATCACCAGGATGAGATCGGCGCGGAGGATGGTCGAGAGCCGGTGCGCGATCACGAGGCTCGTGCGCCCGGCGAGCAGGGTCTCGAGGGCGGACTGGATGAGCGCTTCGTTGCGCGAGTCGAGCGACGAAGTGGCTTCGTCGAGGATGAGAAGCCGGGGATCGCGCAAGAGAACGCGCGCGATGGCGAGACGTTGCTTCTCGCCGCCCGAGAGCTTGTAGCCGCGCTCCCCCACCATGGTCTCGAAGCCCTGCGGCAGGGCGGCGATCACGTCGTACACCTGGGCCAGGCGGCAGGCGCGCGCCAGCTCCTCCGGGGTGGCCTCGGGCTTGGCGTAGCGCAGATTCTCGGCCACGGTGGCGTGGAAGAGGGTCGTCTCCTGCGTCACCTTGGCGGTCCAGCGCGCGATGTCCTCGAGCGCCAGCTCGCGCAGATCGACGCCGTCGAACAGCACGCGGCCCACGCTCGGGTCGTAAAGACGGGTGGCGAGATAGGTCACCGTCGTCTTGCCCGCGCCGCTCGGGCCGACGAGCGCCACCATCTGTCCCGGCTTCGCCTCGAAGCTCGCGTTCTCGATCGTGGTCGTGCCGGCCACATAGCTCATCGACACGTGGTCGAACGCCAGCTCGCCGCGCGGGTTCTCGAGGCGCACCGGCGCCGGTGGATCGGCGATCTCGGGCACCAGGTCCAGGTATTCGAAGATGCGCCGAAAGAGCGCCACCGCGCTCAAGATATCGACGTGCACGTTGATGAGCGCCGAGACCGGCGCGTAGAGACGGCCCAGGAACGCGACGAAAGCCACGATGGTGCCGATCGAGAGCTTGCCGGCGATGGCTTCGTGGCCACCCACGAGATAGATCAAGGCCGGGCCGATGCTCGCGAACATGAGGATCCACATGAGAAACCAGCGGCCCACCACGCTCTGGCGGATCTGCAGATCGCGCACCGAGCCCGCCTTCTCGGCGTAGCGCTTGCGCTCGAAGCCTTGCGCGCCGAAGAGCCGCGACAGGAGGTAACCGCTGACCGAGAGCGTCTCCTGCACGGAGGCGGTCAGCTCGGCGAGCTTTTCCTGCGTCTCCTTGGAGAGCCGCTTGCGCGCCTGACCGACACGCCGCGTCGGCAGGATGAAGAGCGGCAGCACGCCGATCGCGACCAGGGACAGCTTCCAATCCATGCGGAAGATGGCGATGAGCGTGATGAGCACGACGATCGAGTTCGTGGCCAGGGAGACGAGTGTGCCCGTGACCACGCCCTGCACGCCGCCCACGTCGTTCTGCAGGCGCGACAGGATTTCGCCCGACTTGGTCTGGGTGAAGAAGCGCAGCGACTGGCGCAGCAGGCGGTCGTACATCTGGTTTCGGATGTCGAACATCACGCCGTGCCCCATGACCGTGACGAGGTGGTTCTGCCATACGCCGAGCAGGCCGGCGAGCAGCGGGGCGCCGATCATGCCCGCCACGAGGAGGTTGAGAAGACGCGGGTCGTGGTGCGGGATGGCCTTGTCGAACACGTCGCGCACGAGCAGCGGCGGAACGATGCCGAGGAGCGAAGTGAGCGCGATGCACAGGAGAATGAGGACCGAAGGCTTCCACGCCGGCAGGAGATAGCGCGCGATACGCGCGAAGTCGCCGCGGGTCGGGTGCAGGTCCTTCGGGGATTCGGAGTAGTCGAAGTGCCAGAATGCCAAGCGTGCCTCCGGGAAGGGATTCCGAAGGCAGTATAGCGGAGGGCTAGTGCGCGGCGGCTCCGGCCCCGATCTTCCGCCCCCGCTTCATGAACAGGACGAGCGGCAGGACGACGAGGAAGGCCATCCCGAAGCCGAGGAAGAGACGCTCGAAGGCGATCATCGCGGCCTGTCGCGTGACCTCGGCGTCCACGAGAGCGACGGCTTTCTGGGGCGCGAGCGCGGCCGGCGTGCCCTGCGACACGAGATAGGAAGAGAGGGCGGCGAGGCGCTGTTGGGCGGCCTGGCTGAAGTCATTCACGTTCTGGCCCAGGACGCTCCGGAACTGGACTTGGAAGCGCGTCAGCAAGGTGGCCGTGATGGCGATGCCCACGCTGCCTCCGAGTTGGCGCAGCAGGTTGTTGAGGCCCGTGCCCTGCGCGATCTTCGACATGGGCAGCTCGGCCAGCGACAGGTTGGTGAGCGGCACGAAGACGAGCCCGATGCCCACACCGCGCAGCACGAGCGGCCAGAAATAGTCGGCCGTGCCGCTGTCGAGCGTGAAGTGCGACCAGCGCCACATGGAGATGCTGAACACAATGGCCCCGATCATGACCAGGCGGCGTCCGTCGAGGCGAGCCCCCATTCTTCCGGCGAACGCCATGGTGATCGCGCTCGCGATGGCGCCCGGGAGGATGACGAGGCCGGTCTGGTTGGCCGTGAAGCCCTGGAGCGTTTGCAGGTACACAGGCAAGAGGAAAATGGGCCCGTAGAGGCACAGTCCGAGCACGGCGGCCAGGGTGACGCCGAGCGCGAACTGGCGGCCCTTCAAGATACGCAGGTCGACTACCGGATGCTCGGTCGCGAGCTCGCGCCACACGAAGAGCGCGAGCGAGACGATGCTCACGATCCCGAGCGCGACGATCTCCCGCGAGGAGAACCAGTCCAGGCGCTCGCCGCGCTCGAGCATGGTCTGCAGCGACCCGATGCCGAGGATGAGCAGGCCGAGGCCCAGAACGTCGACACGACCTGGCGCCGTCGCATGGCGCGAATCGTGGATGAAGGCCAGCGTCATGAGGAAGGCCGCGATGCCGAACGGAAGGTTGATGTAGAAGATCCACGGCCACGAGAACGCGTCGGTCAGGTAGCCGCCGAGCGTGGGGCCGAGCGTCGGACCCACCATGACGCCCATGCCGAAGATGGCCATGGCGGTGCCGTACTCCTCGGGCGGGAAAGTCTCGTAGAGCGTAGCCTGCGCGGTGGACAGGAGCGCGCCGCCGCCCAGACCTTGCATGATGCGCCAGAACACGAGCACCGGCAGGCTGTGCGCGTTGCCGCAGAACAGCGAAGCCGCAGTGAAGAGCGCGATCGATCCCGCGAAATAGCGCCGGCGTCCGAACAGCGCCGAGAGCCAGCCGGTGAGCGGCAGCACGATCACGTTGGCCACGATGTAGCCGGTCGACACCCAGGTGATCTGGTCGATCGTGGCGCCCAGCGTTCCCATCATGTGCGGAATGGCCACGTTCACGATGCTCGTGTCGAGCAGCTCCATGACCGCCGCCAGCGTCACGGTGAAGGCAATGAGGTAGCGGTTGGCGTAGGGATCGACCGTGGTGGGGCGGGCCCCGTTCCAGGTTCCGGCAAGAGAGGACACGGCGCGCTCGCTAGGTGGTGATGACGACCTTGGCGCTCATGCCCGGACGCAGCGGGTGGAGCGGATCGGGCGAGCCCTCGAGTCGGATCTTGACCGGCACGCGCTGCACGACCTTGGTGAAGTTGCCCGTGGCATTGTCCGGCGGCAATAGGGAGAACTTGGCCCCGGTGGCCGGACTCAGGCTCTCGACCCGTCCGTAGAACTTGCGTCCGGGATAGGTGTCGACGGAGATCGCCACCCGGTCGCCCGCGTCCACGTGCGCGAGCTCGGTTTCCTTGAGATTGGCCACCACCCAGACGTCGGACAGCGGCACGACGGTGAAGAGCGGCTGGCCGGCCTGCACGAGCTCGCCCACCTCGACATCCTTCTTGCTCACGATGCCGTCGGCCGGAGCCGTGATCCGGGTGTACGAAAGTTGCAGCGCGGCCTGATCGCGCGAGGCGACCGCCGACTGCGCCTTGGCGCGCGACGACTGCACGCCCGCGGCCGCGGCTTGCACCTGGTCCTTCATGGCGTGGGCGTGGGCGTCGGCCACCTTGGCCGCCGCTTCGTAGCTTTCGAGCTGCTGAGCGCCGATCACGTCCTGCGCGGCGAGCTGGCGATAGCGAGCCAGATCACGGTTCGCCTGCCAGTCCTGGGCCTCAGCCTCCTTCACCGAAGCTTGCGCCGCGGCCCACTGCGCCTCGGACTGTCCGGTGGCTCCGTTTTCGCCCGCGGCGGCCTCGGCCACACCGAGGTCGGCCTGCGCCTGCTGGAGCTTGGCCTGGTAGTCCCGGTCGTCGAGCACCACCAGCACGTCGCCCTGATGCACCTGCTGGTTCTCCTCGACCCGCACCTGGGACACGTAACCGCTCACCTTGGGCAGCACGGGGACGATGTGTCCGTCGACCTGCGCGTTGTCCGAAGTGACGTGATGCTGCGAGAACCACCACTGGTAACCGC
>DATFWU010000113.1:0-4822 GCA_035259005.1 Candidatus Eiseniibacteriota bacterium
GACAGCCCGAGTACGCCCACGGCGATGGCCGTGAGCCCGATGGCGATCCCGAGGGCGCGCGACGGACGCTCCTCGCCCGACGGCGGGCGCCTCGGCCTGACCCTCGCGCCGCGCGCCATCTAGCGCGTGCGCCGCGACGCCGCGCGCCTGGGCTTGCCGCCGCGGCGCAGGGCGTCGGTCAGGCGCCGGTAGGTGTCGTCGAGATCCTCCGGCAGCACCTTGGTGTCGCCCACGGTCACCATGAAGTTCGTGTCGCCGCTCCAGCGCGGCACCAGGTGCACGTGCAGGTGGCCGTCGACCCCGGCGCCGGCCGCGCGTCCCAGATTGACGCCGAGGTTCAAGCCTTGCGGCTGGTAGACCTCGCCCAGGATCTCCTCGGCGAGAGCGGCCAGCTCCCACAGCTGCTTGCGCTCGACGCGATCGAGCCCGCCCACCGTGCCGACGTGGCGCTTCACCGCGATCATCAGGTGCCCCGAGTTGTACGGGAAGGAGTTGAGCACCAGATAGGCGCGTGAGAGTCGCTTGACCACGCCGCGCGCGCGATCGTCGCCCGGGCGCTGGAGCCGGCAGAAGAGGCAGCCGCGCGTCTTCCCGGCGCCCGCGCGCTTCACGTAGGCCATGCGCCAGCCCGCGAACATGCGCTCCACTAGAGTCGCCCTTCCGCGGCCAGCGCCTCGTAGGCGGCCTCGGCCTCTTCCAATTGCTCGGCCGTGTTGACGCCCAGCGCCTCGCGCGCGTCGTCCGTCTTCAGCACGGCGACGCGCCGCCCTCGCTCCCGGAGCAGGGAAACCACGTCGGTCAGATAATACTCCCCCTGGCGGTTCTCGGTCCGGATTTCGCCCAGCACCTCGGTGATCTCGGGGTATTCGAAGACGTAGATCGCGGTGTTGATCTCGTGCAGGGCGCGCTCGGCCGGGGTCGCGTCCTTGTCCTCGACGATCTTCTGGATGTCGCCCTCGGCGTCGCGCACGACGCGGCCGTAGCCCGCGGGATCGGGCAGATCGGCCGAGAGCACGGTCGCCGATGCGCCGCGCTCGCGGTGGAGGTCGAGCAGGCGCTGGAGCGTGCCCGTGGTGAGGAGCGGGGTGTCTCCGCACAGGACGAGGACCGTGCCCCGGAAGTCGCCAAGCGCCGGCACCGCCTGGCGAAACGCGTGTCCGGTGCCGAGCTGCTGCTCCTGGACGGCGGTGGCCGCCCCGCGCTCGTGCGCGAGCCCGATCACCGGCTCGCGACGAAAGCCCACGATGACCACGGCGCGTCGGATGCCGAGGGCGTCGACGCGGTCGAGCACGTGGGCGAGAAGAGCCTTGCCGCGCACCTCGTACATGACCTTGGCGCGGTCACCTTTCATGCGCTTGCCCTCGCCGGCGGCGAGAATCACGGCGGCCACTTCGCGCGCGCTCACGACTCTCCTCCGGCGCGGAACGCCAGGTTGTCGATCAGGCGCGCCGGGCCGAAACGGCAGGCCACCAGCAGGAGCACGTCGCCCTCGACGCGATCGAGCCGCGCCAGCGTGCGCGGATCGACCACCTCGACATAGTCGAGGCGCGCCAGCGGTGCGGTCACCACATGGCGCACGATGCGCTCGCGCACGCGCACCGGATCGCGCTCGCCGGCCTTGGCGGCGTCACGCGCCAGCGCGAGCGCCTGATAGAGCACCGGCGCCTGCGCGCGCTCGGCGGGCGAGAGATAGGCGTTGCGCGAGGACAGCGCGAGGCCGTCGGACTCGCGCACCGTGGGACCGCGGCGCACCCGCACCGGCAAGTCGAGATCGGCGATCAGCCGCTCGAGCACCACGCACTGCTGGGCGTCCTTCTGGCCCAGCCATAGCTCGTCGGGCACCACCGCGTTCACCAGCTTGAGGACCACGGTGCACACGCCGGCGAAGTGGCCGGGCCGGCTTGCGCCCTCAAGCACGGACTCGAGTCCGGTCACGGTGGCGCGGGCGGCGAAGCCCTCGCGATACATGGCCTCGGCGCTCGGCAGGTAGACCCCGTCCACGCCGGCCTCGGCGAGCAGCGAGAGATCGCGCTTGGGGTCGCGCGGATAGCGCGCGTAGTCTTCGGAGGGTCCGAACTGGAGCGGGTTCACGAACAGGCTCACGCAGACGCGGTCGGCGCTCTGGGAGGCGAGGCGGACGAGCGAGAGATGGCCCTCGTGCAGCCCGCCCATGGTGGGCACGAAGGCGAGCTTCTTGCCCCGGCCCTTCAGCCGCTCAGAAAGCTTCCTCATGGCTCGCGGCGTGGTGGCGGTCGCGAGCTTCACTCGTAGGATTCCTCGGCGGTGGGAAAGCGTCCTTGCTTCACGTCCTCGACGAAGCGCGTGAGTGCCGTGGCCGAGCCCTCGGCGAGATCGGCGTACTTACGCACGAACTTGGGCTGGTGGCCGAAGGAGAATCCCAGCGCGTCGTGCCACACCAGCACCTGGCCGTCGCAGCAAGCGCCGGCGCCGATGCCGATGGTCGGGATGCCGAGGGCGCGGGTGACGCGGCCGGAGAGCTCGGCCGGCATACCCTCGAGCACCAGCGAGAAAGCCCCCGCGTGCTCGAGCGCCCGGCCATCGGCGAGCAGTCGCTCGGCGCTCTCCTCGCCCCGCCCCTGCACGCGGTAGCCGCCGAACTGGAGCACGGACTGCGGCGTGAGCCCGATGTGGCCCATCACAGGAATCCCGGCCTCGACGATGATGCGCACCGCCTCGGCGGCGCGCTCGCCGCCCTCGAGCTTGACCGCGTCGGCGCCGCCTTCCTTGACCAATCGGCCGGCGTTGGCGAGAGCCTCGACCGGCCCCGTCTGGTACGACATGAAGGGCAAGTCGGCGACCACGAGGGCGCGCGGGCGGGCCCGCAACACGGCCTTCGTGTGGTGGATCATCTCGTCGACGGTCACCGGCAGCGTGCTCTCGTAGCCCAGCACCACCATGCCCAGCGAATCGCCCACCAGGATGACCTCGACGCCGGCGCGATCCGCCACCACCGCGGTCGGATAGTCGTAGGCGGTGATCACGGCGATGCGCTCCTTGCCCTTGAGCGCGCGCACCTTGGGCGCCGTCCAGCGCTCGGTCTTTGCGGTCGTGGCGCTCTTCATGCGGGCACTCCCTGGCGCGGCTTGGCCGTCCGCTGCTTGCGAGGCGCCTTCTTGGGCTTGGGCTCGGGCTCGCCCGGCTCGGGGTGGCTGAGCGGGGCGTAGTACACCGTGCCCTCGTGGTGCGACAGGATGCGCCGGCTCAAGTCGTCCAGGTCGGCCGGGCGGCGCACGAAATCGATGGCGTCGGTTTGTACGACCAGGAGCGGTGCCTCCGTGTAGTGGAAGAAGAAGTAGTTGTAGGCCTCGTTCAGCGCCCTCAGATATTCACGCTCCATCTCCTTCTCGAACGGCCGGCCGCGCGTCTGGATGCGCGCGAGCAGGGTTTCGGTGCTGGCCTGGAGATAGACCACGACGTCGGGCTTGGGGATCTCCACCTCGATCTGCTTCACGATCTTGTCGTAGAGCGAGAGCTCCTGGTCGGTCAGGTTGAGTCCGGCGAAGATGCGATCCTTCTGGAACAAATAGTCGGAGACCAGGCGCTGCACGAACAGATCGAGCTGCCGGAGCCCGCGCTGCTGCTGGTAGCGGCTGAACAGGAAGTGCATCTGCGTCTGGAAGGCCCAGCGCGCGCGGTCGTGATAGAACTCGTGCAGGAAGGGATTCTCCTCCACTTCCTCGAGCACCAGCTCGGCGCCGAGACGCTCGGCCAACAGCTTGGCCAGGGTCGTCTTGCCGACCCCGATCACACCCTCGATCGCGATGTAGCGGATGTCTCGTTCGGCCATCTCGATTGCTCGCGGCGGCCCCGGTCGAGGGCGGCGAGCCGCGCTACCAGAGGCGGCTCATCCGGCGCACGGGCGGCCGGGACTTCAAGCGGGAGAGCAGCGTGACCACGGTCTCGCCCAGCACCGGGTGCACGAGGTGGGGCTCGATCTCGGTCAGGGGCACGAGCACGAACGCCCGGTGCGCGACTTCCGGATGCGGCACTTGCAAGTCGACCTCGTCGACCACGAGATCGCCGTAGAAGAGAAGGTCGAGATCGATGGTGCGCGGGCCATAGCGGGTGCCCGGCGTGCGCACGCGTCCCAGGCGGCGCTCGATGAGCAGGAGATTCCACAAGAGCTGGCGTGCCGTGAGATCGGTCTCGAGAGCGGCGACGGCGTTCAGGAAGTTGGGCTGGTCGAGCTCGCCCACGGGTGCCGTGTCGTAGAGCGAAGACACGCGTCCCAAGGCCGTCTCGGGGAGACGAGCCATCTGCTCGAGCGCGAGCCGTACGTGGCTCTCGCGCTCACCCAGATTGGACCCCAGACCGACGTACGCCTTCATCGCCGACGCTTTCTCCCGCCTCGCGGGGACTTCTTGCTCTTGGCATGGACGCGGGCTCGCGCTCGCGGAGAGCCCTCGCGCCCCGGGGCCTTCGACTGACCCCGGCGCCGCTCTACTTCAATGATAGCTTTTCCGCCGCTCGGCCACCCGAGGTTCATCTTGGTCAGGCGAACCCGGACCCGGGCGGCTCCGAACTCAGTCAGACAGGCGTGGGCCAGATCACCCGCCAGCGCCTCGAGCAGGTGGAACGAATCGTTCTCCACCCGATCGCGCACCAGGGCGAAGATCTCGTCGTAATTGACCGTGTGACGCAGCCGGTCGGTCTGCTCGGCGGCCGAGGTGTCGAGCTCCAGCTCGACGTCCACGTCGAGCCGGGTCCCCGCCTCGCGCTCGGCGGCGTTGGCGCCATGGTGCCCGAACAGAGACAGCCCTTCGAGCCGGATGACGGCCACGCCCACCCCCCACCCACCCTC
>DATFWU010000114.1:0-3764 GCA_035259005.1 Candidatus Eiseniibacteriota bacterium
CTCAACGGCATCGTGACCAAGACCTCGATCCGCGTCGCCGGCGACGAGATGGACGAGGCGGTCGCCAACTACGCCAAGAAGGCCTACAACCTCCTGATCGGCGAACAGACGGCGGAGCGCATCAAGATCGAGATCAGCTCCGCCTTCCCGCTCTCGCAGGAGCTCGAGGTCGAGGTCAAGGGAAGAGATCTCGTGCGCGGCATCCCGCGCACCCTGCGCATCAGCTCGGTCGAGATCCGCGAGGCGCTGCAAGAGCCGGTGACCTCGATCGTGAACGCGCTGCGCGAGTCGCTCGAGGAGACTCCGCCCGAGCTGGCCGCCGACATCGTGGACCGCGGCATCTTCCTCACCGGAGGCGGCGCGCTCCTGCGCGGCCTCGATATGCTGCTCCGCGAGGTGACGAACCTCACCATCCGGATCGCCGACGATCCCCTCACCTGCGTGGTGCGCGGCGCGGGCAACATCCTCGAGCACCCTCGGGACTTCGAGAAGGTTCTCGTCCACGCCCACAAGGACTAAGGTCTAGGCTTCGATGCCCTCCGGCAGGGGCGGCGAGCGGAGAGAATTCGTCGTTCTCATCGCTTGCCTGGTCGCCTCGGTGCTGCTCTTTGCCTTCGGCGGCCGGCTCGACGTGGGCTGGGTGCCCAAGGCCGAGGTGTTCCTGCTGTGGCCGGCCGAGGAAACGCGCCGCTTCCTCGAGGACCTGTCGAGCCTCCGGGGTCAAAACGAGCAGCTTCGCTCGGAGATCGCCCATCTGCGCCAGGAGCGAGCCCTCCTGCTGCGGGCCGGGGCCGAGAACGAGCGCCTGCGCCGCACGCTCGAGTTCGCCGCGCCGCGCGCCGCCACCCTGCGCCCGGCCCGGGTCTTGGGCGTCTTCGGCGAGCCCTGGGCGCTGTCCTATCAGATCGAGGGTGGGATCGACCGGGGCTTCCGGGTGGGGGAGGCGGTGGTCGCCCCCGAGGGGCTGATCGGCCGGGTGACGGCCGTGGGGGCCGACGAGTCCACGGTGGCTCTGCTCTCCGACCCCGGCCTGGCCGTAGCTTGTGAGGTCCTACCGAGCGGGGCCCGGGGGACCGTCCGCTTCAAGGTCGAGGAACGGCCAGCTCTCTATTTAGCTCACGTTCCACTGACCGATACCGTACGTGTAGGGGATGTCGTGGTGACCTCCGGGGCCTCGACCCTGTTTCCCGAGGGTCTCCCGGTGGGCTTCGTGACCCGCCTCGGGCGCGACCCCGACGGCCTCCTGCAGGAGATCGAAGTCCGGCCCGCCGCGCCGTTGACGAGACTCCGAGAAGTTTTCGTCGTCGTCGGTACCGAACGACTGAGGCCATGGCAGCTACCACCCACTTCCGAACCGCACGCAGGCGCACGAGCCGATTCTCTTCGCGCCGATTCTCTTCGCGCCGCCAAGGCCGCGAAGGCCAAGGCCGAGGCCTTTCGTCCGTGATCAAGACGGCGCTCGGCCTGTTCCTCGTCTGGCTCATCGCTGCCCTCGTGGTGCGCGGCGTGTTCCTGGATCTATTGTCGATCGGCGGCGTGCGTCCCGATCTCCTGGTGCTCGTGCTCGTCTACTGGGGACTGGCCGCCGGGCCGGTGGGCGGCACGCTGGGCGGCTTCTTGATCGGGCTCGTCGCCGACGCCGAGTTGGCGCGCGGCCTCGGCGTGCAGGCCGGGCTCTTCAGCATCGCGGGCTTCGGCACCGGGCTCGCGGGCCGCCATCTCATCCGCGAGCACTTGGTGCTGCAGATGGCACTCCTCTTCGTGGGCACGCTCTTCCTGGGCCTCGGCCGCCTGATCGCGCTCTTGCCCGGCGACGGCGCCCGGTCGTTCTTCTTCGCGCTTCCTCTTCTTCTCGGCTCGGCGCTCTACACGGCGTTGCTCGGGCCCGCCCTCTATTGGCTCCTGCGCCAGATCGGCCTTCCGGATCTCCTGAGAAATGTCCACGCGGAGGAGTGAGCGACCCGAGCCCCGGAGCGTGCGCTATCAGCGCGTGCTCATCCTTCTCATCGCGGGCATGCTCACGCTCCTCGTCGGGGCCGCGCGCCTGCAGCTCCTGCAGCACGACAAGTACAAGGATCTGGCGGAGCGCAACTGGCTCCGCCTCGAGGTGCTGCGCGCGCCGCGCGGCCGTATCTTCGACACGTCGGGCGTGCTGCTCGCCGACAATGCGCCCGCCTTCAGCGTGGTCTTCCAGCCGCCGCCCGTGGGCTCGACGCGTCCCGACACCCTGCCGTCCGACCGCCGCGCCCTCTTGAGCTCGATGCTCGGCATTCCGGATTCCGTGGTGCGCTCCGTGGTGCACGAGTCGTCGCGCACCGGGATCGCGCAGCCCTTCCGCCGCGACGTGCCCGACAACGTGCTCGCCGCCGTGGACGAGCATTTGAGCGAGCTGCCCGGCGTCGAGATCCTGACCGAGCCGCGTCGCGCCTATCCCGAGAGCACGCGCGCCGCCCACGTCATGGGCTACGCCGGTGAGATCTCGCAGATCGAGCTGGACTCGCTCGAGGACAAGGGCTATCGCGCCGGCGATCTCATCGGGCGCGCCGGGCTCGAGGCCTCCTACGAGCGCGAGCTGCGCGGCGAGGATGGACGCAAGATCCTGGTCGTGAACGCGGCCGGCCGCCGCGTGCGTCTCTTCGAAGAGGAAAAACCGATCCTGCCCGTGGCCGGCCACGACCTCGTGCTCACGCTCGACGTGAAGCTGCAGCGCGCCCTCGAGCTCGCCATGCTGAACGTGAAACAGGGCTCGGCGGTGGCCATCGATCCGCGCTCGGGCGGCGTGCTGGCGCTCGTGAGCCGGCCGAGCTTCGATCCCAACGAGTTCGCGCGTGGGCTCTCGCGCGCGCGCTGGAACGAGCTGGTGAACGATCCCACGCATCCGCTTCTCGACCGCGCCATTCAGGCCGCGTATCCGCCCGGATCCACGTTCAAGGTAGTGACCTCGCTCGCCGGACTCGCCGAAGGCGTGCTCACGCCCGAGTCGCACTTTCCGGCCTCGTGCGGCGGCGGCTACCTGTACGGCGGGCGCTTCTACAAGTGCTGGGACCACAAGGGTCACGGGTCGTTGGCGCTTCTCGATGCGCTCGCGCACTCGTGCGACGTCTACTACTACCAGGCGGGATTGAAGCTCGGGCTCAAGCGCATCACGGAGTGGGCGCGCCGCCTGCATCTGGGGGAGCGCAGCGGCATCGACCTGCCGCAGGAGCGGGGCGGCCTCGTGCCCACGCTCGACTGGTACGCCAAGGTGGGACGGAAGCCGACCGGCGGCGCCGCGCTCAACGTGGCCATCGGACAGGGCGAGCTCTTGCTCACGCCGATGCAGCTCGCCATGCTCGCGGCCACGGTGGCGAGCCGCGGCCGTGTGCCGCACCCGCACTTGGTAAAAGAGATCCGCGATCCGCAGACCGGCCTCGTGCGCCACGTCGAGCCCAACGACTTCAAGAACGTGGACGTCTCGAGCGCCGACTGGGACCTGGTGATGCAGGCCATGGAGCGCGTGGTCGAGAGCGGCACCGGCGGGCGCGCCAAGGTGCAGGGGATTCGCGTGGCCGGGAAGACCGGCACGGCCCAGAACCCGCACGGCAACGATCACGCGCTCTTCATTGCTTTCGCGCCCGTGGACCAGCCGCGCGTGGCGCTCGCGATCGTGGTCGAAAACGGCGGACACGGCTCGGACGCCGCGGCCCCGGTCGCGGGCTACGCCTTCCAGCAATACCTGGCGCCGGACCGCCCGGTGGGCCCCGCGTTCAGCGCCACGCCCGCCG
>DATFWU010000115.1:0-4771 GCA_035259005.1 Candidatus Eiseniibacteriota bacterium
CGGATGATGTGGAGGGTGTTGCCCGCGCTGCTGCCGATCCTTCTTGGCGGCTGCGCGAAGCCGAACGGATCGGTACTCAGCCACGCTCCCGACACCACGGTGTCGTTCGTGAACAAAGTGTGGCAGGTGAAGCAATCGACGAGCGTGGCACCCGGACAGGTCTACGTCTTCCTCTCGGACGGCACGCTGGTCATGGCGGCGGCGAACAGCAAGCCCGCGCTCGGAACCTGGACCTACGAGGACAGCGTCCTGACCATGGTGGAGGAGGGCATTCCCTACACCACGGACATCCTCGCGCTCACCCCAGACGAGTTCTCGATCCGGAGTCACAATCCGGGTCAACCGGTGGACATCTTGCTCGTTCCCGCCGACAACCCGCCGCCGACCTCGGTGCGGGCCGTCGTCTCGGCGAGCTTCTCGGTGCCGCACGCGGAGCTGGGAGAGCTGTCGGCGAGCGGCGGCAAGCTCACCTTCAAGTCGTGCGGAGCCGGCTCGCCATCTCGCGAAGTGGCGGACCTTCCGAACGCCGACGCCAAGACTTTGCTGCGCGATCTCGGGGGTGGCCGCTCGATGCCCGTGCTCGTGCGCTTGGACGGGGCCCAGCTCAAGGAGATTCGCTATGCCGGGCCTTCGGAAGTGCGCTGCGACCGGATCCTTTCGGCGGGGGAAGTCCAGGCCAAGGGCAACGAGCCCTTCTGGTCTTCGGAAGTCGATCAGGGAGCCGTCGTCGTCAAGACGCCCGAGAAGCCCTCGGGGGTTCGCTACGCCAACGGATTTTGGACTCATCCCGATCCCGATCACTGGCTCTTCCAGGCGACGCGCCAGGATTCGGGCCGGGTCGCCAAGCTCCAGCTCTCGCTGGCCGAGACGCCTTGCTTCGACTCCATGTCGGGCGCGCGCTTTCCGTTTCGCGCCGTGCTCGAGCGTGACGGCGCGCGCATGACCGGCTGCGCGCTGGAAGGACGGAAAGGGATGGCGAGGTGATCGAACATGGCTGAGAAAGTCGTTGTCATCACCGGGGCGAGCAGCGGAATCGGCGCCGCCGCCGCCGAGCTCTTGGCGAGCCGCGGTCACGCCGTGACGCTTGTCGCGCGCCGGCGCGAAGCTCTCGAACAAGTGGCCGCCCGCTGCCACGATCGCGCGCACATCGTGGTCGCCGACGTGTCCGATCGCCAAAGCGTGCGCCGTGTCGTCGAGGAAGCGATCGCCAAGTGGGGCCGGGTCGACGTCTGGATCAACAATGCGGGGCAGGGCATCACGCGCTCGCCGTCGGAGCTCACCGACCAAGACATCGATGAGATGATGCGCCAGAACGTGAAGACGGCGCTCTACGGCATGCAAGAGATCCTGCCGCACTTCAAGTCGAAGAACGACGGCCAGGTGATCAACGTCTCGTCGCTCCTCGGTCGCGTGCCCATGGCCGTGTTTCGCTCGGCGTACTGTGGCACCAAGCACTTCCTGAACGCGCTCACCGCGACGTTTCGCGCCGAGGTGCAGCAGATCCATCCCGGCATCCAGTTCACGCTCGTCTCGCCGGGCGTGGTGCGGACGGAGTTCGGCAAGCATGCGCTCCACGGCGGGCCCGATTCGCACACGTTGCCGGGCTCGCAGAGCGCCGAGGAGGTGGCCGTGGTGATCGCCGAAGTGATCGAGTCGCGACGCCCCGACGTGTACACCAATCCGGGCGCCTCGGCGCGCATCGCGGCCTACTACGCCTCGGTTGGGGTCGATCCCTAAGCCAAGGAGTCCCGTCGCGTTTCTGTCCCTGCCTGGTGTCACACTTTTCCTGGAGCGAATCGTGAAACGTCAGCATCTCATTGCTTGCATGCTTTTCTTGGCTACCTCGTGCGCCCCTCAGGGCAAGGCGCCGCCGCGTCACGCCGACGTGGACGCCGAGCTCAGGCAGGCCACGCAGCGCTACGCCCGGCTCGTGCTCCACATGGACAACGCGGGGATCGCGGCCCTGTTCACCGACGACGGCCAGCTCGTGACCCAGGGGCAGAAGCCGATCGAGGGCCCGAAGGAGATCGAGAGCTTTCTGGAGAAGTTCAAGCAGTACCAAGTGCAAGCCGAGTCGCTGGAGACGCAGACGGTGACCGGGAATGCGGACAGCGGCCAAGTGACCGGCCGGTACCACCAGAGTGTGCGGCTGCCGGCAGGCAACGTCGTCGACGTGCATGGCGCGTTCACTGCCGATTGGGTGCGCGGCTCCGACGACGTCTGGCGCATGCGTCGGATGACCGCCATCCCCGACCAGCAGGGAGATTAGACGCCTTGACCTACGCCAACGATCGCGCTCGTGTGTTTCGGGAACTTCATGCGGCGGGATGCTTCGTCATTCCCAATCCCTGGGACCTGGGAAGCGCGCGCGTGCTGGTGCAGCTCGGCTTTCGTGCGCTGGCCACGACCAGCTCGGGCTTCGCGTGGTCGCGCGGCTGCCCGGACAACGGCGTGACACTTGAGGAAGCCCTGGAACACTTCCGCACCCTTGCCTCAGGCGTCGAGGTGCCGGTGAACGGCGACTTCGAGGGTGGCTTCGCGGTCGAGCCGGAGGGCGTGGCGGCGCACATGGCCAAAGCGGTCCATACCGGCTTGGCCGGCATCTCGATCGAGGATTCGACCGGGAATGCGGTCGAGCCCTTGTTCGAGTTCGGCCTGGCGGTCGAGCGCGTGCGCGCTGCGCGCAGGGCGCTCGATCAAAGCGGCCGCGACGTGCTCCTCACCGGCCGCTCGGAGGGCTATCTGGTGGGCCGGGCCGATCTCGCCGAGACGATTCGCCGCCTCACCGCTTACGCGGAGGCCGGCGCCGATTGTCTGTACGCGCCGGGCCTGCGCACCAAGGAAGACATCGCGGCCGTGGTCGGCGCCGTGGCGCCCAAGCCCGTGAACGTGCTGGTGGGCAGCGACTTCACCACGGTGTCTGCGTTGGCCCAGCTCGGCGTGCGGAGGATCAGCGTCGGCGGCGCGCTGGCGCGCGCGGCGTGGGCCGGATTCCTGAGCGCGGCCAAGGAGATCGCCGAGCGCGGCACCTTCGCCCAGCTCGGCCATGCCGTGCCTTTCGCCGAGATCAACGGACGTTTTCAAGGAGAACGCGTATGAGCATCGGAGCAGCGCTGATTCCCGAATTCGATCACGAGATGGCGACGACCCGGCGCATGCTGGAGCGCGTCCCGAGCGACAAGGGTCAATGGAAGCCGCATCCCAAGTCGTTCCCGCTCGGCCATCTCGCCCAGCTTCTGTCGTGGATGCCGGGCTGGATCGACAACGCCGTGCGCGAAGACTCGCTCGATCTCGCGCAGACGCCCAAGTACAGCTTCGAGAAGACGGAGAGGCTCTTGGCCGACTTCGACGCCCACGTGAAATCGGCGCGCCAGGCGCTCTCCGGCGTGTCCGACGAAACGCTCGCCAAACCGTGGAGCCTGTCGAACGGCAGCCAGGTCTACATGACGCTCCCCAAATCGGCGATCATCCGCAATCACATCACCCACTTGAGCCACCACCGCGGGCAGATGAGCGTGTACCTGCGCCTGCTCGACGTTCCCGTGCCCATGGTCTACGGACCCACGGCCGACGAGAGAATGATGTGAAAGAGCTCAAGCGCTGCTCTTGGGCGCGCACCCCGCTGGGGATTGCCTATCACGACGCCGAATGGGGCGTCCCTGTTCACGAGGACCAGAAGCTCTTCGAGTTCTTGATCCTCGAGGGCGCACAAGCCGGCTTGAGCTGGGAGACGATCCTGCAGAAGCGTCCGGCGTATCGCGCCGCCTTCGAGCGCTTCGATCCGGTGCGCGTGGCCCGCTTCACCAGCGCGCGACGGGCACGTCTCTTGCGCGATCCGGGCATCGTGCGCAACCGGCTCAAGGTCGAAAGCGCGGTGACCAACGCCCGTGCCTTTCTCGCCGTGCAGAAGGAATTCGGCAGCTTCGACACCTACGTTTGGCGCACGGTCGGGGGAGAGCCCAAGAAGAATCCCTGGCGCGTGAAGAGAATTCCGGCCTCGACGGCAGAATCGGACGCTTTGAGCAAGGATTTGAAGAAGCGCGGCTTTCGCTTCGTGGGCTCGACCATCATGTACGCCTTCATGCAGGCGGTCGGCATGGTCAACGACCACGCGCTCGATTGCGCCTGGCGCGACGGCGTGCCGAAGCGCCGGAAGTGAGCGAGGTCGTGCGTCTCAAGCCGGACGACGCGGAGCGCTACGTGCGGCTTCGCCGCCGCATGCTGGCCGACGCGCCCTGGGCTTATTCGGCTGATCCCGAGACCGACTCGGCGCTCGATCCGTCGCGTGTCGCGGCCAATCTGGCGAACGACGAGAACGCGATCTTGGCGGTCGAGTATGGCGGAGACCTGGTTGCCGCCCTCGGTGTCGCGCGCAACCGCCAGGTCAAGCTCGCGCATCGCGCCATCGTGTGGGGCGTGTTTGTCGAGCCATCGCACCGAGGCAAGGGATACGGCGCCGCGCTGCTCGACCGAGCCATCGAGCTGGCGCGCGGCTGGCCGGGCATCGACTACATCGACTTGAGCGTGAGCGGGGGATCACCCGCGGCGCGCTCGCTCTACGAGCGCTTCGGGTTCGTGGCTTGGGGCACGGAATCCGAAGCAACACAAATCGACGGTCGCCGCTATGACGAGCACCACATGACGCTCCGCCTGGAGAAGGCGCGATGAGCCGCTGCTTGGAGATCCGCACCTACACTTTGCAGGGTGGCTCCAGGGAGAGGTTCCACCGTTTGTTTGTGGATGAAGCGCTGCCCATGCTGAATCGCTGGAA
>DATFWU010000116.1:0-15834 GCA_035259005.1 Candidatus Eiseniibacteriota bacterium
GCGAGCAGTTCGCGCGCCCGGAGGCGGTCGAGCTGTTGCGCAAACTCCGCAAGACACGGGCCTCGGTCGAGACGGGCGAGCTGTGGGTCTCGGCGGCCGATCCGCTCAACCTGGACGGCATCCTCACGCCCGAGACGCGTGTGTCTCCGCAAGCCCGCCAGCGCGTGCTCGTCGCCTAGAACGAGAAGACGACCCCCACCTCGGGCGCGTGATCGGGCGCCTTGCTCGAGAGTCCGAACCCGTCATTGAGCTTGAGAAACGAGCGCGGGCTCCAGTGCCATTGCAGCTCGGGGATGAGCGCCCACTCGTCCTGCTCGCCTTCGACCAAGACGGCGGCTCGGAACTTGGGCGAGAATCGCTTCAACCACTCGACACCCGTTTCACCCAGGTCCAGGGTTCCCGGCGAAGTCGTGTAGCTGGCCGAGATGCGCCCCGACATGGTTCCCCAACCGAACCATTTGATGAGCCCGAAGCCTTGTACGAATTCCCAGTCCTGCGTGCCCAGGATCTTCTTGTCGTGCTGGAACGGAAACACGGCCTCGAAGTAGCTGAAGAACTCGGGCCGCCCCGCGGTTTCCTGCCACCACCGCCAGCGCACCTCGGCCTGCGTGTCGCCGAAACCGGACTCCTTGAGCTCCGGGGGCATGGTCGAAGGATCTTCGGGCGCCTTCGACAAGGTCGCATTCGACCACACCGCCGACTCGACCTCGAACGCGAGCCCATCGTTCACGCCATAGGAAAGGAAAAGCAGAGCTTCATTCTCGGTGGCTTTGCCGCGAAAGTCTTCGTTCCCCGGATAGCCCAGCTCCTCCGGCTTGTACTCCTGATCCTTGTTCGTCGTGTACTCGTAGAACGGATAGACCAGGAGCTCGTGCGCGCGGACATACGTCCCGACAAGCGACGTCTGAGTTCCGGGCCCGCGGTCGCTCTGTGTGCGCTCTTGAGTTCGCACGTACAGGGAATCGGGTGCGCCAAAACAGGGAGTTGCAACCAGCAAGGGAAGGAGTACAGCGGAGCGAAGAATCATGACGCCCCCCATGCTCGCCTGGGCGGCGGCCTGCCGGGGCCTCACCGCGAAGAACACCGCAGCGCGGCGCGCGGTTCCTTCTAGGCCGCTTGCTCGGGATCGGGCCGGCGCTTGTCGTACCAAAGGCCCAGGCCGTGGCGACTCTGAATGAACTTTCTTCCCCGGAGGAAGTAGCCCGCGGCAATCTGCAAGTGCTCGCGACCGCCATGGGCGCGGAGCTTGCGGCCCGAGGTTCGAACTCCTTCGCGAAGCACCACGAGCGAGCCGAGTCGCTTGAGCTGGTTGCTCAAGGCGATCTCCTCGGCGGCGAAGAGACTGGTATCGAAGCCCCCCGCCTTTTCGAACGCGTCCCGCCGGCAAAAGAAGAAGCAGCCGGCCGCGAGCTTGGCGAAGCGCTGATAGCCGTGGGCCAGGGGCTCAGCCACCCGAGCCCAGAGCGGCAATCGCCCTTCGAAGTAGAACGGCGCTCCGCCAGCCACCGCTCCCTGGCGCAAAGCGCGCAGGGCGGCGATCAGCACCGACCCGGTCACCAGCGTGTCGGCGTCCACGAAGAAAAGAGAATCGCCGCGCGACGCACGCGCACCCGCGTTGCGCGTGGCCGAGATCTGACGGTGCGAGACGCTGACCACGCGCGCGCCACAATCCGAGGCGACGGCCGCCGTGGCATCGGTCGAGGCGTCGTCCACGACCACGATCTCGTAGGGCTCGCCCGCGGAAGGCGCGGCTGCGTGAAGCGCGGCCAGCGTCCTTGGCAAGAGCGTCGCCTCGTTGTGGGCGGGAACGATGAAAGCGATCATGTCACTCCCGGTATCGGCCACTCAGAAGTCCGTTCCCAGCCCGACGTCGATGCGCCGGTCCCCGGTAGTCGCGGCCGCGAAGCCCAGCTCCGCGCGGCCGATCGGCAGCCACCAGAACGCGGAGAGCGAGCCGCCGCCCACCCACTCGTCGGGCACGTCGCCTTCGGCCTCGCGCTTGGCGACCCGGCCCTCGCGCAGACGCAGCACGAGCGTCGCACGCCAGGGAATGACCTGGGAGAAATCCGCGCCGGCCGCCCCGACCAAGCGTCCGCGCCGATCGCCCCAATCCAAGCCAGGAACGAGATGGGCGTCGCCCAAAGCCGGCAGGCGGTCCCACGGCGCGTCTCCCGAAGCCGCCTCCAGGACCAGAAGCGGAGCCGCGGAACGTCCGTGCTTCGAAAACGTGTGGCTCACTCGGGCCCTTCCGCTCTCATAGCTCAGGCTGCCGAAGCGGGCTTCGACCTGCAGCTCGCTCGCGAGTCCAACGACGGGCGCGAACTCCGGCACTTCGCCGGCATGAAGAACCGGCCCGAACGAGTCGCCCTCCGGGCCCTCGTCGGCGGTCACGTGCTCGGCCACGAAGGAAAGGGACGCGTAGCGAGCCGGCTCGATCTGGCGCGTCTCGACGCCGATCCAGCCGCCCGCGCGGTGGACGTCGGGCGTGCCTCGATTCGAGGACGGAAAGCGCACGTCGGTCTCGGAAAGCAAGCCGCCCAGCGTCCACGAGTGGGAGCCTCGTCCCACGCCGGCGAGCCGGGCGCTCGCCGTCGCTTCGGACTCGATTCCGTTGGCGGATCCTTCGAGCGACAGCTCGACCGGCGATCCGGCGAGCGATTTCGTGGACAGGAGCGAGACCCACGCGCGCCCTCCACGGTCATTGTCGTACGCCAGCGCGCCCAGGATCGACGGACTCCCCGTCGCGTCGGCGCGCACGACGAGCGGCGCTTCGGGCTCGAAGACGGAATCTTCGACCGAAGGCCACAGCCCGGTGAAGAGTGCGGTCGCGTAGAGCCGATCGACCGCGTCGAGCACACGCTGTTCGTCGAACGGTCCGGGAACTTTGTCGAACGCTCGCCGAACCAGAGGCGCCACGGCGGGATCGATGTCTTCGAGCCGCAAGTCCACGAGCGCCGTGGGCGCAGAATAGAGACGGGCGAGCGAATCGCGAATTGCGACCGCGGCCAGCGAGTCGGCCACGACGGCAGCCCGCACACGGGCGAGCGAGTCGCGCCACGCGACCGCCTCGAGCGAATCACGCCGCGCCACGGCCGCGAGTGAATCCAGCCGTGCCTGGACGGCCAGCCCCTCGAGGCTCGCCTGGGCCGCCAGCGAGTCCAAGCGCGCCTGCGTCGCCAGCGAATCGCCGAACGCCGAGATCGAATGATGCGGCAGAGCGAGCGTGTCGCGTGCGGCCGGGGCGGCCGCCGTATCACGCACGGCCGGCATCGAAGCCGTGTCGCGGGCCGCCGGCGTCACCACCGTATCCCGGGGACTCGGCGCTGGCGACGGTACGGGCGCGCCCGCGGTCTCGGGAGCCGGCAGCTCGGCCGCGAGCGCCGCCTCGAGACCGGCATGGATGAGGCGTGAAGGGTCGGTCGGATAAATGAGAGGCGACGGCGAGGGGTCGATATGCGGCGTGATCCGCGCATCCGGCTGCGACGTGCTCCCCCGCGCGTGCACGGTCAGGAGATTGATCGCACGCTCGGCGATCGAGGCCGCGTCGGTGCGAAATCCCGTCGATTCGGGCATCACCACGTCGGAGGCGATGACCACCTTGGCGCCCATGGCGCGCGCGGGATCGACCGGGAGGTAGTCGCGCAGCACGCCGTCGACCAAGAGAGCCCCGTTCCACGAGACGGGCGGAAAGAATCCGGGCTCGGACAAGCTCGCGCGCACGGCGCGCGCAAGATCTCCGTGATCGAGCACCACGAGCTTGCCCGATCCGATGTCGGTGGCCACGGCGCGAAAGCGGCGCGGCAGTCGATCGAAGTCACCGCGGGCCCGTGCCGAGGGCCCGAAGAGACGGTGCACGAGCTCGCGATTGACCTGCCAGTCGGAGACCAATCCCTGAATCACAGGCCCTCCGCTCGCTCCGCCGTGCAAACGCAAGATGGGGCTTCGGATGTCCCGGGCCGACCCGACGGCCACTGGAAAGGGCGTGAAAAGTTCGCGCCAGCGCGTGAGCTGCACGATCGCTCGCACCGAGTCGGCGCTCTGACCGGTCGCATAGAGCGCCCCCAGCACCGCGCCCATACTCGCGCCCACGACGATGTCCGGGTCGTGGCCGCGTTGCTCGAGCCCTACGAGCACGCCGGCGTGGGCGATGCCGCGGGCCGAGCCCCCGGAGAGAACCACCGCTTCCTGGGCTTGGACAGAACCCGGAAAGCTCGCGAGAAGCAGGATCGAAAGCGGTCGGAGGGCCCGTTTCAAAATGCTCACAAGTCGAGCATGAACTGTGTCCGGTCGGCGATCAACGGGCAGTCAGGGGCCTCCGCTTTGTACATTTGCGCCGCTCTGCTCCGTCCCAGAGCGAGAGCGCTTCCGTCCAAGTGGCGCGGTGACAAGGCGCATGCCACTGGCCTCTTCCTTGCCTCTTCTCCTGGGTGACCACGAAGACTTGATCAGAAATGAAGACTTGTTCTTCCAAATCGGATCGGAGTCTCGTGGCAGCCCGACCGGAGATGGAGCGACGGACATCGTCCGAAGCCACCAGCCGGTCGGGACTATTTTGGGCTCGGACAAGGAGTCGGCCATGCCGGACAAGAAGACACTCGAGCGCGCCCAAGAGGACAAGAAGGAAGGAAAGTCCCCGAGCACGCAAGCAGGCGAGTTCGTACGCGAAGAGATGGATCACATCCGCCACGGCAAGCACGGCGCCCGCTCGACCAAGCAGGCGATCGCCATCGGCCTTTCGAAGGCACGACGCGCCGGCGTCGCCCTCAAGCCGCCGAAGCGCGGCAAGAGATCGACGCGCCGCAAGGCAGCGCAGGATACGGCACGCGGGCACCATCCGCGTCGCCGCACTTCGTCGAAGCGCTCGCACGCGACGAGCGCTGCGCTACGCCGCGAAGGGCACCGCGCCGCTTCGCGCCCGGCTCTCGCCCGTCAGGCGAGAGGATCCGCGCGTCGGCGCTCGGCGTCGTCGCGCCGTGCCTCCGCCCGCAAGGCGGCGCGCACCCGCGCCAGGACTCGCAGAAGCCGTCGCCGCGGCTAGCGCACGACGAAGAGCTTCTGTGTGACGCTTCGGCCCGCCGCATCGAGGCGGGCGAGATAGACCCCGGGCGTGGTGCGGCCGGGGTCCCAGGTCACGCGATGCTCCCCTGCGGTCTGCCAGGAATCGACCACTCGCGCCAGGCGACGGCCGCGCAAGTCGTAGATGGAAAGTCGCGCGCCTCCGCTCGACGGCAGGCGGTAGGCGAGATCCACTCGGCCGTCGCCGGGATCGGCGCCCAAGCGCCTCAACTCGAGAGGTGCCGGCAGGCCCGGCTCTGCCGCCGTCGGACTCACCACGAAGAAGTCGTGACGCACCGTCTGTCCTTCATAGTCGGCCTCGAATCGCCATTCCCCCAAGGTGAAGCCGAACGGCACGGGTTCGTAGAAGTACCAGTAATCCGCGGCATACCACGGATCGCTCAAACTCGCAGACCAAGCGTCAACCAGCGTGTTCGCGGCGTCGTAGACGCGATAGTTCGTCACTTGTCCCTGCAGCTGGTCGCGATAGTAGGCGGCGAAGTAGATGGTCTGGCCGGGCGTGAAGGTGTCGCTGAAGTGCGGAATCTCATCGTTCGGGCACGCGGGAAACTCGGGAGGCGCATCGTGCGTGTAGAGCGCGTTGATCGCCGAATCGTAATAGGGCCGCTGACTCGTCCACCACGAGACGCCGCCGAGTAGATTGCAGGGACCTCCCCAGGGATCGATCAGATGATTGGCGGCGTCGTAGACCTCGAAATGTAAGTGGGGTCCGGTGGAGTTGCCGGAGCTGCCCACCAAACCCAGGAACTCGCCCTCCTCGACCGAGGCGCCGACCGCCTTCGTAGTCAGCGATCCCTTCTTCAAGTGGCCGTACCAGGTGACCGATCCGTCGGCGTGCTGGAGGTAGACCGCATTCCAAGGCGCGCCGCTCATGGCGCAGCTGTGGTCGTCGTAGCCGTCGTCCTTGCCCAGGATGACGCCGTCGGCTGCCGCCACCGCCGCCACGTCGCCGCGATCCATCTTGTACCAGTAGAACGGCCATAAGAAGAGGTCCGTGCCTTGATGGTTGTAGCCGGCGGCAGTGTCGTAGGTGCGCGTGCCACAGTTGTAGTCGAGTACCTGGTTCGGGTACGCGGGGTTCTCGTCCACGAAATTGGAGATGCCGTGATAGCCCGGATCGTTCCCCGTCTGCAGCTTGAGCGGCCAGCCGAAAGAAACCGAAGTCGGCGCCAGCCGCGCGCTCAGAAGACCCCGGGAGAGAAGCTCGCCGCGGCTCGCTTCGAGGCGCGCCTGGATGTCGGCGCGCTCCCCTGGCGTGAGGCACGCCACGCTGCGGTCAACGCGGTAAGCGCCGAATCCGGATTGGCGCAGGTCCATCGCTCGGGCACCGGTGGCAACGAGGACGAGGAACATCGCGGTCGCGAGGATCTTCATGGCACGCCCTCCTGAGGCTTACGGGCGGCGACGGTAGTCCTCGGGTCTCATGGCGGTCAACGCCAGCTTGATTCCAACCGCCGGGTCTTGGACAATGCCTCCGCCATTCACCTCTCACTCGTTCCCACCCGCCCATGAACGTTCGCGGAACCCATTATCGAAGCGCCTGGTGGGATGATGCCGAGCAGGCGCTTCGCATCGTCGATCAGACGGCGCTCCCGCATGAGTTCCGGATCGCGACGCTCCGGACTTCGCAAGAGGTCTCAGACGCGATCCGCACGATGCGCGTGCGTGGCGCGCCCCTGATCGGTGTGGTCGCGGCCTACGGTCTAGCGCTGGCTCTTCGCGCGGATGCCAATGCCGAGGAGCACGCGGTCCGGGATCTTCTGGCCACGCGTCCCACCGCCGTCAATCTGCGCTGGGCCCTGGATCGTGTGCGCTCGGAGATCCGTGGCGCCCCCCCGGGCGAGCGCGCGGCGCGAGCGCTGGCTTGCGCCGAGCGCCTGGCCGACGAGGATGTCGAGGTGTGCCGCGCGATCGGCGCCCACGGCTTGGGCCTCGCCCGCGGCCTCTGGAACCAGCGTCCACCGGACAAGCAGCGTCTCGAGTTCATGACGCACTGCAATGCGGGCTGGCTCGCCACCGTCGACTGGGGCACGGCGCTTTCGTGCGTCTACCAGACGCACGACGCGGGCATCCCCGTGCACGTCTGGGTGAACGAGACGCGCCCGCGCGGACAGGGCGCCCGGCTCACCGCCTGGGAGCTGGGACAGCACGGCGTGCCGCACACGGTCGTCGCCGACGTCTCCGCCGGTCATCTTCTGCAGCGCGGCCAGGTCGATCTCTGCGTCGTGGGATCCGATCGCACCACGGCCTCGGGCGACGTGTGCAACAAGATCGGCACCTATCCTCTGGCGCTCGCCGCCCGCGACAACGGAGTGCCGTTCTACGTGGCTCTCCCCTACTCGAGCATCGACTGGGAGATCAAGGACGCGGTCGCCGAGATCCCGATCGAGTCACGAGACGCGCGCGAGGTCACGCACGTGGCCGGGCGCGCCGCCGACGGCTCGCAGCAGACGGTGGCCGTGACCCCTTCCGGCACGCCAGCCCTCAACTTCGCCTTCGACGTCACGCCGTCCCGACTCGTGAGTGCCCTGATCACCGAGCGCGGTGTTTTCGCGGTGGATCCCGAAGGTCTCGGCGCGTTGGCCCGCGCCCGGAGCAAGGCGTGAATCCCTGGAAAGTGCGCGCCGATCTGGTCGCCGCCGCGCGCGAGCTGCCAGCGCGCGGGCTCACCGCCGGCACCTCGGGGAACGTCAGCGTGCGTGACGGCTCGGGCATGATCATCACGCCTTCGGGAGTGCCGTATGGCGCCATGAGCGCGAGCGACATCGTCCAGGTCGACGCCAAAGGCCGAGTGATCAGCGGCCATCTCGCGCCCTCGAGCGAGTGGCGGCTGCATCTCGGCCTCTACCAGGCACGGCCCGAAGTCGGCGCCATCGTGCACGCACACCCGCGCTACGCGACCGCCCTGGCGTGCACGGGGCGCGACATGCCCGCCTTCCATTACATGGTGGCGATCGGGGGCGGCGACTCGATCCGCTGCGCGCCCTATACGCCCTTCGGCACGGAAGAGCTGGCGCAAGTGGCGGCGCAGGCGCTCGCCGAGCGCCGGGCGTGCCTGCTCGCCAACCACGGCGCGGTGGCGCTTGGCGCCACACTCCCCGGAGCGCTCGACCTCATGACCGAGATCGAGGAGCTAGCCGCTCAGTACGTCACCGCCTTGCAGATCGGCAACGTGGCGCTCCTATCCCGCGAGGACATGGCGGAAGCGCTAGCGCGCTTCAAGAATTACGGGCAGGGCTAAAGGCCGAACCATGCGTGCTGGGCCCAGAAGAGGCCGGCCAGCACGAGGAGAGGAACAATCAGCGCCAGGCGCCATGGCGTGCGCCAGGGGACAAAGCGCGAAATCCATCGCGCCGCAAGCCCGCCGACCAAGGCCCAGCCAACGTAGCCGTACCAGCTGATCGAGGGCTCGATGGCAACGGCGCTCCAGCTCCACAGGCCCACGCGCGGATAGAAATACAGCCGTGGCAAGACGTGGAGCACGGCGAGGGCATAGGCCGTCGCCATCCCGACGGTGATCGCGGGACCGGACGAGGGCTTCATAGGCCGCGCAGGTTGTTCACGACGTGGCCGACGAGAAAGTTGAACCAGACGATCGCGGCCAAAGCGAGCGTCACGCCCCGCCGCGCTCCCGCCACGGCCGGATCCCGCCAGGCCGACCAATACAAAGGCAAGAGCGCGAGCCCGATCGCGGCGGCGTGTTCCTTGAGCTCGAAGAGTCCCGTGCCCCAGGGCGCCTGCGCATCCAGGTATCCAGCACGCACGTCGACGCGAAACGGCGGGTAGAGCAGGGCGCCCAAGGCCAGCGTGAAACAGAAGAGGACGACGACCGCGAGCGCGTAGCGCTCGGGGTGCACGGAGCGCAGCGCGCCCCACCAGCCGTTCTCGCGCCCGCGCGCCGGCCACGACACGGCCAGCGCCTGATGAGTCACCGCACCCCAGAGAACGGCGGCGGCCAACCCGTGAACCAATAAGAGAAGGAGGGTCACGAATCGTGACCCTCCGTCATCCCGTCGAGCATCGGCCGAGAATGCCTGGGATGGTTCAGGGCTTCAAGCGGGCGGCGTAGAGCTTCTTGAGCTTGGCGACCTTGGGCGAGATCACGAACTGGCAGTATGGCTGCCCCGCATTCTTCTTGTAGTACTCCTGATGATACTTCTCGGCCGAATAGAAAGCCTTGAACGGAACCACCTCGGTCACGATCGGCCGGTCGAACAGCTTCTCCTTGGTCAGATCGGCGATCACGGCGTGCGCGGTCTTTTCCTGCTCGGGGCTCGTATAGAAGATGGCCGAGCGATACTGGGTGCCCTCGTCGGCGCCCTGGCGATTCAAGGTCGTCGGATCGTGGAAGGCGAAGAAGATCTGCACGAGATCGTGATAGGAGATCACCGACGGATCGAACGTGATCTGCACGCTCTCGGCGTGCCCGGTGGTGCCGGTACAGACTTGCTCGTAGCTCGGGTTGGCGACCGTCCCCCCGGAAAAGCCCGAGGTCACGTGCTCCACTCCCTTCAGATCCTCGAAGATCGCTTCCAGACACCAGAAGCAACCGCCGGCGAAGACGGCGGTCTCGGTGCGATGGTTGGTCATCGTTCCCTTCCCTTGTGTAGCGGCCTCCGTGGCGGACGCCGCCATGATGGAGAACGCGAGAAGCAGAGCGGTGAGGCCGAGAGATCTCGAATGCGAACCGAACACGCGTGCGCTCCTGAGATTGGCGGGTGGATTTCTCACACCCATTGGATCGGGGATGGGCGCCCGCGGTTCGGCGCGGAACCCCCTTGTCGCTCGTAATTTACAGCAACTGGACGCGCGCGAGGAGGACGGGCCGGGCGGCCTGGCGAGGGTCGTTAGAGGCCAAAGGCTCAGTTAGTGAGCGTCACCTGCACGGTGGCGTGACGGGGCACGACCACCGCCTGGCTCGTCTCGCCGCGCTCGGGATGCCAGGTGCGAAGCGTATAGCTTCCTGGCTCCAGCCCCCAGAAATGGAAACGCCCCTGGTCGTCGACGCGCGCAAAGCGCCGCGTCGGGGTGACGTAGACGAACGCGCTCTCCTTGGGATGCAGCGCGCAGAAGACATGCACCTCGCCGGGATGGTCGAAGATCACGTAGCGCTTCTCTCCCGGCGAGACGGCGCCGACGTCGAAGGTCTGGGCGGGCGAGACGCTGAAGAACTGGTGAAAGACGTCGTCATTGTTTCGGAACTCGACGCGCGTCCCGGCGGCCACGGCGAGCACCGAAGGATGGAATCCCGAACGGTTGGCCGCCATCGCGGCGGTAGGGCGTCCGGTCGCGACCGACTCGGGAGACTCACTCACCAGGTACACCACGGTATCCCGGAACGTGGTCCGCGAGTGGTGGCCGCTCGAGGCGTCGAGACGCCCTTGCAAGCCGGAGGACGAGGCGCAGCCGGAAGCCAGAACGGCCACGAGCAAGAAGCCCAGGGGCGCGAGCCACGGTCGGCTGGCGCGCATCGCGCTATTTGACTCGTTCGAGGCGCAGGGCGGCGGAGTTCATGCAGTAGCGAAGGCCGGTGGGCGGCGGGCCGTCGTCGAACACGTGCCCGAGATGGCCGCCGCAGCGCGCGCACACCACCTCGTCGCGCGTCATGCCCAGGCTCTCGTCGCGGCGGATCTTGACGTGCGTCTTGGCGATCGGCTCGTAGAAGCTCGGCCATCCCGTGCCCGACTCGAACTTGGTCTTGGAGTGAAAGAGCGCGAGCCCGCATCCGGCGCAGCGGTAGATTCCCTTGTCGTGCACGTTCCATAGGGCGCCGGTGAAGGCGATCTCGGTTCCCTGCTCGCGCAGGACGTGGAACGCCTCGGGCGGAAGCAGGCGCTTCCACTCGGCTTCCGTCTTGACCACCGTGCCCACGGTTTCCGCCGCGGCGGCGGCAAAGGGATCGAGCGGCTTCGTGCTCTTGGTCGAGCGGACCGGGGACGCGCCCAAGGCGAGCGCGCCGATACCTACGACCAGGACCAGCCACGTGGCGCGGGGCAAGCGGATCACGTTTGCGCTCCTCGTTTCTCTTGGCGGCGCGGAGTGTCCCCGAAGGACACGCGCGAATCCTATCACCCGGGCGCCTTCTCCGTGCTCGGCGCCGCCCGCCCGCGCTTCTTCCATACCACGAAGAGCAGCCAATACACGGCGAATCCGACGGCTACGAACCACGGGATGATTCGTGAATTCAAAGTCAGGGCGAAGGCGACCATGGAAAGGGCGATGATCCAGCTGAACGATTCGCCCACCAGGCCCTCGACGACGTGCGGGCGCGTGCGTCCCGACGGCACGCGCGGCACCAGAGACGGCACGAGGCGCGGCACCGCCGCCCGATAGGCGGCGAAGCGGTCGCCCTCGGTGTGCTGGAGCTCCCACTCTTCGCGCCCGATGAGGCGCAAGAGAAAGAAGGCCTGCCCGAAGACGAGAACGCACGCGCCGAGTGGACTCATGAGCAGCGCCATGCCGAGCGAGAGCAGGAGATTCCCGAGGTACAGAGGATTGCGCACGAAGCGGAAGGGTCCGTCGGCGACCAGCCCCTCGGTGCGAAGCGCGGTGTCGTGGACGATGTCGCTGCGCAGGTAGGCCGAAGCCCAGCTGCGCAGCGCCGCCGCCAGGATGCCGAGGACGGCTGCGAATCCGAACACGAGGCGAAGCGCCGTATCGTTCGTCTCCGAGCCGGGCGCGACCGACCGCAGGAGCACCACCGCGAGGTTCACGTGCTGGATCCGGTAGGCGCCGAATCCGGCCCAGAACAAGCCGAAGATGACCCAGAAGCGATAGCGGAATTCCCACTCGGTGGCGCGCACGGCGCAAAACCTAGCGCGGAAACCGCGCCGCGCCAATCAGAAAGGGCGCCGGCCCTCTCGAGTCGGCGCCCCGCGACGGCAGAGCGAGGAAAGTCGCTAGCTACGCGCCTCCGACAGCGCCGGGCCCTCGCGCAGCAGATCCTCGAACAGCCGCCGGTAGTGCAGCATGGCGTGGCGCAGATCCTCGGTCGACGCCCTGCCATCCCGGTGGCGCACCGCGATGTCGTGTCCGGCGCGGTACTCCTCGACCACCTGCGGGTGGTCGACCGAGATGTCGGCCGCATTCTGCTCGAACTCGCCCACGGGATAGCCGCGCACGCGCATCACCTCTTCGACCAGATGATCGGCGTCGGTGACGGCGGCCTCCGGATTGTCCACGAAGCGCGCCTGCTGCGAGTGCCAAAGCTCCGTGTAGCGCGAGCGCTCGGAAGGGGCGAGCGGGCGGATCGAGAGCTGCTTGACGCGATGATCGCGCGCCGAGAGCTCACGTTCGGCGCGTCTCCGGCTTCCCTTCTCGTGCACGGTGCGGTCGTACTCCGGACCGAACTGGTCTCGCAGATGCGCGGAGTGGCGGCGGCGCGCCATCAGGCTCACGATCACGATGGCGCCGAGGACGATGACGGCGGCCACGACCATGAGGGCCATGTTGTTGCTCATGACAAATCCCCTCCCGAACGGCCTTCTCCTTCGGTCCCCTTCTTCGACCATCCATTTTGCAGTCATCGTGCCAGCCGACTCGGCGTTCACCGAGCGCGTTTGCGCGATCGTCGCGTGTGTAAGAAGGAACTCTTTGCCAGGAATTCGGTTTCAGGCTCCGATCCAAGATCGGGAAACGAGGGCGCGAGATGTTTCTCGTGCTGCGCACTGCGTGGCATAATGGAGTTGAGAGTAATGGTTACGGATTTCTCCGCCCCGGGATCCGATTTCCTTCTTGTGTGGAATACCCCTGGGAGGAGTTCGCGATGCGGATCGCCCAAGTCGCTCCGGTTTTCGAAAGCGTGCCGCCCAAGCTCTACGGTGGCACCGAGCGCGTCGTTTCCTATCTCACGGAAGAGTTGGTTCGACAGGGCCACGAAGTGACTCTGTACGCGAGCGGCGATTCGGTCACCCAAGCGCGGCTCGTCGCCTGCACTCCCCTGTCCTCTCGCCTCGACCCGACCTGCACCGATCCCCTGTCGCGCCAGACCGTCCTCCTCGATCGTGTGCTGCGCGACGCGCGCTTCTACGACCAGATCCATTTCCACTGCGATTACTTGCACTTCCCCTTCACCCGGCGCCTCGGGGTGCCGCACGTGACCACGCTGCACGGCCGGCTCGACATCCAGGATCTGCAGGCCCTCTATGAGGAATTCCGCGACCAGCCGCTGATCTCGATCTCGGAGTTTCAACGGCGTCCCATCCCGCGTGCGCGCTGGATCGGGAACGTCTATCACGGCCTGCCGCCCGACCTGCTCACCCCGCGCGCCGACGTGGGCGACTACCTGGCCGTGCTCGGCCGCATCTCGCCCGAGAAGGGCATCGACCGCGCCATCGAGATCGCCGAGCGGGCCGGCATGCCGCTCAAGATCGCGGCCAAGGTGGATCCCGCCGACAAGGTGTACTTCGCCGAGGTGATCGAGCCGCTGTTGGCCAAGCCGCACGTCGAATACATCGGAGAGATCGACGAAGACGGCAAGAAAGAGTTCCTCGGACGCGCCCAGGCGTTGCTCTTCCCCATCGATTGGCCGGAGCCTTTTGGTCTCGTGATGATCGAGGCCATTGCCTGTGGCACGCCGGTGGTGGCGTTCGAGCGCGGCTCGGTGCCGGAGGTGATCGAGGACGGCAAGACGGGGTTCGTGGTGAGTGACATCGAGGAAGCCATCGAAGCCGTGACTCACCTCGAGGAGATCGACCGCGCCGAGTGCCGGGCCGAGTTCGAGCGCCGTTTCACGGCCGGGCGCATGGCGGAAGACTACGTGCGCATCTATCGCGCGCTGGGGGCGGCGGTGCTCAAGGCGGGCACGTCGCGGCTCCCGGACCTCCGTCCCGAGCGACCGGGAAGGACACGCGCCGCGCAGAGGGCTTGATGCCTCTCGCCTTCAAGGATGTCATCCGCTTCGAGCAGCAGTTCTACATTCTCGCCAGCTCGTCGCGCGTCGACGACCGCACGCGGGTGCTCAAGCAAGGCGAGACCTTCGCCGTGCTCGACCGCTTCGGCGAGGTGGCTCCGGTGGGGCTCGGTGAGCTGGGTCTCTATCACCAGGGCACGCGCTATCTGTCGCGCGCCGGGCTCACTTTCGGACGCGACCGCGCCCTCCTTCTGAGCTCGACGGTGAACGAGGACAACACCGTGCTCGCCGTCGACCTCACGAATCCCGACCTGAGTGGCGACGACGGCATCGCGATCCGTCGCAGCACGATCCACATCTCGCGCGAGATGCTGGTGCGTGAGGGCGTGCTCTACGAGCGCCTGCGCATCGGTAATTACGGCCTCGAGAAGGCGCAGGTGAATCTCGTGCTCCACCTCGAATCGGACTTCGCGGACCTCTTCGAGGTGCGCGGCTTCCGCCGGCCCCAGCGCGGCGAGCACTTGGAGACCGAGGTCAGGAATGACGGGCTCGTGCTCGGCTACCGTGGGCTCGACCACGTCGTGCGCCGGCTGCGCGTGAGCATGTCCCCGCACCCCACGTCGGTGGACTCCGAGAGCCTCACCTTCGATCTCAAGCTGCCGGCGCGCTCGGAGATCATCTACGAGATCGCCTACGCCTGCGAAATCGAACACGAGCTCCCCCAGGAGAGGGCGTCGTTCGAGGCCGCGCTCGCGGACGCCACCGACGAGCTGGCCACCGAGCGCGTCGACGATTGCGTGATCGAGAGCTCCAACGAGCCCTTCAACGAGTGGATCCGGCGCTCCTTCTCCGATCTCCATCTCATGATCACCGAGACGCCGTACGGTCCCTATCCATACGCCGGCATTCCCTGGTTCAACACCCCGTTCGGGCGCGACGGCATCATCACGGCGCTCGAGACCTTGTGGGTGAATCCGAGCGTGGCGCGGGGCGTGCTCCGCTTTCTCGCCGCCACGCAGGCGACCTCGGTGCAGGACTCGCAGGACGCGCAGCCGGGCAAGATCCTTCACGAGTCGCGCCTGGGCGAGGTGCCCGCCCTGGGCGAGGTCCCGTTCGCACGCTACTACGGCAGCGCCGACGCCACGCCGCTCTTCGTGATGCTCGCCGGAGCCTACTTCGACCGCACCGACGACCGCGCGCTGATCGAGGAGCTGTGGCCGAACATCGAGGCAGCGCTCGTGTGGATGGAGCGCTGGGGCGACTGCGACGGCGACGGCTTCGTCGAATACTGGAGGCAGACGCCGCGCGGGCTCGCGCAACAGGGCTGGAAGGACTCGTGGGACTCGGTATTCCACAAGGACGGCAAGCTCGCCCAGGGCCCCATCGCCATCTGCGAAGTGCAGGGTTACGTCTATGCGGCACGCCGCGCGGCGGCCCGGCTGGCGCGGGCGCTGGGATCGACCGAGCGCGCGAGCCAACTGGTGGCGCTCGCCGACCACATCCGCGAGCGCTTCGAGGAGAGCTTTTGGGACGAGGAGCTACGCACCTACGCCATCGCCTTGGACGGCGAGAAGAAGCCGTGCCGGGTGATCACCTCGAACCCGGGCCACTGCTTGTACGCCGGCATCGCGAGTCCGCGCCGGGCGCGACGCGTCATGCGCACGCTCCTGGCACGCGAGTCCTTCAGCGGCTGGGGCATTCGCACGGTGGCGTCGACCGAGCCGCGCTACAACCCGATGGCCTATCACAACGGGTCGGTATGGCCGCACGACAACGCGCTCATCGCCCTCGGCTTCGCCCGCTATGGATTCCGCCACGCCGCCAACCGCGTGCTCGACGGACTCTACGAAGCCAGCCTCGTGCTCGAGGATCATCGCTTGCCGGAGCTGTTCTGCGGCTTCTCGCGG
>DATFWU010000117.1:0-4230 GCA_035259005.1 Candidatus Eiseniibacteriota bacterium
GGACCTCACCTGATGGATCCCAAGCAGTTCCATCGCAGGCTCGAAGTGCTCCTCGACCGCGCCTCCGGACCCGGCGGCGTGAAGGCGTTTGCCGAGCGGCTGATGCCGGCGCTACTCGAGGAGTTCGGGCCCGCGTTCGGCATCTCGTACGCCAAGCTCTATCGCCTGCGCGAGGGTTCTCCGAGCCACGTGAAGAGCTGGGGCGAGCACGCCCACGTCGAGAAGACGGTGACCGCCTTGTTCCGCCACGCGGCGCACGAAGGGAGCCTCCCTGAGCTGCCGTGGGCCGACCGGACACCCGAAGGAACGCTGGCGCTCCTTCCGCTCGGCGGCGACGGCTGGATGATGGCGCTGGGATTCGATGGGGGCGGACCCGAGATCAGCGCCGCTTCCGCACTCGCCGTCGCCTCTCCCATCGCCCACGCCGCGGCGGAGCACCTGCGCCGGCGCGAGCTCGAGGATCTGCTCGAGCAGGCGCGCGCCATTCAGATGAGCCTGCTTCCTCCCACGCCCGCATTCGGTGACTTCGACATCGCGGCCGTGACACTTCCGGCGAGCGTGGTGGGCGGAGACGTCTACGACATGCAGAAGCTCGACGCCGAAACCCTCGCCATCTCGGTGGCCGACGCTTCGGGGCACGGGCTTCCGGCGGCACTCCAGGCGCGTGACGTGGTCACCGGGCTTCGCATGGGCGCCGAGCGCGATCTCAAGATCACGCGCGTGATCGAGCGGCTGAACCGGGTCATCTACCAGAGTGGCCTCACGTCGCGCTTCGTGTCGCTCGTCTTCGGCGAGCTGGAGCTGAACGGCACGTTCGCCTATATCAACGCCGGGCATCCGCCGCCTCTCCTGCTTACGGATGCCGGACTGCACGAGCTTTCGGTGGGGGGCGGTCTGCTCGGACCGCAGCCGGACGTCTTGTACAAGCTGGGCTTCGCCCATGTGGATCGCGGAGCCGCGCTTCTCCTCTATACGGATGGAGCGCTGGAGCGTGGCACCACGGCCGGGCACGCCTTCGGGATCGAGCGCCTCGGCGCCTGGCTCACGGCGTGGCGCGATGGCCCCGCGCGCGAGGCCCTCGACGATCTCGTGAAGCGCTTGCGGGACCACGGAGACGACGCGCCGTTCGAGGACGACATCACGCTCGTCTTCGTGCGCCGTCCGCGCCAGGCCTAGAGCACGTAAGGGATCAGCCCCTTCACGCGCGACTTGTAATCGCGATAGCTGTTGCCGAAGTGCTCGGTGAGCAGTCGCTCTTCCTCTCCCGCCTTGAACCAGAAGAGAATGATCGTGAACAACCACGCGATCGCACTCACGACGAGGCCGCTCCACACCACCCACCCCAACATCATGAGGATGCCCCCGCTGTAGATGGGATGGCGCACGAGCCGATAGGGGCCGCGCACGATCAGCTCGTGCTCGTGCTTCAAGACGACGCTCGCGCTCCAATTTCTTCCCAGGGTGAAGCGCGCCCACAGCATGAGGACGAGGCCGGCGAACGCCAGCGCGTCGCCCACGAGGGCGATGGCGAGCGTGTGCGGCCAGAGAGGGTGCACGACCCAAGCAGCTCCGGTTCCGCGCGTCAGGCGGGCGACCAGAATGGAGACGGCGGTGATGAGGAGAAATCCGCCGCGCCAGCGCCCACTCCTCCGCACCGTCCGCTTGGTGGAGAAGGCGGCGATGATCCAGACGAGCAAGAAGACGACGAAGCAGGCGGCGAGGAAGTAACCGGTCAAGGCGAGCGCCGAGGGCAATTCTTGGCTCCTTCGTGGCAGAACCTGGGTCTGCGCCAGTGGTGCGGGAGTATCGTTCGAAGAGCCCCGAAACGGCAACCAGGGGAGGCGAGGTCATGGCGGCGAAGAAGCTCGGCATTCTGGGAGACGGCCACGTGGGCAGCGCCATCGCGCGCGGCGCCCAGCGGGCCGGATACGAAGTGAGGGCCGTGGGATCGGACAAGAAGGCGCAGCGCGAGACGGCGGCCTGGGGCGACATGGTCGTGCTCGCGGTTCCCTTCGCGGCGCTCGACGAAGTGGTGAAGTCGGTGGGCGATGCTCTCGACAGCAAGACGGTGGTCGACGTCACGAACGCGCTCGGCCCGCAGCTGAAGCTCGCGGTGGGCTTCACGACCAGCGGCGCCGAGGAGCTGCAGAAGAAGGCGCCCAAGGCTCGCGTCGCCAAGGCGTTCAACACCATCTTCGCCCAGCACATGGACACGGGACGAGTCGGCGACCAGCGCCTCACCGCCTTCGTGGCCTCCGACGACGCGCGTGCCAAGTCGGACACGCTGGAGCTGGCGCGCGGCATCGGCTTCGACGCCGTCGACGCGGGCCCGCTCGAGAGCGCCCGGCTCCTCGAGCCGCTGGCACTCCTCAATATTCGCCTCGGCTACATGCTGGGCATGGGGACGGGCATCGGATTCGAGCTCGTGCACCACTAGTTTTCACGAAGCAGGGACGGAGCGTATACTGCGCTTTGCCGCAGGGGGGAGCACCGCTCTAGGGCCGACCAAGGAGAAGCTCCATGCGCTCCGTCCTCCTCCGCGTGCTTCCGATCGCCCTCCTCGTGGGCACCGCCGTCGCCGCCGCCCCGCCCGACAAAGTCTCACCCGGCGCGCCCAACGCTCATGCTTCACCCGAGGTGATGGCGAACCAGCCCGCCAACAATCCGCAGATCAAGCAGATCGAAGATCAGCTGAAGACGCTGCGCGACCAGTACAAGAGCGAGCTCGATCCCCTGCAGGCGCAGGTGAAGGCGCTCAAGGACAAGTACGATCCGCAGATCAAGAGCCTCGAGGACCAGAAGAAGACGCTGGTCGAGGCGACGAAGTCGCCCGCCATGCAGAAGCTCGACGCCGACGAGGATTCCGAGATGGCCGCGCTCGCCGACAAGGAAAAGACCGAAATTGACAAGGTCCGCGACCAGTTCAAGTCGGAGCGCGAGCAGGTTCGCGACAAGTTCAACCAGCGTCGCAAGGAGCTGGCGGCGGGGAAGTAGTCGCTCGGGAGCCACATCCCGCTGTTGCATCCTCGTGCGGCCAGCGCCACAATGCCCCCGTTTCCCCGACCCGGCGCCGCCCGGCGCCGGTACACGGATGTCTGCCGCATCTCCACGAGGTGAATCATGTGGCTCTTCGCTCCCATCGTCGGCGTCGCGTTGCTCGCCACCGCGCCCGCGTCCGGCACGCCGAGTGCCGATCAGATCATCGCCAAGTACGTCGAGCGCGTGGGCGGCATGGACAAGATCCAGGCCGTCACCACGCTGCGCCGCACCGGCAAGCTGACCAACCCGGGCGGCACCGAAGCCGTCATCGTGAGAGAGAACAAGCGGCCGAATGACGTGCGGCAGGAGTTCACCCTCCAGGGCATGACGGCGATCAACGCCTACAACGGAACGGCGGGATGGAAGATCTCTCCCTTCCAGGGCAAGAAGGACCCCGAGACCCTGGGCGAGGACGAGATGAAAGTCATCGTCGAGGATTCCGATTTCGACGATCCGCTGATCGGCTACCAGAAGAAGGGCTATCAGGTCGAAGCGCTCGGCACCGACGACGTCGAGGGCACGGCCACCTACAAGCTTCGCTTGATCGAGAAAGATGGCGACACGCGCACCTACTATCTCGACGAGGACTCCGGCGTTCCCATCAAGATCGAGGTGAAGCGCATGGTGCGCGGAGCGCCGCAAGAGTCCGAGACCTATCTGGGTGACTACAAGGAAGTCTCCGGCTGGTACCTTCCGTTCTCGATCGAGACCGGCGTGAAGGGCAATGACAACCGCACCAAGATCACCTACGACAAGATCGAAGCCAACGTGCCCATCGACGATCAGCGCTTCGAGATGCCCGCGGCCAAGACCCCGGCTCCGGCAGCGTCTCCCGCGTCCGCTTCCACCTCACGCTCCGGCAGCGTCTCTCTCCGCGACAAGGACTGAGCCATGAAGAGCTTGCGCATTCTCGTATCCGCCGCCGCCGTTTTTCTGAGCACCCCGTTGGCCCACGCGGCCGACGCGCCCAAGATCGACTCCGAGACCATCTCGGGCCTGGGCTGCCGCAACATCGGCTCGGCCACCATGAGCGGCCGCATCGCGGCTCTCGATGCCGTGCACGAGGGCAACCGGCTCACGATCTTCATCGGCTCGGCGAGCGGTGGCGTGTGGAAGTCGGTGAACGGCGGCACGACCTACAAGTCGGTGTTCGACAAGCAGGACGTGCTCTCGATCGGCGCCGTCACCATC
>DATFWU010000118.1:0-5267 GCA_035259005.1 Candidatus Eiseniibacteriota bacterium
ACGGACCACGCACGTCAATCGGCTGCGCTCGCAGCTCGGACGCCTGGGCTACGCGGTCGCCGAGACCGGGCTCACGCGCTCGGATCTCGCGAGCAAGGGCATCCGCCGGGCCAAGGAAGGCAACACGCTCGGCTCGGACGCCTTCAATCTCTTCTACGCGACCGACTTCGCCGACCGCCTCGAGCGCCAGATCGTGCCCGCGCTGCGCGCCGGATTCGTCATGCTCACCGACCGCTACACGTACTCGCTCATCGCGCGCGCCATCGTGCGTGGTGCCGATCCCGACTGGATCAAGCAGGTGTACTCGTTCTCGCTCAAGCCGGACGCCGTCTTCTATCTGCGCATCGAGGCGCAGGACCTGGTGCCGCGCGTGCTCGCCAGCGGCGGGTTCGACTACTGGGAATCGGGCATGGACCTGCCCATGGGGAACGATCTCTACGAGTCGTTCATCCACTATCAGAGCCGCGTGATCCAGGAGCTCGATTCGCTGGCCCGCGAGTTCCGTTTCGAGACGCTGGAGGCCACGCGACCCGTGGACGAGGTCAGCGACGACCTCTTCCGCCTCGTCTCGTCCATTCTGCAAAGCGGCCCGCGCGAGATCGATGACGAGGGCGGTCGCCCCATGGAGAGCGTCCACCCCAAGGAGCGCTGCTTCTAGAACGGAATCGGCACCATGGATGCACCTCTTCGCCAGCCGCTCGCGTTGGTCTCCACCCCGGCCTCGAGCGACCCTGGTCCGCGCGCTTATCTCGAAAAGAAGATCCATGATCTGCAGCACGCCGCGCACCGTATTCGCCACGGCGGGGACGGGAAGGCGGTGCACGACGCCCGCGTCGCCACGCGCCGGCTGGCCGCGATCCTCGACGTATGGCAGGGCGAGCTGGCGCGGAAGCCGCGCCGCCGGGCCGCGCGCGAGCTCAAGCGACTGCGCCGGCGCCTGGGTGCGGCGCGTGAGCGCGAGGTGTGCCTGGAGCAGATCGATCGCGCGCTGGGAGACGCGGTGGGGGAGGACGCCGCCGCGCTCGACGCCCTGGCCACGCGGCTTCGGCGGCGTCTGCCAGGGGATCGCGAGAAGGTCGAGCGCGCCGCCCATCATTCCTTGGTCGAGCGGATGGTCTCCCACTTGCGGCGCACGGTGTCCGACGACACGCCCGAGCGCGGGAGCGGAACGCCGCCTCTCGAGGAGGTCCAAGCGCGGGTCGCCAAGCGCCGCGAGGCAGCGCTCGCGGCCCTCGACCAGGCCCTCGCCGAGCCGCGCGACGAAATCCTGCACCAAGCCCGCATCCGGGCCAAGAAGTGGCGCTACGGGGAAGAGACGCTCGCCGAAGCCAGGGGCGTGAGGACGCCGAAGGTGGTCAGCGTGCTCCGCGCTCTGCAGGAGTCCTTGGGAGCAAACCAGGACCGCGCCGTCTGGATGGCCCGCCTCGAGCGAGCGGCGCGCCGGGAGGCGAAGCGGGAGAACGCGGGGCGGGCCCAGGCGCTTCGCTCGCGCGCCGCCGCGCTTCGCGCGGAGGGCGCTCGGCATCGGACGGAATGGGCTTCGTTCGCGGATCGCCTGCGCGCCGCGCCGCCCGCGCCTTCGCCTCCGAGCGACTGACGCGGCGCTCGCGCGCCACGCGCACCGAGCGGCCGAGCAGATCCTCGAGCAGCGCCACACGCCTCTTGGTCGCCCACAGCTCGAGCTGCACGTCGCCTTTGGCGCGCAGGTAGATGGTCACGCGCGAGGGCTGGCGGGTGACGATCACGTCTTCGACCAGCTGATATTGGCTTCGGTCCAGCGCCTCGGCGATGCGCAAGAGAGCGGCCAGCCACTTCACCAGCCGGCGCTGCGACTTGCCGAGACCGGCCAGCGACTCGTCGCGCTTCTTGGGCTTCTTCTTGCCGTGATAGCGCGCCACGGCGGCGATGATCTCCGTCTCCTCGGGCGAGAACCCGCGCAAATTGCCGTTCTTGATGATGTACTGCGAGTGCGCGGCGTGGTCGTCGTGTCCGATCACGTTGCCGATGTCGTGGAGGAGGGCGGCATGCTCGAGCAGCCGGCGCCCGTCCTCGCCGAGCTCGTGTTTGTAGGCGAGCCCGTCGAACAAAGCGAGCGAGAGCTTGGCGACGTGGCGCGGATGCGGTCCGTCCTCGCCGAACTTGGCGAGCAGGCGAAGCACGCTCCGACGCTGCAGATCGTCCACGCCCTTGAGCTCCTCGATCTCCTTGCCGTGGCGGGCCACGTAATCGATGACCAGGCCCTCGCGCACGCTGGCGTCGGAGAGCGTGATGCCGTGGGCGCCGATGGTCTTGATCACGTGCACGAGGACGAGGGCGCCCGGCAGCACGATCTCGGCGCGGCGCGCGTCCAAGCCGTGCAGCTTGTTGCGCTCGGGATACGGCATGCGCTCGAGATCCTTGGTGAGCCGGACGAGCGAGGCGAGGGGCAGGAAATAGCCGTTCAGCTGCTCGATGCCGCTTCCCGTCTCGCGCCAGGCGCAGGCTTGGGCGAGCGCGTGGATCGCCCCCGACGAACCGTAGACGCGCACCGGCTTGAGCTCGCGCATCGACTCGAGCGCGGGCTTGCCGGTCTTTCGGATGTGGCGCGTGAGGCGCGCCAGCGCCCGTCGCGAGGGCGGATCCTCGGAGAGGAAGCGCTCGGTGAGCCGAAGCGCGCCCAGCGGTGCTCCGCGCACGCGCAGGATCTTCTGCGCGTTGGCGGCCACGAGCTGCACGCTGCCGCCGCCGATGTCGACGATGAGCGACGTCTCCTCGCCCAAGGCAAGCGAGCTGCGGATGGCGAGGTAGTTGAGGCGGCCTTCTTCTTCGGGCGGGATGATGCGCGGCGTGACCCCGGTGAGTCGCCGGGCCTCGCGCACGAAGCGTCCGCCGTTTCTGGCTTCGCGCACCGCGGCGGTGGCGGTGCAGAGGATGCGGTCCACCTGGTGGCTTCGCGCCAGGCGGGCGAAGCGGGCGAGCGCGGCCAAGGTCTCGTTCACCGCCTCGGCGCGCAGCCGGCCGCCCACGAACGATCCGCGGCCCACCTGCGTGACCTCGCGCTCGCGGTCCACGACCTCGATGTCCTTGCCCGTGGCCCGGGAGATCACCAT
Source organism: Candidatus Eiseniibacteriota bacterium (assembly GCA_035259005.1). GTDB lineage: Bacteria > Eisenbacteria > RBG-16-71-46 > RBG-16-71-46 > DASYSL01 > DASYSL01. The sequence continues at coordinate 3,090 of DATFWU010000118.1, forward strand.
GTGGATGGAGTTGGTGCCGATGTCGATGGCCGCCAACGTGAGTCCGCGCTCTCCCGCCATGCTTTCTCCCGGAAACGAACTAGGTCTGCACGACCATCGCGATGCCCTGGCCGCCGCCGATACAGGCCGCGGCTACGCCCGTCTTCTTGCCGCGGTGCGCGAGCTCGACCAGAAGCGTGTACACGAGTCGCGTGCCGGTCGCGCCCAGCGGATGCCCGAGCGCGATGGCGCCTCCGTTCACGTTGACCTTCTCGCGGTCGAGCTTCAAGCATTTCTCGACCGCCAGATACTGCCCCGCGAAGGCCTCGTTGATCTCGAAGAGATCGACGTCGCCGATCGGGAGGCCGGCGCGCTCGAGGGCCTTGCGAATCGCCGGGACCGGCCCGATGCCCATGTGCTTGGGCTCGACGCCGACGTAGCCCCACGAGACCACCCGGCCGAGCGGCTTCTTCCCGCGTTTATCGGCCTCTTCGGCGGTGGCCACGACCATGGCGGCCGCGCCGTCCACGATGCCCGACGCGTTGCCCGCGGTGACGAACGACTCGGGGCCGAAGGCGGGGGGCAGCTTGCCCAGCGCCTCGCGCGAGGGATTGGGCACGAAGTGGTCGTCGTCTCTCACCACCACCGGGTCGCCCTTCTTGGTCGGCAGGGGCACGGGCACGATCTCCTCGGCGAAGCGTCCCGAGGCCACGGCGTGGGTGCCCAGGGTATGGCTCCGGTGGGCGAAATCATCCTGCTCCTCGCGCGAGATGTGGTACTCGCGCGCCAGGTTGTCCGAGGTCTGGGCCATGTAGCAGCCGCACGAGGTATCGAGGAGCGAGACCATGAGCGAGTCCTCGAGCTGGCCCTGCCCGAGCTTGAGCCCCACGCGCAGGCCACGCAGGACGTGGGGCGCCTGCGAGAGATTCTCCATGCCCCCGGCCACGACCAGGTTGGCCTCACCGAGCTTCAAGAGGTGCGCGGCTTCGACGATCGACTGAATGCCCGAGCCGCACAGGCGGTTCACGGTGAGTGCTGGCGTCTCCTTGGGCATGCCGGCCTTGAGGGCGACGTGGCGCGCGCCATAGAGCGCGTCGCCGCTCGTCTGCAGGGCGTTGCCCATGATCACGTGCTCGATGTCGGCCGGCTCGAGGCCGGCGCGCTTCACCGCCTCCTTGGCCGCGATGGCGCCGAGATCGATGGCCGACACCGACGCCAGAGCACCGCCCGGCTTGCCGTCGCCGCGCTTGCCGCCGATCCACTCCGTCATCGGCGTGCGCGCGCCCGCGAGGAACACCACGTCCTTCTGGTCCACGTTCATCCTCCGATCAGCTCTTTGGCGAATAGTCGTAGAAGCCGCGGCCGCTCTTTCGTCCGTGATGCCCCGCCAGCACCATGCGCTTGAGCAGCGGCGGGGGAGCGAAGTTCGGCTCCTTGAACTCGTCGAACATGATGTTGGCGATGTAATAGGTGGTGTCGAGCCCCACGAAGTCGAGCAGGGTGAGCGGGCCCATCGGATAGCCGCAGCCCAGCTTCATGGCGTTGTCGATATCCTCGCGCGTCGCCACGCCGGCTTCCAGCATGCGGATCGCGTCGAGCAAGTAAGGGACGAGCAGGCGGTTCACCACGAAGCCGGTGGTGTCGCCGGTCGAGACGGCGGTCTTGCCGATCTGTGCCACGAACCCCTTCACCTCGGTGAGGACTTGGGGCTCGGTTACGATCGTGCTCACCACCTCGACCAGCTTCATGAGCGGAACCGGGTTGAAGAAGTGGAGCCCGACGAAGCGTCCAGGGCGCTCGGTGCCCGCGGCCATCTCGGTGACCGACAGTGACGAGGTGTTCGAGGCGTAGATGGTCTCGGGCTTGGTCACCTTGTCGAGGGAGCCATACAAAGCACGCTTGGCGTCCAGATTCTCGACGATGGCCTCGATCACGAGATCGCAGTCGGCGAGGTCGTCGACCTTGGTCGTGCCCTTCAAGCTGGCCAGCGTGTGGTCGCGCACCGACGCTTCGACCTTGCCCTTGGCGACGCCGTCGTCGAGGAGCTTCTTGATGCGCCCGACGCCCTTGTCGACGAGCGCCTGGTCCACCTCGCGGGCCACCGTGGGAACGCCCGCCTGCGCGCACACCTGCGCGATGCCGCTCCCCATGAGCCCGAGCCCCACGACGCCGACCTTCCGAATCGCCATGCCTTCCTCC
>DATFWU010000119.1:0-4183 GCA_035259005.1 Candidatus Eiseniibacteriota bacterium
TGATCCTCCTGCGCTCCGGCGGCCTCGACGCCTACAACGACGCCGCCCAAGGCTTTCAGCGCGCCTGCGCGGGCCCGCTCGTCGATCTTTCGTGCGGCGAGAGGACGGCGGCCGAGATCGCGCGCCGCGTGCGCGAGACACACCCGGACGCCGTGGTGGCGATCGGGCTCAAGGCCGCCGTCTTCGCCCGCGACCACTTGCCGCGCGTGCCCATCGTGTACTGCGCGGTGCAGAACCCCGAGGAGCACGACTTGGCCGGCGCCTGGATCACCGGCGTGCGCACCGAGGTGACGCCCGAAGACGAGCTCCAAGCCCTGCGCCAAGCCGTGCCCGACGCGCACCGCATTGGATTTTTCTATGGCCCCGTGGCCGGCGCGCGCCTGCTCGCGTCCGCCCGCGCCGCGGCGGCCGCCTCGGGCCTCGAGCTGGTCGAAGCGCCGGTCGCCGATCTCGGGGAGCTCGCGCGCACGGCGCGCGACGTCTGCTCGCACGTGGACGCGCTGTGGATGCCGGCCGATCCGGTGCTGGCCGCGCCCGAGGCGTTCCACTTCCTGCTCGAGCTCTCCTTGCGCACGCGCCGGCCGCTCTTCGTCTTCTCCGACGCGCTGGTGCGCGCCGGCGCCTACGCGGGGCTCGAGCCCGACTACGAGCGCGCGGGCGAGCGCGCCGCCCTGGCCGTGCGCCGCATCCGCTCGGGCGAGCACGCCGGCGACATTCCCGTGGCGCGCGAGCGAGAGGCGCGCTTGGTGATCAATCAGGCCACGGCCAAGGCCATGGGCCGCGAGGTTCCGCGCCTCCCGGCCAGCGTCGAGGTGCTGCCGTGACCCGCTCCTCTCCCGTCGTGGGCCGCCCCGGCCGCCTTCTCGCCGGCATCCGTCCCCGCCTCTCGGGCGTGGTGGCCGGCTGCGTCCTGGTCACCGGCTTCGCCTTCTACGTCACCTTCTTGTCGTTCGCGCACCAGTGGCTCTTCGGCGAGCTCGACGACCGAGGCCGCTCGCTCGCCCGCTTCCTTGCGCACCGCACCGAGACCACGGTGCTGCTCGGCGATGCCCTCGAGCTCACGCGCGAGGCCGGCCGCACCACGCTCGAGGCCGACGTGGTGGCGGTGCAATTCCTCCGTCCCAACGGCACCGTGCTCGCCCAGCGCATCAAGGACAACCTGATCTGGAAGTCCGCGCCCCCGGTCATCGACCCGCGCGCGGCCGGCATGCCCGAGCGGCTCGTCGTGCCCGCGGAAGAGGGCGTTCAGCTTCGCATCTACGCCGCGCCCGTGACCCGCGACGTCCCGCGCAGCGATCCGCACGAGGTCGAAGCGCGCGAGCTCTACGGCTGGAACGCCGAGGGCGAAACCGACGAGGAGCACACGGAGCCCGTGGGCTGGGTGCGCGTGGCCGTCTCCACGGTGCGCCTCGAGCGCCAGGTGGAGACCGTGGGCCGGCTCGGCCTCGTCGTCCTGCTCATCGTGCTCGCCCTGGGAATCACCGCGGCTCTGTTCCTGGTCGGCTTCGTCGTCCGTCCACTGCGCGAGGCCAGCGGTCTCGCCGAGGAGATCGCCGCCGGCCAGCTCGACCGCCGCATTCCGGTGCGCGCCTCGGACGAGCTGGGCGCGCTCGCCGAATCGATGAACCTCATGGCGTCGCGGCTCTCCGAAGCGCGCCGGCGCGCGCAGGAGGAAGCGGGCGCTCTGCGCCGGGCGGTCGCCGCGGTCGTGGCCATCGCTCAGGGCGCCAGGCGCTCGCAGGGGCTGGCCACCGTCTTCGGCACCGTGGCGGCGGAGCTGCGCGTCATCACGGAGTGCGACGGCGTGGCCCTCGCCGTGCCCGAGGACGAGGGTCGTCTCGCCTTCCGGCATTTCGATCCGGTGGAAGCCTGGAACGGCCTGCCGCCGGGATCGACTCTGGGCGCGGGCGTGCTCGACGGGCTGCCGGCCGACGGCACCACGCCGCTACGCCTGAGCCTCGACGCGGCCACCGAGCCCTTCACCTGGGGGCTCGTCGCCATGGGCGCGCGCTCGGCGCTGGTCGTGCCGCTGGCCTTGGCCGAGGGCTCGCGCGGCGCCCTGCTCCTCGTGTCGCCGCGCCCCGCGGCCTTCCCGCCCTCCGAGGTCGACGTGGTGCGCGCCCTCGCCGGCCACCTGGCCGCCGCCCTCGAGGCCGAGCAGCTGCGCCAGCGGCTGCAGAGCGCGTCCGAGGAGCTGGAGCGCACGCGCGACCAGCTCGTGCGCTCGGAGCGCCTGCGCATGGCCGGCGAGCTCGCGTCGGGCGTGGCGCACGAGTTCAACAACGTGCTGGGCGCCATCCTCGGCCGCGCCCAGCTCTTGCGCCGCCAGTCGCAGGAGGGCCGCCTGACTCCGGCGGCGCTCGAGTCGGCGCTCGACGTGGTCGAGGTCGTGGCCCAGGACGGCGCCGACACCGTGCGGCGCCTGCGCGAGTTCTCGATCGGCGGCGATCCCGTCGCCTTCGAGATCGTGGACGTGGACCGCCTGGCCAGGGACGCCGTCGAGTTCGCGCGCCCGCGCTGGGAAAACGAGATGCAGGCCGAGGGCAAGGCGGTGCGTGTGAAGGTCGAGAGCGAGCCGGGCGCGTGGGTCGAGGGGCGCTCGAGCGAGTTGCGCGAAGTGTTCATGAATCTCTTGTTGAACGCGGTCGACGCTCTGCCCAAGGGCGGTCAGATCGTGGTGCGCGCCCGCGCCACGGGCGAGGAGGTCACGGTCTCGGTCGAGGACGACGGCATCGGCATGGACGAGGCGACGAAGAGCCGCGTGTTCGATCCCTTCTTCACCACCAAGGGCGACAAGGGCACCGGCCTCGGCCTCACCATGGTGTACGGCATCGTCGGACGGCACCGCGGCCGCACCACGATCGAGAGCGTCCCCGGGCACGGGACGAGAATCACCATGGTGTTCCCGCGCGCTTCGGCGCCGCCTCCCCTCGCGCTGGCTCCCGACTCGCCGTCCGCCCCACTGGCCGAGCCCGATCACACGCTCTCGGTGCTGGCGGTCGACGACGAGCCGGCGGTGCTCGATCTCCTCGCCGACATCGTCGAGACCTTGGGCCACCGTGTGACGCGCCACTCGTCGGCGGAGCGGGCGCTGGCCGACGTCCAGCCCGGGCGCTACGACCTCGTGCTCACGGACCTGGGGATGCCGGGCATGTCGGGCTGGGAATTCTCGCGGGCGCTGCGCGCGGTGGACGCGCACGTGCCGCTGGCGTGGATCACCGGCTGGGGCGAGGAGATCGTGGGCGACGCGAGCCGTCGTGACGGCGCCGACGCCATCGTGGCCAAGCCGTTCACCATCGAAGACATAAAGAGGCTTCTCGCCATGGCGGCGGCCAAGAGGCAGCAGAACAAGGCGGCGTAGCGCGGATGGAATTGCGATCGAAATCCTAGGTGTACCCGCCTTGAAGCGGGCAGACCCAATTTCTACGCACTCACGTCGATGAGTTCGAGACCAGCCTTCCGCCCGAGCCTTCCGGAACACAGTCGAGAAGATCCCAGCGCGCGCACCACTCGACGTCTTTCTCGTACTCGAGGCCGAGCGAGGTGAGATAGCGTCCGTGCTCGGAGGCGGTGACCAGATCGCGCGTCTCCATCTCGGTCTCGGGCGCCGAGGCGAGTGTTTGGCCCTCGGCCGCCATCTCGACGGCGACACCGGCGGCCGCCAGGCGCTGCAGGATGCCGAGCGCGAAGCGCCCGGCGCAGGCGGTGTCTTCCTCCGAGTCTTGGCCCTCCTTGCCGGCGCACACGATCCACAAGTCGGCCGCGCCCTCGGGCGGCATCGGCGCGCCGCTGCGCGCGCGCGCCTCGAGCCACGCCGCCGCCTTGGCCACCGAGGCCTCCATGTTGACGAACGCCACCGCCCACTGCACCTCGGCGCCGCGCGTCGCCAGGAAGGCGCGCGAGCCGTTGGTCGAGGTGTAGAGCAGCACCGTGCCGGCGACGCGTACGCGCTCGTACTCGAAGGGCGAGTTGCCGAGATCGAACGAGCGCAGGCGCTTGCCCTGCCGCTCGCCACACAACAAGACACGTCCCGGCACGCGACGCCGGGCGGCTCGAGCTTCGTCTGGGCTGTCGAAGAACAAAACTTCGCGCGCGCCCTGTGACCAGGCGCGCGCCAAGGTGCTGGTGGCGCGAAGGACATCGATGACCGCGGCGGCATGCGAGGCACGCGCCGCTTCGGCTT
>DATFWU010000120.1:0-11206 GCA_035259005.1 Candidatus Eiseniibacteriota bacterium
GAGCGGGAGCGCGAGAGGGCGCGCGGCGGCGCCGGTGCGAAGGATCATTGGCTTGGCATTTCCAATCACTTGGGACGGACGCTACCACACGCCACCAAGGCCTCCAATAGGATTCTGGCCTCGGTCACCACGGTGTCCTTGCTCGTCTTGAGCCGCATGCCCATCTCGCGTCCGGAGAGAAATTCGAGCGGCAAGTGCGTGCTGGTGAGCACGGCGTGGATCTCCTCGGGCTTGAGCGGCTGATCGAGGAAGAGCTCGAGCGTTCCTTCGACGATCGAGAGACGCGAGACACGCGCGCGCGCGCCGAGCAGGCGCAAGCGCCTGAGCTCGAGCAGCTGGCGCGCCGGCTTGGGCGGCGGACCGAAGCGATCGGCCAGCTCCGCTTCCAGCTCGTCCACGCGCTCCGGACGGCGCGCCACCGCGAGCTGTCGGTACAGCTCGAGCTTCTGCTCGTCGTCGGGCACATAGCTCTCGGGAAGGAACGCTGGACGATCTGTGTGCAAGCGCGGCTCGAGCGTCTCCTCGAGCGGCACGCCCTTGAGATCGGCGATCGTCTCCTCGAGCAGCTTCACGTAGAGATCGAATCCCAGTCCCAGGATGAAGCCGCTCTGCTCGGGGCCGAGCAGGTTGCCGGCGCCGCGGATCTCCAGATCCTTGAGCGCAATCTTGAAGCCGGCGCCGAGGTCGTCGAAAGCCTCGATGATCTTGAGACGCTTCTCGGCATCCTCGGTGAGCGCGCGCCGCGGCGGCACGAGGAAGTAGGCGTGGGCGCGTGCCCGCGACCGCCCGACCCGGCCACGCAGCTGATAGAGCTGCGCGAGCCCGAGATTCTCCGAGCGGTCCACGATCAGCGTGTTCACGTTGGGCAGGTCGAGCCCGTTCTCGACGATCATCGTGCACACGAGCACATCGTGGCGTTTCTCGTAGAAATCGAGCATCACCTTCTCGAGCGCGCGCTCGCGCATCTGCCCGTGCGCGATGGCGAAGCGGAGCTGAGGCAGGATCTTGGCGAGGTGGATGGCGGAGCGATCGATGCTCTCGACGCGGTTGTGGACGAAGAACGCCTGGCCGCCGCGGTCGACCTCGCGCAGGAGCGCGTCCACGATGAGATCGTCGGTGAGTTCGGCGACCTCGGTGTGCACGGGCTGGCGGTCGCGGGGCGGGGTCTCGATGATCGACATGTCGCGCGCGCCCGCCATGGAGAAATGGAGGGTGCGCGGGATGGGCGTGGCGGTGAGCGTGAGCACGTCGACCTGGCGGCGCATCTGACGCAAACGCTCCTTGTGTGCCACGCCGAAACGCTGCTCTTCGTCGATCACCACCAGCCCGAGATCGTGGAAGCGCACGTCCTTGGAGAGCAGGCGGTGGGTTCCGATCACCAAGTCCACCTCGCCTTTGCCCAAACGCTCGACCACGTCCTTCTGCTCCTTGGGCAAGCGGAAGCGGGACAGCACTTCGATGCGCACCGGAAAATCGGCGAGCCGCTCGCGGAACGTCTGCCAGTGCTGCTGGGCGAGGATGGTCGTCGGCACGAGGACCGCAACCTGCTTGCCCGCCTGCACGGCTTTGAACGCGGCTCGCACCGCGACCTCGGTCTTGCCGTAGCCCACGTCGCCGCACACCAGCCGGTCCATGGGCCGCGGGCGCTCCATGTCGGCCTTGACCTCCTCGACCGCGCGACGCTGGTCGGGTGTTTCTTCGTAGATGAAAGCCGCTTCCAGCTCGCGTTGCCACTCCGTGTCGGGGGGAAACGCGAAGCCGGGACGCGACTGGCGCTCGGCGTAAGAGCGCAGCAATTCCTCGGCCATCTCCTGGATGGCTTTCTTGGCCTTCGCCTTGGTGCGCGCCCAGGTCGTCGTCCCCAGCCGATGCATCGAGGGTTGAGCGCCCTCTTCGCTCGCCCATCGGCTCACCAAGGAGAGCTGCGTCACGGGAACGAAGAGCTTGTCGCCCGCGGCATAGGCGAGCTCGAGGCAGTCGGTCTCCTGGCCGTCCACGGTGAGGCGCCGGAGGCCGCGATAGATGCCGACGCCGTGATCGGCGTGGACCACGTAGTTGCCGGGCTCGAGCGCGTTCAATTCGGCGAGCGAGAGCCCGCCCGTCTTCCTGCGGCGGCGCACGCGCCGGCGCGGACGGTCGAAGATCTCGTGATCGGTGAGAACCGCGAGGCCGGCCTCGGCGATGGCGAAGCCGGAGGAGAGAATGCCCACTTCGAGCACGGCCGCCGTGGGGCCGATCAGCTCGGAGAGGCGATCGCGCTGCCCCTCGTTGTCGCACAGGATGACGATGCGAAGCCCCTCTTCGTGCAGGCGGGCCAAGTGTGCGCGCAAGAGATCGAGCCGGCGCCCGAAGGCTTCCGGCAGCCGCACGCTCCAGGTCCAGGCGCGGCCCGCCGGGCCGCCGACAGCCTCGCTCGCTCCGGCAGGGCCCGCGATCACGAGCGTGTCGCCCTGGGCCGCGTGGGCGATCGCGGCCACGCCTTCGAGATAGAGATCCTCGGGCGGCGAGAGCAAGGGATACGGTACGAGCGCTTCTTCGTAGTGGTGCCGGATCTCGCCGTCCAAGGCCCGGCCGCGCGCTTCGAGCTGGTCGGGGCGATCGAGCACGCACATCGCGTCAGCCGGCAAGAGCGCCGGGAACGGCACGAGGTCCTGGTCGTAGTAGCCGGCGAGGCGCTCGACGCCCTCGTGGAGCAAGCCCAGCTCGTCGATGTCGAGCCCGCCCTCCGAGGCCGCCACGCCGCGCGCGCTCGAGAGCCGCTCGTGCACGCTCGGCAAGTCCTCGGGCAGGAGCGCCACCTCGAAGCGCGGCAGGACCACGGCGGCCGTCATGCCCTCGACCGAGCGCTGGCTCGTGTGATCGAAGCGCCGGAGCGACGCGAGCACTTGGTCGTCGAACTCGAGGCGCCAGGGATCGTCTGAGCCGAGCGCGAACACGTCCACGATGCCGCCACGCACCGCGAACTCTCCCACCGCGCTCACCATGGGTCGCCGCTCGTAGCCCAGGGCGACGAGGCGGCCGGTGAGACTCTCGAGGTCGAAGCTCTCGCCGACATGCAGGGGAAGGCGCGCGCGCCACAATTGCGCCGCGCTCGGCACGCGCTGCGCCAGCGCCCGCACCGTGGTCACGATCACGCGTCCCGCCGCCCGGGCATCGGGATCGGCGAGCGTGTAGAGCGCTTCCAGGCGTTGCGCCAGCAACGAGGGATGCGGCGAACGCGATTCGTACGGCAGTGTTTCGGGCTCGGGGAAATAGAGGATCTCGTCGGTGTCGAGGAAGAGCTCGAGATCCTCGCGCGCGGTGTCGGCGCGCTCGGCGTCGGGATGGACCCAGAGCACGGTGCGGCCACTCTCGCGCGCCAAACCGGCGAGAAGCCAGGCGCGCTCTCCGCCCGCGAGCCCTTTCCAGACGAGGCGTGAAACGCCGGGAGCCGCGAGCGCTTGCACCGTCTCACGCAGCCCGGGGAGCTCGCGCGCCACGCTCACGAGCTCGGCCGGCGCGTGCCGGGCTCCCACCGGACCGCGCAGCGAGCGGTCGGCGGCGGTGGCGTTCATCGCGTGCCGCTCGCCCGGGCGCGCGGAAGGTCGGTGGTCGCGCTCCCCCCCGCCTCGCCGCTCGCCGAGCGCGAGCCCCACAGGCGCCCGAGCACCGTCTCGGCGGCGAGGAACAGGAGGGCTAGGATCAAGAACTCGCGCCACATCTCGCGGCCGTAGCGCCCCTCGCGCACGGCGCGCACGGCGTTGGCGCTGAGGGGCACGACTTGGGCGCGAAGCGAACGCCAGCGCGCCGTCACCTCGGCGGGCGAGAGACGCGAGAGATCGGATTCGCGCAAGTCGGGATTCACGGCGACCGCGCGCAGCGGCTTGCCCGAGGCGAGGACGAGGTACAAGCCTGCGTCTTCGAGCGGCGGCGAGAGCAAGCGCGTCGAGCCCTCGGCCAGGCGCGCTTGCAGCGGAATCTCCTGGCCCGAAGGCGCGCGCAGGGTCCACACCGCCTGCGCGCCGCCGGGCGGCGCGGGCAGGTCGAGGCGCTCGCCAGGAAGGAGATCGGGCGAGTTCCCTTGCGCGAGCGCGGCCAACGACTGCAGCCAGAACGGCAGGAACGAGCCCGAGAACGGAAAGTCGGACCAGGCGCCGGCCGCGTCGGAAGTGAAGACGAGCAAGCGCTCGCGTTCGAGCAAGGCCGGCAAGTCGGGCGCGAAGCTCGCGAGCACGCGCCCTTCGCTTCCCGGGTTCACGCGCCAGGCGCTCGTGAACTTGGCTTGCGAGATGGCCTCGCCGACCGCGTCGGGAAATCCGCTGAGCGCCGGGTGACCGACGGCAGAGCGGCGCAGCGCCCACGCCCCGCGCTCGGCCTTGATGGGCTGGGCACCCACGATCTGCATGCCGCCGAGGGCTTCGAACAATCGTCCGTTGGTGAATTGGGGATCGGTGTGCGGGCCGAGCACGAGGAGCACGCCGCCCCCGGCGCGCGCGAAGTCGACCACGGCCTGCAGCGAGCCCTCGCCGAGCGCGCCCACATCGTCGAGCACCACGGCGTCCTTGCCGGCGAGCGAGGTCGAGGTCACGTTCTCGGGCGCGAGCTTGGCCACGGTCACGCGGCCCGATTCCTCTCCCGCCTGAAGCGCCAATGCCAGCGGATCGTTGGCTTCACCCGAGACGTACGCGAGATGCGTCGCCCCGGTCTGTCCGGCCGCGAACACGCGATGGTCGTCGAAGTCGAGCGCGTCGTCGCCGAGCACCGCCTCGCCCGCGACATCGATGGGCTGGCGGCAGATGACGAGCGCCGATCCCTCTGCGCCCGGAAGCGGCACGAAGCCGCGTCCCGCTTCGCGCCAGTTGCCGGGCGAGGTCATGGCGCGAATCGTCACCGGCACGTCATGCGACGTGTTCATCGAGCCCAGGGAGGCATCGCCATGCTCGTCACCGAAAGCCCGCACGCCCACTTGCACCGCAGGGGTCTCGCCCGAGCGATAGCGCGCCCCGCTGGCCGCGTGATTGGCGGGTGCTGTGGGTCCGCCCGCGGCCAGGAAGGTGACGCCGAGACCGGGCGGCAGCGTGCGCGCCGGCGCCTCGCGCGCCAGTCCCGCGCGCTGCAGGTCGGTGAACACGTAGAGCTGGCGATGGAGTGCCGGGGCGCGCGTCAGGGCGTCGATGGCGCTCGAGAGCGCGGCTTCGAGGTCCGTGGTCGCCGAGCCGGGCTCGAGCGCTTCGATGGCCGCGCGCGCGCGTCCATGGTCCTCGAGCGGCTCGGGGAAGAGGGCGCGGGCGCGCGTGTCGAAGGTCATGACCTGCACGCGGTCCTCGGCCTCGAGCGCGTCGAGCACTTCGAGGGCGCGCGCTTTGGCCCGATCGAAGAGTGTCCGATCCCCTTCTTGCGTGCGCATGGAGTAGCTCTTGTCGATGAGCAGGAAGGCCGTGGTCGCGCCGCGACCGCCGCCCGCCGCCCCGCGCACCGCCGGTCGCGCCAGCGCCAATGCCAGCGCCGCCACCGCGAGCGCGCGCAACAACAGAAGCAGCCACTCGCGCAGGCGGAAGCGGCGCATCTCGGCCAGGCGCACCTCGCGCAGGAACTCGACCGAGGAGAACTCGACCCGCTTGGGCCGCCGCCGTGTGAGCAGGTGAATGAGCACCGGCACGGCCGAGGCCAGAAGACCGAAGAGGAAGAAGGGATTGAGGAAAGTCACGGCCGCGCGATCCTCAGAAGAGCCGCCGGCGCTTCTCGAGATAGCGGAGGAGCGCCACGTCGTAGGGCAGATCGGTCGTGAGCCTCACGTAGTCCACGTGCTGCTCGCCGCACTCGCGCTGATAGCGCTCGGACCAGGAGCGCACCGCCTTGCGATACGTGGTGTGGAACTGCCAGGGCTCGAGCGACACTTCCTCACCCGTCTCGACGTCGACGAACGTCGAAGCGTCCTTGAAGTCGAACGACCACTCGGCGGGGTCCAGGAGGTGGAAGAGGATCACCTCGTGGCGGCGGTGGCGGAAGTGGCGGATGCCCGAGAGCACCTCGGACGGATCGGCCATGAGATCGGAGAAGAGAACGACCAGGCCGCGCCGGCGCGCCCGCTCGGCCAGTGCGTGCAGCGTGGCGCCGAGCGCGGTCTTCCCCGTCGGGCGCACGCGGTCGATCTCGCGCAGGAGCGCTTCCAAGTGCGAGCGCGTGCCGCGTGGCGGAACGAACGCGCCCACGGTGTCGGCGAAGGTCAGCAAGCCCACGGCGTCCTGCTGCCCGAGGAGCAAGTAGGCCAATGCCGCCGCCAGCGTGCGCGCGTACTCGAACTTTGATACCGAGGCCTCCTTGGAGCGAAAGCCCATCGAAGCCGAATGATCGAGCAGCAAGTAGGCGCGGAGGTTGGTTTCGTCCTCGTATTGCTTGACGTAGAAACGATCCGACTTGGCGTACACCTTCCAGTCCACGTTGCGCAGCGGATCGCCTGGCATGTAAGGCCGGTGCTCGACGAACTCCACCGAGAATCCGTGAAACGGACTCTTGTGGAGCCCGGAGATGAAGCCCTCGACCACGAGCCGGGCCCTCAAGTCGAGCGACCCGAGCCGGGACACCACCCCGGGATCGAGATAGCGGCGCGACAGGCTGGGCGAAGACGAAAGGAAAGCGGGCACGAGACTCCTCGGAACACCAAAGGCCGCTCGATCTCTCGATCGGGCGGCTCGGCGGGTTGAGGCGACTTCAGGCTAGCATCGCGTTTCTCGATGCGTCAAAAAACTAGGTCTCCTTCGTCTGGGTCAGGAGATCGCTCACGATGCGGTCGGGCTTCACACCGTCCGCTTCGGCGTTGAAATTGGTCACCAGCCGGTGGCGCAGCACCGCCGGCGCGACGGCGCGCACGTCATCGACACCGGGCGCATAACGCCCGTTCAGCACGGCGCGCGTCTTGGCGCCGAGAATCATGTACTGCGAGGCACGCGGCCCCGCGCCCCAGGCGAGCCAGCGGTTGACGAACTCGGGAGCCTTGGGATCGCCGGGACGGGTCGAGCGCGCCAGCTCGACCGCGTAGCGCACCACGTGCTCGCTTGCCGGGACGCGGCGCACCAGCCGCTGCAACTCCATGATCTCGGCGCCCGAGAGCACGGGCTCGAGCTTGGCCTCCGCCGCCCCCGTGGTCTCAGCCACGATGCGCTCTTCGTCGGCCGCGCTCGGATAGCCGACCAGCACCTGATACATGAAGCGGTCGAGCTGCGCTTCGGGCAAGGGATAGGTGCCTTCGAGCTCGATCGGGTTCTGTGTCGCCAGCACGAAGAACGGCAGGTCGAGCTTGTGCGTCTGGCCGCCGGCCGTGACCTCGTGCTCCTGCATGGCCTGGAGCAACGCGGCCTGTGTCTTGGGCGGCGTGCGGTTGATCTCGTCGGCCAGCACGATGTTGGCGAACACCGGACCCTTGATGAAGCGGAACACCCGCTTGCCGTCGCGCTCTTCGAGCACCTCGGTGCCGGTGATGTCGGACGGCATGAGGTCGGGAGTGAACTGAATGCGGCTGAACTGCAGGTCGAGCACGCGCGCGATGGTGCGGATGAGGAGCGTCTTGGCGAGGCCAGGCACGCCCACGAGCAGCACGTGCCCGTTGGCGAAGAGCGCGGTGAGCAAATGCTCGACCACGTCATCCTGGCCCACGATCACCTTGCGCACCTGGGTCAGGATCGTCTGGCGCGCCTGATTCAGCTTCTCGACCGCTTGGACGTCCCGCGTTTCGGTGGATGCGGCGGTGTCCGCCATGAAGGCTCCTCGGAATGGACGGCGCGGGGAAAACGACGGGCGGGCTGCTGGATCGAGGCTAGCACCCGCTTTGGACGAGGGTCAACGCGACCCGGCGTCCGGCTTGAGCTTGTACTTCTCGTCGAACGCGGTCTTGATGCCGCGCGGCCCATACCAGGGATGGATCTCGGCGCGCAGGCGCCCGGCCTGGATCGCCGGATCACTGTCGCACAGCTGCTTGGCTTCCTCCATCGAGGCTGCCTGCAGGATGAAAATGCCACGCAGCGGCGTGTCGTCCGTGAACGGCCCGGCGAGCACCATCTTCTTCTCTTCGGCCAGGCGCTGGATGTTGGCCATGTGCCCCGCCTGAATCGCGCCCGCGCTGTCGGGCGAAATCGCCTCTGCCTTGTCCCCTCGGTACAACAGCACGAAGTAGTACTGCTGCATGAGCTCGGGGTGGGGCGGCCCGCCGCGGTTGGGTTGCGACACCGGCTGGCCTTTCTGGGGCTCGGCGGCGAAGGCGGAAACGCTCATCGAGAGCAGGGCAAACACGATCCAGATCACACGGCGCATGACGGTCTCTCCTGGCGGGTCGGCAACCAGCATACGAGTTCACGGCCGGGGCCGCGTGAACTCGCCGACAAGACGCGGCTAGGCGGGCGCGATTTCCACCACGCTCACGCTCTCGATGCGGTCGATGCGGAACGACTTCATCTCCTTGCTCAAGTGGCAGTAGCCCTCGAGGAACACGTGCCCCTGCCGCGCGAAGTAGTGCGAAGGCGTCACGCGCCGCGGCATTCCCCCCTTGGAGCCGCCGCGGTACGTGAGCGTCACGTCGAGGCCGTTGGCGATGGCGAGATCGACCGGCACGAGAATCTCCGGCAGCGTGAGTGGGATCTGCGAGAACTCCTCCAGCGTGAGCGGCGCTCCGGTCTGCGCGAGCACGCTGCCGAACGGAACCTCCTCCGGGGCGCCCAAGCGCGTGACACATACTTCGAACAGCGCGCGCGTGGCGATGGCGTCGGGCAGCGCCCTGTGCGTCGGCTCGGGCAACCCGAGCGTCTTGGCCAGGGTCTCGAGCGAATAGTTGGGGATGTTCGGAATGAGTTTCCGCGCCAGGTAGAACGTGTCGACGACGTGCGTCTGGGGCACGTCACGTCCGGCGCGCGCATAGGCGAACGCCATGAAGCCCACGTCGGAGGGCGCGTAGTGCACGACGAGCACGCGCTCGCCGACGAACGCGAAGAAGCGGTCCAGGACGTCAACAACATGCGGAGCCGACGAGACCATGTCGTCGGTGATGCCGTGGATGGCAATGGTCTCGGCCGGGATCCTGCGCTCGGGGTCCGCCAGCTCGGCGAACCACTCTCCGCCCGCCCAAGCCCCGTCGTGGCGACCAAAGCGCACGCCCGCCACCTCGATCACACGGTCGGAGAAGTTCGAATAGCCTGTGGCTTCGGTGTCGAAGGCGACGAACTCGATGTCGGAAAGCTTGCGCTCGGCGAGGGAAAAGAGATCCACGCCGGCAGTCTAATGGGCCAGGACGCCCTTGGGAAACCAGGCCAGGCCGAGCCGCGAGGCGAACCCGCTCCAGTCGATCTGGCCCGAGCCCTGGGGAAGGCCGGCGTCGACTTTGGCCCAGCGGTAACCGGCGGCCATCTCGAGGCGGAGCTGCGGGGAAAGCCGGATGTCGTCACCGGCCATCACGTGCAATCCGAGATCGCTTCCGGAGTACGACAGGTCTCGGTCGACCGCAGCGTAGGGAACATCTTCGTTGGCGCTCGCGTGAGAATCGTACAGACCGATTCCCGCGCTCAACCCCACTCGCGAGCTTCCCGCACGCCACGGCGAGTACGATGCGGTCAAGCTGTAGACGTTGGCGGAGACACCGAAGTGGATGTTCCCGGCACCACCCTGGGAGAGATCCGAGTGACCGGAAAGACGCTCGTAGTCGAGCGCCAGGCCGAGCTTCGGTGAGAGGAGCGCCCGAACGCCCGCGCCAGACGAGAGTCCGTTCTCGATGTTGTTCACAAGCACGACGTCCGGGCTGCCGAAGAGCCCTCCCGCTTCATCGATCGCATCGGTCACGTCCTGCATGGCGTAGGTCTGGAAGCCGCCGAACCCGGCCACGCCCCAGCGGGGCGCGGCGCGGGATGGCGACGCGGACGCAGCCATCAGAACGAAAGCCAGCACGAAACGCGCCATACGCATGGGCAGCCCCCGGCAGCGCGACGCTCAGCGACTCGGGCTCGAAGCGCCCTTTCCGCCGCCGCCGCCCGAGCCCGCGACACGATCCATGCCCAGACGGTGGTACTTCTCGCGGTACTTGGCCCACAGAACCTTCTGCTTGTCGTTGAGATCGACGGCGCGCCCCTGCACCCACGCCTTCTCGACGTGGCTCTCGACGTCCAGGATGTCGCCGTCGCTCACGAACAAGGTCGCGTCCTTGCCGGTTTCGAGCGAGCCGACGCGATCGGCGACGCCCAGGATCTGCGCCGCATAGATGGTAATCGACTTCAGCGCCTCGTCGGCCGGCATGCCGTAGGCGATGCAGGTCGCCGCCTCGTAAGGAAGATTGCGCTCGTTCCAGAAGCCGCCGCCGTTGGCGATGCAGAAGCGCACACCCGCCTTGCGCAGCCGGTCGGCCACGGTGAACGGCGTGTCGTAGGCTTCGTACTCGCGCGCCGGCAGCCGGTGCACCACGCCGACGATGACCGGGATGTCGTGCTTGGCCAGAAGATCGGCGCAGTCGGGCGCGTCATAGCCGCCGAGCAGGATCATCTTCACCTTCTCGCGCTCGCAGAACGCCACCGCCGCGCGAATGCCCTGGATCTCGTTGGCCTCGACGACCAGCGGCTCCTTGCCCTCGAGCACCGGCAGCATCGCCTCCCAGCGCGCGTCAAAGGTGCGGCCCTTGCCCTCGGTCCTATAGGCGCGCGCCTGGTCGAAGGTGTCCTGGATCTGCTTGAGCGCCTTGTCGCGCGCTTTCTTCTGGTCGTCCTCCGTGTCGCGCGCCGGCCCCACCGTGTTCACCACCATGCCGGGCCAGGTGAGGATCATGCCGGTGGGCGCCTTGAGCGTCATGTCGGCCCACGTCCAGCCGTCGAGCATCATCATGGCCGAAGTACCGCGCAGCACGTTGCCGCGCGGCATGATGTTGGCGAGCAGCACACCGTTCGAGCGCGTGACGGGAATCGACTCGCTCTCGGGATTGAAGGCGACCTCGGCTTTCACGTTGGGCGTGAGGTCGCCCGTCTCCTGGAAGTCGACCGTGGCGCGCGCGGCGTCGAATTCGACCAGGCCCAGGATCGAGTTGGGATCGATGAGGCTCGGATAGACCTGCTTGCCGGTAACGTCGACGCGCTCGGCGCCGGCCGGCACCTCGAGGCCCGCGCCCACGGCGGTGATCTTGCCGTGGTCGAAGACAATCGTGCCGTTCGTGATGTCTCCGCCCTTGGCGAGATGAATGGTGCCGCCGGTGAGGGCGATCGGC
>DATFWU010000121.1:0-5234 GCA_035259005.1 Candidatus Eiseniibacteriota bacterium
GCCAACGCGCGTCTCACGGGCTCCAACGATCTGGCCGCGGTCAAGGGCTCGGACCTCGTGGTCATCACCGCCGGCTTCCCGCGCAAGCCCGGCATGAGCCGCTCCGATCTCCTGCTCGGCAATGCCGAGATCGTGCGCACCGCCGCCGAGGCGGTGAAGAAACATGCACCGCAAGCCACCGTGATCGTGGTCACCAATCCGCTCGACGTGATGGCTTATCTCGCCCACAAGGTCACCGGCTTCCCCAAGAATCGGGTCATGGGCATGGCCGGCGTGCTCGACTCGGCGCGCTTCCGTGCCTTCGTGGCGCTGGAGCTCGACGTGGCGCCGGTCGACGTGCAGGCCATGGTGCTGGGCGGCCACGGCGACTCCATGGTGCCCCTGCCGCGCTACACCACGGTGTCGGGGATTCCCATCACCGAGCTCATGCAGCCCGACGCCATTGAACGTCTTTCGGCGCGCACGCGAAACGGCGGCGCCGAGATCGTGAGCTTGCTCAAGAGCGGCTCGGCCTACTATGCGCCCGCCGCCAGCGCGGTCGAGATGGTGAAGGCCGTGCTCGACGACGAGAAGCGCCTCCTGCCGTGCTCGGTTCTCCTGGACGGCGAGTACGGCCTGCGCGATCTGTTCATCGGCGTGCCGTGCGTGATCGGGGCGCAGGGCGTCGAGCGCGTGCTCGAGCTGCCGCTCGCCGACCACGAGAAGGCTGCGCTCACGACGAGCGCCAACGCGGTTTCGAAAGACATCGCCGAGCTCCACCTGCCTGCCGCCTAACGTGAGCCGCCCCGTGACGCTTCCGGCCCCGGACCCCGGGGCGGGAGAGTCGCTGGAAGCCGGACCCACGCGCTCATGAAGACGCTCGCCGTCATTCCGGCGCGTCTCGAATCCACGCGCTTTCCCAAGAAGGCGCTGGCGCTCCTTCAGGGCCGCCCGATCCTCGAGCACGTGTGGGAGCGGGTGCGCCGCTCGCAGGCCGTCGAGCGTGTGGTCGTGGCCACCGACTCCGACGAGATCGCTGCCACCGTCGAACGCTTCGGCGGTGAAGTGGCGCGCACACGCGCGCCGCATGCGACCGGGAGCGACCGCGTCGCCGAGGTGGCCTCGCGCCTGGGCGCCGGCTTCGACGCCGTCTTGAACGTGCAGGGCGATCAGCCCCGGCTCGAGCCCGAGGCGGTGCGCCAGGCGGTGCGCTCCCTCATGCTCGATCCGCACACGGCGGTGGCCACGCTGGCGGCGCCCGATACGGATCGCGCCGCCTACGAGAGCCCGCACGTGGTCAAGGTGGTGTGCGATCTCGAGGGCCGCGCGCTCTACTTCTCGCGTGCGCCGATCGGCGGCGCCGAGGAGGAGGGGCAAGCTTGGCGCTTCCTGCACCACCTCGGCGTGTACGCCTTTCGTCCGGAGGCGCTCCAGGCTTTCGCCGCCTGGCCGCCGAGCCCGCTCGAGCGCGCCGAGAAACTCGAACAGTTGCGGCTCCTGGAGCACGGAATTAGGATTCGCGTGACGCTCGTCCACGGCGTGAGCCGCGGTGTCGACACGCCCGAAGACCTGGCGGCGCTGGAGCGCGAGAGCGCGGTCTCTGCCGCCGGTCCCACCCGCACAAGCGAGGTGTCATGACGCGCTACGTCTTCGTCACCGGTGGCGTGATCTCCTCCCTGGGCAAGGGCATCGCCGTGGCATCCCTCGGGCGCCTGCTCAAGGCGCGCGGGCTCCAGGTCGAGTGCCTCAAGTTCGATCCCTACCTGAACGTCGATCCCGGGACCATGAGCCCGTTCCAGCACGGCGAGGTCTTCGTCACCGACGACGGCGCCGAGACCGACCTCGACCTCGGCCACTACGAGCGCTTCGTCGGCATCAAGGTGACGCGCAGCCACAACGTGACCGCGGGCCAGATCTACGACGCCATCCTGGGCAAGGAGCGCCGCGGCGACTTCCTCGGTCACACCGTGCAGGTGGTGCCGCACGTGACCGACGAGATCAAATCGCGCATCACGGCCTTGGGCGAGTCGACGGGCGCCGACGTGCTGCTGGTCGAGGTGGGAGGGACGGTGGGCGACATCGAGTCCTTGCCCTTCCTCGAAGCCGTGCGCCAGCTGCGCCTCGACGTGGGCAAGGAACGCGCGGTGAACATCCACCTCACGCTGGTGCCGTTCATCAAGAGCGCGCAGGAGCTCAAGACCAAGCCCACACAGCACTCGGTGCGCGACCTGCGCGGCATCGGCATCCAGCCCGATCTCTTGCTCTGCCGCTCGGAGAAGCCGCTGGGCGACGAGGTGCGCCACAAGATCGCCTTGTTCACCAACCTGCCCAAGGAGGCGGTGATCGAAGCGCCCGACGTGGAAACAATCTACGAGGTGCCGCTCGTCTTGCGCCGCGGTGGCTTGGACGACCAGGTGTGCCGCCTGCTCGGGATCGAGACCATCCCGCCCGCGCTCGGCAGCTGGGAAGAGCTGGTCGAGCGCATCAAGCATCCGTCGCGTCCGGTCAAGATCGCGATCGTGGGCAAGTACACGCATCTGCACGACGCCTACAAGAGCCTGACCGAAGCCTTCGTCCACGCCGGCGCGCACCACGACGCGCGCGTCGATCTCGCGTGGGTGGAGTCGTCGGATCTGGAGTCCGGAGATCCCGAGGCTCTCCTCGGCACGGCCGACGGCATCCTCGTGCCCGGCGGCTTCGGCGAGCGTGGCATCGAGGGCAAGATCAAGGCCGCGCGCTACGCGCGCGAGCGCGACGTGCCCTACTTCGGCATCTGTCTCGGCATGCAGGCGGCGGTGATCGAGTTCGCGCGCCATGTCGTGGGCTGGCCCGACGCCCATTCCTCGGAGTTCGACGCGCGCTCGGGACACAAGGTGATCGACCTCCTGGCCGAGCAGCAGCTGGTGAGCGACAAAGGGGGGACGATGCGCCTCGGGCTCTACAAGTGCGCGCTCGCCCCCGGGTCGCGCGCCCGCGAGGCCTACGGCGCCGACATGGTCGAGGAGCGCCACCGCCACCGCTACGAATTCAACAACAAGCTCGGCCAGAATCTCGTGTCGCGCGGGCTCGCCATCACGGGACGCAATCCGGGACGCGATCTGGTCGAGGTGGTGGAGATCCCCGAGCATCCCTGGTTCGTGGGCGTGCAGTTCCATCCCGAGCTGCGCTCACGACCCGACCGCCCGCATCCTCTGTTCATCGCCTTCGTCGAGGCGGCCCTGGCGCGCGCCGGCTCAGCGGCCAGGCGGCGCGTCGAGGCGGGGACGTAGCGTGGCGGCACACGCGGTCGGCATCGGCGGGGCGCGCTTCGGCGGCGCGGCCCTGGCAGTGATCGCGGGTCCGTGCGCCATCGAGTCGGAGGAGCTCGTCCTGCTCGTGGCGGAAAAGCTCGCCGCCCTTTGCCGAGCGCGCCACCTGCCCTTCGTTTTCAAGTCGTCTTACAAGAAAGCGAATCGCTCGTCGTTCGGCTCCTACACCGGGCCGGGTCTCGACGAGGGGCTGGGGGCTCTTGGCCGCGTGCGCCGGCAGCTCGGCGTGCCGGTTCTCACCGACGTGCACGAAGCGAGCGAGGCGCAGGCCGCCGCACAGGTGGTCGACTGCCTTCAGGTGCCGGCGTTTCTCTCGCGCCAGACCGACTTGCTGGTCGCTTGCGCGAAAACGGGCTTGCCTGTGAACGTGAAGAAAGGGCAGTTCCTGGCCCCCGACGACATGCGCCAGGTGGCGGAAAAGCTCGAGCGCGCCGGGGCGGCCGGCATCCTGCTCACCGAGCGTGGCACCACCTTCGGCCATCACGATCTCGTGGTCGATTTCCGCGGCCTCGTCGTCATGCGCGAGACCGGCTGGCCGGTGGTCTACGACGCGACGCACTCGCTGCAGCATCCGGGTGGGGGCGTGACCGGCGGCGACCGCCGCTTCGCCGAGCCATTGGCACTCGCCGCCGTGGCCGCCGGCGTGGACGGGCTCTTCTTCGAGACGCATCCGGATCCCGAGCGCGCCCTGTCCGACGCCGCCACCCAGATCCCGCTCGATCAGGTGGAGCGTCTCCTCGATCAGGCGCTGCGCGTGCGCGAGGCGGTGGCCGACCGGGTGAGCGCCAAGGCGTGAGCCCTGCGACCAAGAAAGCGTCGCTCCTCTCGGCGCGTTTTCCGGCGCGGCTGCGTGCGCGCGCCGCCCAGATCGAGGTGTGCGGGTTCGACTCCGACGGCTCGCTCACCGAGCGCGGCATGTATCACGACTCGCAGGGCACGGACCTGCGCCGCTTCGACGTGCGCGACGGCATCGCCATGAAGTGGGCGGTCGACCAGGGACTCGGCATCGTCGTGGTCAGCGGGCGGGCGAGCCGCGCTCTCGATTACCGGATGGAAGACTTGGGGCTGCCCGTGTTCCAGAACGTGAAGGACAAGGTGGCGGTGCTCGAGGAGTTCTGCGCGCAGCGCGGCGTGAAGGCCGAGCGCGTCGCGTTTCTGGGCGATGATCTGCCGGATCTGGCGGCCCTGCGCTGGTGCGGTCTTCCCATGGCGGTGGCCGACGCGCATCCGGAAATCCTTCGCGCCGCGGCCTGGGTCACGCCGTCGGCGGGCGGTCGGGGTGCCGCCCGCGAAGCCCTCGAAGCGCTGCTCGACGCCAGCGGTCGCTGGGAAGCCGTGCTCGCGCACTACCGAGGAGGCAAGCCATGACGCCTCAAGTCGCCGCAGACAGCCTCGCCGTGGCGCGCGCCGTGCTCGAGCACGCCGCCCAGGCGCTCACCGATCAGGGCGAGCGCCTGGGAGACGATTTCGCCCGCGCCGCCGATCTGCTCTACGCCTGCCGCGGCAAGGTCGTGACCTCGGGCGTGGGCAAGTCGGGGCTCGTGGCCCAGCGGCTCGCGGCCACGCTCACGAGCACGGGCACGCCGGCTTTCTTCCTGCACCCGACCGACGCGGCGCATGGCGACGCGGGCATCCTGCAGGCGGGCGACGTGGCACTCTTCGTGTCCAAGAGCGGGGGCTCCGACGAGCTCACGCCGCTGGTCGAATTCTTGCGCCGTCTCGAAGTACCGCTGGTCGCGATCACCGCCCGCGCCGACTCCGCCCTGGGGCGCGCGTCGCGCGTCGTGCTCGAGACCGGTGAGGTGCGCGAGGCGGGGCCGCTCGACTTCGTGCCCACGACGAGCGCCACCGTGGCGCAGGTCCTGGGCGACGCGCTCGCCATGGCGCTCGTGACGCGGCGCGGATTCAGGGACCAGGACTTCGCGTTCCTCCATCCGGGCGGGGGGC
>DATFWU010000122.1:0-2737 GCA_035259005.1 Candidatus Eiseniibacteriota bacterium
GCCGCGAGCTGCTCGGGCGCGTGGTGCCGCCGCGCGGCACCGCCCAGCGCTCGGACTACGTCCTGGAGCACGGTCCCGCCTTTCTCGAAGCGGCGGACGAGCTGCGGCTCGAGGGCATCGTGGCCAAGAAGCTCTCGAGCCCCTACGAAGGCCGCCGCTCCGCCGACTGGCTCAAGATCAAGTGCCAGAGACGCGACGACTTCGTGATCGGCGGCTGGACCGATCCGCAAGGCTCGCGCGTGGGATTCGGCGCTCTCGACATCGGGCGCTACGAGGATGGCAAGCTCGTCTACGTCACCAAGGTGGGCACGGGCTTCGACACGAAGACGATCGCCACGCTGCACGAAGCGCTGCAGGCGATCGCGCGGCCCACCTCGCCCTTCGAAGTCGATTCGCCGAGCGCGCGCGGCCATCACTGGGTCGAGCCCCGGCTCGTGTGCGAGGTGCGCTTCACCGAGTGGACGAAGGAGGGCGGCCTTCGCCATCCGACCTATCTGGGCCTCCGGAGCGACAAGAAACCGGAGGAATGCCGCCGCGAGGAGCCGGTCGATCTCCAAGCACCCTTGCCGGCGGTGCCCGTGGGCGAGGCGGCGAGCGAGCCGGAAGATCGCACGGTCAAGGTCACGAACCCGAACAAGGTGTACTGGCCGGAGGGTTACACCAAGGCCGATCTCGTCGCCTACTACGAGTCGGTGGCGCCGCTCCTCTTGCCCTATCTGCACGACCGCCCGGTCGTGCTCACGCGCTATCCCGACGGCATCGAGGGCAAGTCGTTCTTCCAGAAGGACGCGCCCGTGTACACGCCGCGCTGGGTGCGCACGGTCACCGTGACATCGGGTCACGGCGAGCGCGACATCCGTTACTTCGTGATCGACGATTTGGACATGCTGCGCTACGTCGCGAACCTGGGCACGATCCCGCTCCACGTGTGGAGCGCGCGCGTGGGCGCGCTCGACCAGCCCGATTGGCTCGTGATCGACCTCGATCCCAAGGGTGCGCCGTTCAAGCAGGTGGTGCAGGTGGCGAAGATCGTGAAGACGATCCTCGACGAGCTCGATCTGCCGAGCGCCGTGAAGACGTCGGGAGCCACCGGCCTGCACATCCTGCTTCCCATGGGACAGCGCTACTCGGACGAGGAGACGCGCATGTTCGCGCGCCTTCTGGCTACGATGGTGGTCGACGCCGCCCCCGAGATCTCGACCATCGCGCGGCCCATCCATGCGCGCGGCGGCAAGGTGTACGTGGACTTCGGGCAGAACGGGCGCGGCAACACGATCGTGGCGCCTTACTCGGTGCGTCCGCTGCCGGGCGCGCCGGCTTCGTGTCCCCTGCTCTGGGAGGAAGTGAACGCGCGGCTCGATCCCGCGCGCTTCACCATCCGCACCATTCCCAAACGCTTCGAGAAGATGGCCGATCCGCTCACCATGGTGCTCGGCCCGGCCTTCGACATGCAGGCCGCGATCCGGCGCGTGGAGAAGCGCGTGAACGGAGCTGCCAAGGGAAAGCACGCGCGATGACGAGCCAGCATCGCATCCAGGCGAGCCCTCGCGCCGGCGAAGTATCGGCGATCCTCGACCGGCCGGACGATGCGCGCTGGCTGTACGTGCTCGGCCACGGCGCCGGCGCCGACATGCGGCACCCTTCCATGCAGGACACGGTGCGCGCGTTCGGCGCCCAAGGCTTCGCCACGCTGCGCTACCAGTTTCCCTACACGGAGAAGGGGTCGCGTCGCCCCGATCCGCAACCCACCTTGCTCGCGACCGTGCGCTCGGCGGTGGCGTTCGCGAACGAGATCGCGGGCGGACTCCCGCTCCTTGCGGGCGGAAAGTCCATGGGCGGGCGCATGACCTCGCTGGCGCAGGCGGAAGAGCCACTCTCCGGCGTGTGCGGCCTCGTGTTCCTCGGATTTCCTCTACACCCTACGGGCGCGCCCGCCACGACGCGCGCCGATCACCTGTCGCGTGTCGACGTGCCGATGCTCTTCCTGCAAGGATCCAAGGACAAGCTCGCCGGGCTCGATCTCCTGCGTCCGGTGCCCGAGCGCCTTTCGCGGGTCACGCTGCACGTGATCGAAGGCGCGGACCATTCCTTCGTCGTGCCCAAGAGCTCGGGGCGCGCGCGCGCCGACGTGTTCGACGAGCTGGCGCGCACGGCGGCCACTTGGGCGGGGAAGCTCTGATGCGTATCCGTGCCGGATCCAGCGGCTGGTCCTATCCGGAGTGGAAGGGACATTTCTATCCCGAGAAGATCGCCACCAAGGACATGCTGCGCTTCTATGGCGAGCACTTCTCCACCGTCGAGGTGAACAACACCTTCCACCGCATGCCCCGGCCCGACGTACTCGAAGCCTGGGCCGCCGCCGTGCCCGAAGACTTCGTGTTCGTGCTCAAGGCATCGCAGAGCATCACGCACTTTCGGCGGCTCAAGAACGCGGGGGACTCGGTCGCGTACATGCTGAGTCACTCCGACGTGCTCGGCCCCCGGCTCGGGCCCTATCTGGTGCAGCTTCCTCCCCATTTGCGCAAGGACGCGCCCCTGCTCAAGGACTTCCTAGCGCTCTTTCCGGACGGCAAGCGCTGCGCCGTCGAGTTCCGCCACCGCTCCTGGTTCGATGACGAGACGTTCGGCATCCTGGGCGAGAAGAACGCCGCTCTATGCGTCGCTGACACCGGTGAGGACACGGACGCGCCCTTCGCTGCCACGACCGGCTGGGGCTACCTCCGATTGCGGCGCGAGG
>DATFWU010000123.1:0-4193 GCA_035259005.1 Candidatus Eiseniibacteriota bacterium
GGCTTGTGGAAGAGACGCAGCCAGAGAAAGTTCGATCCGAACAGGAAAGCGCTGCGCACCAGCGTCCGGTTCCAGCGCCGGCTCGAAGTGCGCACCTTGTCGCCGCCTACGAGCACGACGCGCCCGTACTGGCGCAAGCGCTCGGACAGCTCGGTGTCGACCTGGAGATCGAAGTCGGGATGGAACCCGCCGGCGCGCACGAACACGTCCTGGCGCACGGAAAAGCTCGCTCCCCACAGGTGCGGCGAGTTGCCGCCGACGCGGTCGCCCCAGACGAGAAGCGGCAGCAGGCCGCGGGTGAAGAGCCAGCCGCGCAAGTTGGGCTCCACGAACTCGCAGTCGCCCCCGGCACACACCACGGCGTCATCGCAGGCGTAGGCCTCGACCAGCCGGCGCACCCAGGTCCTGGGCACGACGGTGTCGGCGTCGGTCGATGCCAGGATCTCGCCCGTGCCGGCGGCAAATCCGCGGCGCAGCGCGCGACCGTAGCCGCGCCGGGGCTCTTCGACCACGCGCACGCCGAGTCCGCGCGCGATCTCCCCGGTGGCGTCGGTGCTGGCGTTGTCCACCACCACGACCTCGATCTCGCCCTCGTAGTCCTGGGTGGCGAGGGCTTCGAGGCATTCGGCGAGGAGATCTTCTTCGTTGTAGGCGGGAACGATGACCGAGACCCGCGGCAGCCACCCGGCGGGGCGCGGCCGTCGATCATCGAGAGTGCTCCTGGGAGAAAGGCCGCGTGCGGGCGCGGAGATCAAGGAGAACGCATCGACCCGAGCGCTTCGGAGGAAGCCGAGTTACGTTGCTCGGCGATCCCTGCCGCGAGGTCGTGGTAGAAGTCCTCGACCGCCCCCCGATACGTCGACTGCGCGACGGCGAACGCGGGATTGTCCGCCACGTCGCCGTCAGATGCGAGCCCTCCCTGGAAACGAACGATGGTCTTGGTGTCGTCGAGCGGCTGGATGTCGACGACGCATCTCGCCCGGAGCTTGCCCATGAGAAGGCGCGCCAGCGGATGGCGAAAATCCTTCCACTCGGTCACCACGCGCAACCCGGTGGAGGAGGCTGAGATCGCCCAATGATCCTTCTCGAGCGCGTGCTCGGCGGCGGGCCGGATCTCCTGGGGCGTGGCGACGATGGTGTCAGCGCGCATTTCGCCCAGGTAGACGCGGGGTCGGGACGCGGGCGCGCCCGCCCCGGACGGGGCCGGGGCCGCCAAAAAATACACCCCCGTCCACCCGGCAAAAAGCAGAGCTCGGACGGGGGGTGAAAGGCGAAGGCCCATTGAACGTCAGGTACAGCCGAGCCGGGCGATTGGTTCCGGATCTACTTCTCCCCTGCCTGCTCGAGGCGGGCCACGAAGGGAGCTTGGCGCAGACTGTCCCCGGCGTAGTCGAAATAGAAACGTCGGAAACGCTCGAAATCGGCGCGAACCTGAGCCACGGGAATCGAGTCAATCGCCGCTCCGTATCCGTCGAGGTAGTGCGGCAAGTCCGGAAACCGGGCCCCACGGCGGGCCATCTCGGCCAGGATCGACGGATCCCAGTGTACGAGATTGCCCGGCACGTCGTCGAACCAAATGCGAGCCCAAGGTACATAGTCGCCCAGGTGCAGCGCATCGGCATGGGCATAGCCGAGTGTGAAATCGACGTGACGTTTGAACAGGAGATAGGAGACTGGAGCCGGCTTTTCGTGCCCGATTCGGCCGCGCCGGGTGAGCGGCTGGTGGGCGATCCAGCGATCGGTGAGCCCGGTCGCGCACTCGATGGCGACCGCGGGGCGGGCGTAGTAGACGAGCCGCGCCTGGGCCGCGCTGAAGGCGACGCGCACGGGCTCGCCCTCGAAGTAACGCCGCAGCGTGAGCCCCTGCTTTTTCTGGGTGGCGAGGTCGTCGGCCGGATAGAACAAGGGCTCGTTGGCGATCCCGCTCGGCCCGTCCTTGCCCTTGAACGGATAGGGAGTGACCAGCAGGGCGACGACGAGCGCGGCGGCGACGGCAAGCTGGACGCGCGGGCGACTTGGCAGAAGGCCGAGCACTCCTCGCTCGAGCAGGATCAGGAAAAAGGGCGTGGCCGGGAGCAGCATGCGTGCATACATGAAATCGCCGCCGATGCGCACGATGTAGAGCGTGTAGACGAGGCCGAGCCCGGCCGCGAGAGCGAGGCGCGCCGCGCGGCCGTCGTCGGGGGAGCGCCGCCGCACCCAGAGCGCGACGGCGGCCAGGGGAAGGCCGGCGAGAATCACGCCGTATTGCTTCGCGTAGAGGCGAAGGTAGATCCAGCCCTGGCTCCACCACGGAAGCCAGGCGGACTTGGCATAGAACGTGTTGGGCAGGAAGTCCCCGTAGTAGGCGATGCGCCACAGGAGAAAGGGAAGGAAGACCATCGCGAAGGCGAGCGCGAAGGCGGCGATGGCTCGCCATCGTGGCCGCCGGGTCCAGGCGAGATAGCCCGCGAGGACGGGCGCGAAGAGAGCGCCTTCCGGGCGCGTGAGCGCGGCCAGCCCGGCCACGAGGCCGCAGGCGGCCGCCCCGCGTCCAGCCAGCCCCGGCTCGATGGCGAGCCCATAGGCAAGGAGTGCTAGGAAGACGAAGAGCGCGGTCTCGAGCCCGCTGGTCGCGAACACGGAGAGATCGCGATGGGCGGCCGCGAGCCAGGCGGCAAGAGGCACGGCAAGCCACGCGCTCCCGTGCCCCCGCGCCTCGCGCCAGCCGAGCCAGGCGAGAAGGGCGACCGAGGCCGCGTAGAAAGCGATCCCCCAGGCTGCCGACCAGGCCTCGGGGCTCACTCCTAGGCGCATGCCGAGCGCGATCCACAAGGTCCAGAGAAAGTTCGAATAGCCCTCGACCCGCTCGCCCGCGTTGTAAACGAGCCCCAGCCCGGCGTTCAGATTCTCGGCGTAGCGGTAAGAAATGAAGGCGTCGTCGCACCACCAGATTCGGCGCACCGCTTGCACGACCGCCAGGAGCACGGCCGCGCCGGAGAGGATGCGCCAGGCGATGACCCCGGGGTGGGCGCCGCTCGGCCCTCGCTCCCGTGCCGGTGCAGGTCCCGGCGGCGGATGTCGCTTTCTCTTCAAGGGGCGGCCCCCCCTTCCTTCGTGTGCGCCCTAGGGCGCCCCGCTCCGCTTCGCCACCGAATCGGCGAACCCGGGCTGCGAGGACGCGAGCAGACTCCACGCGCGGTCGGCGCCGGCATCGTTGCCGAGCGAGCGCTCGATGCGGGCGAGGTAATAGAGCGCCATGGGATCGTCGGGAGCGTGCTCCAACACCCGCAGGGTGAGCGCGCGGGCGCCGGCGAAATCGCCGTGCCCGGCGAGCACGGCCGCGAGATTGAGCAGCGCGCCCCGGTGATACGGATCCAGGGACAGCGCCTTCTGCCAGGCTTGTCTGGCCTCGGCGGTGTCCCCGGTCTGGTAGCAAGCGAGCCCGTAGGTGTTCTCGAGCTCGATCGCTTCCGGCGTGGGCCCCGCGCCCGCCAGACGGAGCGCCTTCGCCAGTCCGGCGCGCGCCGCGGCGGGATGGCCGCTCGCGAGCGCCGTCTCGCCCTCGACCATGGCGTCCACCATCTCGTTGGACAGCGTGTAGAACGCCCAGCGATCGTCGTCGAAGCTCACGAAGCGCCGCGGGCGCGTGGAATCGCCGAGCGTGTAGTGGGTGATGTAGGAGAGATCGAGCCGGGGATCATCGAACCACACGCGCGGCCCGTGCGAGCCGAAGGTGGCGAGAGCCAGATAGCTCGGCGCGTGCGAGAGATAGATGACGGCGCCGCGCGGCGGCGGGTCGCGGTCGAGCGCCGACTCGAGCCCGTCGACGAACTTGCGCTGCCACTCGAGGCGGGCGATCGAGACATAGGAAACCCCGGGCCGCTCCTCGATCTCGCGCGCGATGCGGAAGGCCTCGACGTGGTTGGCCACGGCCACCGCCCATACGCCGTACACGGCCACCGCGGCGACCGCGGGCCAGGGGGCGCGAGCCAGCAGCCAGCCGAGGAAGAGCGCGTAGCCGGCGGCCGAGAAGCACACGTAGTAGGCGCTGTAGTGATGGCCTACGAGCGCCACGGGCAAGGCGCCAAGAACCGCCCACGACAGGCCGAGCTTCCATCCTCCCGAAGCCTCCCCCACGGTCTCTTCCCCGCGCGGGATCGAGCGCCAGGCCAAGACGCCGCCCAACGCAAGCACGCAGGCCAGCGCGGGAA
>DATFWU010000124.1:0-24977 GCA_035259005.1 Candidatus Eiseniibacteriota bacterium
GCCGCTCGGAATCTCGGCCGGCAGATCCTTCATGCTGTGCACCGCCGCGTCGATCGTGCCTTGGAGCAGCGCCTCGTCGAGCTCCTTGGTGAAGAGACCCTTGGTCCCCACTTCCGAGATCGGCCGGTCGAGGACGCGGTCGCCGGTCGTCGTCATGTCGCGGATCTCGATCTCGATTCCGGGAACGTGCACGCGCAGGCGCTCGACCACGAGCGCGGTCTGCGCCAGCGCGAGCCGGCTATTCCGAGTTCCGAGAACCAGGCGAGTCATGCGCGCGATCCCATGAGAAAGAACGCGGGCGCGGGGAGAGGAGGCCCCGCGCCCGTGAGAGCTTGGTTCCGCATGCGGCGAGGCGCGATCAGGACGCGGCCACCGCCTCCGCCGGCTTGGCAGCGCCGACTGCCTTCTTCTTCGTGGCGACCGTGCGCCGGTCGGCCCGATGCTCGCGCTTGCGCAGGCGACGCGCCACTTCGCGCGCCGACGCCTGCTTCTTGGCCGAGCCCTTCGTCTTCTTCGCCGGGGCCGCGTTGTCCGCCTTCTTCGCCTTCTTGGGCGTGGAGGGGAGCGCGACGCCTGCCTTCTTGAGGAGCGAGCGCACCTGGTCCGAGGCCTGGGCGCCGACGCCGAGCCAGTACTTCGCCTTCTCCACGTCGACCTTGTACTGCGCCACGCGCGGCTGCGGATCGTAGTAGCCCAGCTGATCGATGAAGCGCCCATCGCGGGCGCGGCGCGAATCGGCGACCACGATGCGGAAGGCCGCATCCTTCTTGGCGCCCACGCGCTTGAGTCGAATCACGACTGCCATGAGGTTCCTTTTTCTCCGAGGGATCGCTCGAAAGGGCCGACGGGGCCCGGGGGACGAATCGGCGGCATCCTAACCCATCCGGGCAAAAAAATCACCGATACCGGGCCCGCACGCTCAGGTCCCGGCCTTCCCCCGACACAGCCTAGCGAAACCTCGGCATGCCTCCGCGGAAGCCTTTGCGGGCCATGCCGCCACCACGGCCCATCTGCTTGATCATCTTCTGCATGCCTTCGAAATCGCGGATGAGCTTGTTCACGGCCTGCACGCTGGTGCCGCTGCCGGCGGCGATGCGCCGCCGGCGCGAGGCGTTCAACACCTGCGGGCGGCGGCGCTCGTGCGGTGTCATCGAGAGGATGATCGCCTCCGTCACCTTCATCTGCTTCTCGCCGCCGGCCACCTCCTCGGCGCCGAGCTTGGGCATGCCGGGGATCATCTTCACCAGCTCGGCGATGGGGCCCATCTTCTTCATCTCGCGCATCTGGTCGAGGAAGTCCTCGAGCGTGAAGTCCGACTTGCGGAGCTTCTCCGCCATGCGCTCGGCCTGCTCGCGGTCGACGCGCTCCTGCGCGCGCTCGACCAGCGTGAGCACGTCGCCCATGCCGAGGATGCGCGAGGCGAGCCGGTCGGGATGGAAGATCTCCATCTGCTCGACCTTCTCCCCGGTGCCCAGGAAGAGCACGGGCACCCCGGTCACCGCGCGGATCGAGAGCGCGGCTCCGCCGCGTGCGTCACCGTCCATCTTGGAGAGCACGAGCCCGTCCACGCCGAGGCGCTCTTTGAACGATTGCGCGGCGTTCACCGCGTCACGGCCGCTCATGCCGTCGACCACGAGCAGCACCTGGTGCGGATGCAGGGCGCCGCGGATCACCTCGGCCTCGCGCATCATCTCGTCGTCGATGTGGAGGCGCCCCGCGATGTCGAAGATCAGATAGTCGAAGCCGCGGCGGCGCGCTTCTTCGAGAGCGCCTTGGGCGATGACCTCGGGCGGCGAGCCTTCGGGCGCGAGCCAGAAGTCGAGCCCGGCGCCCTGAGCCAGGAGCCGCAGCTGCTCGATGGCGGCCGGGCGGTGCACGTCGGCCGACGCCAGGAGCGTTCTCTTTTTCTTGTTCTCGCGCAGGTGGTACGCGAGCTTGCCGCAGAACGTGGTCTTCCCCGAGCCCTGGAGACCCGCGACCAGGATCACGGTCGGGAAGCGCGGCGACTCGGCGAGCGCGGCCGCGCCCCCGCCCATGGTGCGCGTCAGCTCTTCGTGCACGACGCGGATCACTTGCTGTCCGGGCGAGACGCCGCGCAGCACTTCTTGTCCCGTGGCCCGCTCCTCGATGCGCGTCATCAGGTCCTTCACGACCTGGTAGCTGACGTCGGCTTCGAGCAGCGCCCGGCGCACGTCCTTCAAGCTGTCGCGCACGTTCTCCGGCGTCATGCGCGACTGGCCGGTGACGTTGCGAACGAAACCTTCGAGTTTCTGCGTGAGGTTCTCGAGCATGATCAGTCCTTGGTCAGAGCGCGGCGCATGATGCGGCGTCCGCCCGTGGGCTTGGCCGCCAGCGTGAATCCGGCGCGCTCGAAAGCAGGCACCAGGCCGGTCCAGGCCGCCATGTCGGGCCACGGTCCGCCGGGTTTGCTTGGATATCCTTCGAGCAGCCTTCCGCCGCGCTGGCGCACGTACGCGGCCGCGGCGTTGAGCAATTCCGTGGTCAGGCCTTTGCGGCGAAATTCCTTGGCGACGAAGAAACAGCTCACCGACCACACCGGCTGATCGTCGATCGGCTTGAGTGTGCGCGCGCGGGCGAGTCCCGGATAGTCGCTTCGCGGCCCGATGGCGATCCAACCCACGGCGCGCTCGCCCTGGTACGCCAGCAGTCCGGGCGGCGGGCCTTCCCCCACGAGCTTCTTCATGCGCCGCTTGTTGGTGGCCCCCTGCCCCGCGCGGTAGTCCTTGCGCTCGAGGCGCCACCACATGCACCAGCATCCCGACGACGCACCGCGCGGCCCGAACAGCTCGGCGAAATCGTCCCAGCGCGCGGGAGTCAAGGGCGCGAATTTCAAAGCGGCCATGCCCTCACTCCTCTGCGATCAGTGTCTTGGCGCTCTGGAACACGGCGTCGAACATGGCGCGGGTGAGCTTTCCGGTCTGCGTGTTCTGCTGACTCGGATGATACGAGCCGAGAAGAATCGGAACGTCGCCCGAGATGCGCGCCACGGCCCCGTGGCCGAAGCGCGGCCTGGGGCGCGGAATCGTGTGTCCCTGCTCGCTCCACACGCGGAGCACGGCTTCCCAGGCCACGCTCCCGAGCGCCATGACGACGCGCGCGCGACCGAGCGCGCTCAATTCCTCGGCGAGATACGGCCGGCAGCGCGCGAGCTCGACCGGCGTCGGCCGGTTCCCGGGAGGCGCACAGCGCCCGGCGGCTGTGATGTAGGCACCCTCCACCTTCATGCCGTCGTCACGCGACACCGACTCCGCCTGGCTCGCGAAGCCGTGGCGATGGAGCGCGCCGTAAAGCCAGTCCCCCGACCGATCCCCGGTGAAGATGCGTCCGGTGCGATTGCCGCCGTGGGCCGCCGGGGCGAGCCCGACCAGGACCAGCGTCGCTGCCGGATCGCCGAAGCCGGGCACCGGCCTTCCCCAATACGCCCAGTCGCGATACGCACGCTTTTTCACGCGCGCGACCTCGCGACAATAGGCGCGGAGCCGTGGACATCGGTCGCACGTGGGAATGCGGCGCGCCAGTCGCGCGAGCCGCGCGGCCGGCGTCGAGGTTGGGGACAAGGGTGGCTCCTCTGCTACATTGGCTGGCCGGAAAGTCGTCGGGAGGAAAGATGCCCCTCGAATCTTTGTTTGGCAAGCCGCGGGTGTTGATCGGCATGGTGCACTTGGGCGCATTGCCGGGAAGTCCGCACTTCGCAGGGTCGCTCGAGCGCGTCGTCCAGGCCGCGGTCACTGACGCGCGGGTGCTCGAAGAAGCCGGCCTCGATGGCGTCGTGGTCGAAAACTTCGGCGACGTGCCGTTTTACGCCGAGCGCGTGCCGCCCGAGACCGTCGCCGCCATGAGCCTGGCCGTGTCCGCGATCGGGAGCGCCGTGCGCTTCCCCATCGGCGTGAACGTGCTGCGCAACGACGCGCGCGCCGCCCTCGGCCTCTGCGCCGCCACGCGCGCCTCCTTCCTGCGCGTCAACGTGCACGTCGGCGCGAGCGTCACCGACCAGGGCTGGATCGAAGGACGCGCGGCCGAGACGCTGCGCGAGCGCGCGCGCTTGTGGGCGGGCGTGCCCGAAGCCGCGCCGTTCGTCTTCGCCGACGTCGACGTGAAGCACGCCACACCGCTCGGCGAGACCGATCTCGGCTCGATCGCCGAGGACACCCACGAGCGCGGCGGCGCCGACGTTCTGCTCGTCACCGGAAGCGGCACCGGCAAGGAAGCCTCGTTCGACGACGTGCGCCGCGTGCGCCAGGCCGTGCCCGAAGCGCCCGTGCTGGTGGCCAGCGGCATCACCGACAAGACGGTGGCGCGCGCCTTCCAGGAAGCCCACGGAGCCATCGTCGGCACCTGGCTCAAGCGCGAAGGAAGGGTGGGCCATCCGGTCGATCCGGCCCGCGCGCGGGCTCTCGTTGCCGCCTCGCGAAGCGGATCGTAACGACCGCCTCGAGCGGCTCTTTCTGCTCGGCCCGGCTGCGCTGGCCGCCGAGATCGTCTGGCTCGCGACGGGCGGATTCGGCTGCGGGCTCACCCCGGATTCGGTTCAATTCCTCGCCTGCGCCAAGAGCCTTGCCTCGGGCGGCGGATGGGTGCGCGTCGAGGGCGCACCGTTCGTCGAATGGGCGCCGCTCCTGCCCGGGTGGCTCGCCCTCGGCACCAAGCTCGGCGACGCGCCCCTCGCGCTTGCGCGCATCACGGAGGCTCTCGCCGCGGCCGGCATCACGTGGGCCATCGGCCTGTGGACGAGCCGCGCCGCGCGCTCGCGCCTCGCGGGCCTGGTCGCGGCACTCGCTGTCGCGCTCAGCCTTCCTCTGCTTCATGCGAGCGCGCATCTGTGGTCCGACGCGCCGTTCTTGTGCTTCGCGCTCCTCGGCGTGCTCGGGCTTGGCGATGCGCGCGCGCGTCCCGCGTGGCGCACCGTCGCGATCGCCGCCCTCTGGGCCGCGCTCGCCGCCCTCACACGCTATCTGGGCGTGACGTTGATCGCAGCCGGAGCCCTGGCGCTTGCCACACAGCGTCGTTGGAAGCACGCCCTCGGCTACACCTTCCTCTCGCTCCTCCCGCTCGCGCTCTGGCTCGCGCGCAACGCGGCTCTCACCGGAACCGCCACGGGAGTGCGTGAGCCGCCCGGAGCCACCTGGCCGATGAACCTGTCCGGGTTCCTCCACGGCGCCATCGATCCGCTCGTGCCCTGGCCGTGGCCCGGGGCGATCAAGCTCGCGCTCCTCGGCGTGCTCGCGGCGCTGGCTTGGATCGTCCTTCGGCGCGAATCACGAGACGAGGGCGCCGGTCCCTTGGCGCTCTTCGTCTTCCTCTATGGCTCGGCCGTCGTCATCGTGTCCTCGATCTGGGGATCGGACGCGGTCGATGTTCGCCTCGCCCTTCCGCTGTCCGTGGCGCTGTGCGCGGGCGCGCTTCTCGCCACCGCGAAAGCCCGTGGCCGCTGGGTACGCCTCGCGCTCTTATCCCTGGTCGTGCTGTGGCTCGGCCGTGAGCTCGTGCACGCGCGCGAGGTGGTGACGCTCTACCGCCAAGAAGGCGTTCCCGGATTCAGCGATCGCCAATGGACGGCCTCGCCGACGCTCGCGCGCTTGCGCTCCCATCCTCCGCGGCCGCCTTTCTACTCCAACGCGCCCGAGATCGCCTGGCTCGCGCTCGAGCGCCCGGTGCGCTTGAGCCCACGCGCGCACCTCTTCTACGACGAACGCTCGCGCGTCGACGATCTCGACCGCTTCGTGGCCGACCTCGGCCGCGACTCGAGCGCCACCCTCATCTGGTTCCGCGAGGTCGACCGCCGCTCGCTCGTCCCGCGCGATTCGCTGGCCCGGCGCGTCACGCTCAAACCCATCGCCGATCTGCCCGACGGCACCCTCGACGAGGCCTCGCGCTAGCGAACGAGGCCCTGCTATCTTCCGGATCGACCCTACGATAACGAACCGAGGAGGCTTTCTTGTTCCTGGGTTACACGATCGCGTTCGTCCTGAGCTGCGTGCTCACCCTGCTGCTCCTCATCTGGGCCGCGCCGCGTCGCTATCAAATCAAGCTGACACGCACGCTCACCGCGCCTCCCGCGCGCGTGTGGGCCTACTTGAGCGAGCCCGATCGCTATCCCCGTTGGTTTCCTCACGTCGCCTCGTGCACCTTGGATGGCGAACCGGCCCAAGGGGTGGGACAAAAGCGTCGCATCCGCCTCGATCGCGACGGCGTGCTGGGTGAGCGCGAAGACGAAGTCGTGACCTGGGAAGAGAACCGCCGCATCGACATGCTGCAGAGAAACGAGATCATGCACGGCCGTCCCGTGGGCTGGCGCGACGCACGCGCCGAGTATCGCGTCGAGCCCAGCGGCGACGGGACCAAGATCACCGGCGTCCTGTGGTTCTTCGGCCGCGGTCTCTTGGGTGGCGTGTTCTCGCTGCTCTTCTTCCGCAAACGCCATGAGAAGGATCTTCGCCTCGCGCTTTCGCATCTCGAAAAACGCCTGAGCGAGGACGCCTATCCGGTCTGACGGCGATCCCGTGCCGACACCGAGCGCCGAAGCCCGCCGCCTCGTGGAAGACGCCTCGCGCGACAAGCACTGGAAGCGCTGGGGACCCTACCTGTCCGAGCGCCAGTGGGGCACGGTGCGCGAGGACTACTCGCCCGACGGCACCGCCTGGGAGTATTTCCCGCACGATCATGCGCGCAGTCGCGCCTATCGCTGGGGCGAGGACGGTCTTCTCGGCCTCACGGACCGTCAGGGTCGGGCTTGTCTCGCGCTCGCGCTGTGGAACGGGAAGGATGCCATCCTCAAGGAGCGCTTGTTCGGGCTCACCGGAAATGAGGGCAACCACGGCGAGGACGTGAAGGAGTGCTACTACTATCTCGACGCCACGCCCACGCACTGCTACTTGAAGGCGCTCTACAAATACCCGCAAGCCGAATTCCCCTACACGCGTCTCGTCGAGGAGAACCGCCGCCGCGGGCGCGGCGAGCCCGAATTCGAGCTGATCGACACCGGCGTGTTCGACGGCGACCGTTACTTCGACGTCACGATCGAGTACGCGAAGGCCTCTCCGGACGACATCCTCGCCCGCTTCACGGTGACGAATCGCGGGCCCGACGACGCCGCGCTTCACGTCCTGCCGCAAATCTGGCTGGCCAACACGTGGTCGTGGGGACGAACCGGCGAGGGCTACTGGCCCAAGGGATCGCTGAGCGCCGACGGCGATCGCACGGTGATCCTGCGCCACCCGGATCTCGTGGCCATGCGGCTGAGCTTCGGGAACGGGCCGGATGGCAAGCCTCCCGAGCTCCTCTTCACCGAGAACGAGACCAACTTCGCGCGGCTCTTCGGCGGCCCGCCCACGCTCTACGCCAAGGACGCATTCCACGACTATGTCGTGCACGGGCGCACCGACGCGGTGAATCCGAAGCGCGCCGGCACCAAGGCCGCAGGCCTCTACCGCTTGCGCATCCCGGCCGGCGCCAGCGTGGTGCTCGAGCTGCGCCTCTACGCCGAGGCCGAAGCGCGGCCTGATCCGCTCGACGCCGAGTTCGCGCGCGTGTTCGACGACCGTCGCCGGGAGACCGACGAGTTCTACGACGGGCACTGGCCGAGCGACATGGCGCCCGACGAGCGGCGCGTGGCCCGCCAGGCCTACGCCGGGCTCCTGTGGAGCAAGCAGTTCTATCACTACGCCGTGCGCGAGTGGCTGGAGGGTGATCCCGCCCAGCCGCCGGCGCCGCCCGAGCGCCGGCACGAGCGCAACATGGATTGGCGGCTTCTGAGCGCGCGCGACGTCCTCTCCATGCCCGACAAGTGGGAGTACCCGTGGTTCGCGGCCTGGGACCTCGCGTTCCACATGATTCCGTTGGCCGAGATCGACCCCGACTTCGCCAAGGAGCAGCTCGTGCTGCTGCTTCGCGAGTGGTACATGCACCCCAACGGGCAAATCCCCGCCTACGAGTGGGCGTTCTCGGACGTGAATCCGCCGGTGCACGCGTGGGCCGCATGGCGCGTGTACAAGATGACCGGCCCGCGTGGCGGGCGCGATCGCCTGTTCCTCGAGCGTGTGTTCCAGAAGCTCCTGCTCAATTTCACCTGGTGGGTGAACCGCAAGGACATGGAAGGCGACAACGTGTTCGGCGGCGGCTTCCTGGGGCTCGACAACATCGGGCCCTTCGACCGCTCCAAGCCGCTTCCCGGCGGCGCGCAGCTCGAGCAGGCCGACGGCACGGCGTGGATGGCTTTCTACTGCGGCATCATGCTCTCCATGGCGCTCGAGCTGGCGAAGGAGGATCCGGCGTACGAGGATGTGGCTTCCAAGTTCTTCGAGCACTTCGTGGCCATCGCCGACGCGATCAACACCCTGGGTGGCAGCGGGCTCTGGGACGAGGAGGACGGCTTCTACTACGACCAGGTCCGTCTGGACAACCGCGCCTTGCCGTTCAAGCTGCGCTCCATGGTCGGGGCCATCCCGATCTTCGCCTCTCAGAACCTGGAGCAGCGCGAGATCGACCGGCTGCCCGGGTTCTGCAAGCGCATGGACTGGTTCCTCGAGAACCGGAAGGATCTCGCGCGCCACATCTCGTACATGGAGAGCCACGAGAGCGGCCATCTCCACCGCCTGCTCGCCATCCCGACGCGCGAGCGGCTGGCACGCGTGCTCGGCTATCTGTTCGACGAGCAAGAGTTCCTGTCACCGTTCGGGATCCGCTCCTGGTCCAAGCGCTACGAGTCACAGCCCTACATGCTGCGTGTGGACGGACAGCAGTACGAGTTGCGATACGACCCGGGCGAGTCGACGACCGGGCTCTTCGGCGGGAACTCGAACTGGCGCGGGCCGGTGTGGTTCCCGCTCAACTATCTCCTGATCGAAGCGCTCGAGTGCTACCACCACTTCTACGGCGACACGTTCACGGTGGAGTTCCCGACCCGCTCCGGCCGCCCGATGACGCTGCGTCAGGTGGCCCTCGAGCTTTCCTCGCGCTTGGGCCGGCTCTTCCTGCCCGACCCGGATGGTCGCCGCCCGGCTCACGGTCGCGACCAACGCTACGCGAGCGATCCGGCCTGGAAGGATCTCGTCCTCTTCTACGAGTTCTTCCATGGCGACACGGGCCGCGGATTGGGCGCGAGCCACCAGACGGGATGGACGTCTCTCGTCGCGCGAAGCTTGCGCGACGTGGCGCGCGAGCGCGCGCATCGGGCGAGGGCGGCTCGTGCCGCACTGCCCGTGGCCCGGCCATGAGCACGCTCGACCTCCGCGAATGGCTCGAGACCGACGGGATGGGAGGCTTCGCCATGGGTACGGTGAGCGGCGTGCGCACGCGCCGCTATCACGGGCTCTTGATCGGCGCCCTCCATCCTCCCGACGAGCGCGTCGTCCTGGTGAGCGGCATCGAGGCATGGATCGAGGTGGACGGAAGCTCGTTCGCGCTCACGTCGCAGCGCTACGGCGGCGACGTGCTGCATCCGGACGGCGCCACACGCATCGAGCGCTTCGAGCTCGATCCGTGGCCGCGCTGGACCTGCCGCGTGAGCCCGGAGGTCGCCGTCGAGGAAGAACTGTTCGTCGTCCACGGGGCCGAGGTCACGATCCTGAGCTGGAAGGCGCCACGCGGCACCCTGCACGTGCGGCCCCTTCTGTCCGTACGCGAGCTACATGGCCTGCAGCACGAGAACGCGGCGTTCCGTTTCGACGCCACCGGCGGCACGGGAACGTTGAGCTGGCGGCCGTACGAAGCGATGCCCGAGATCGTGGCCTCGCACGACGGCGCCTACACGCACGATCCACTCTGGTTTCGCAATTTCCAGTATGACGAGGAGCGCGCCCGCGGGCTCGACTCCCTCGAGGACTTGGCATCGCCCGGAGTGCTGTCGTGGGAGCTCGAGCACGGACCGGCCACGCTCCTCCTGGCGGCGGGAAGTGGCGCGTGGGCTTCGGTGCTGGGCGCCGAGAGCGCCGCTTCGGTGGCGCACCGGCTGCGCGATCTCGAAACCAAGCGGCGGCGCGCCTTCGCGACACCGCTTCATCGCGCGGCCGACACGTACGTCGTGGCGCGCGGCAAGGGCAAATCGATCATCGCGGGCTATCCCTGGTTCGGTGACTGGGGACGCGACACCTTCATCGCCTTGCGTGGGCTCTGCCTGGCGCTCGGCCGGCTCGAGGAAGCGCGCGAGATTCTCGTCGAGTGGGCGGGATCGGTGTCCGAAGGCATGGTGCCCAACCGCTTGGGCGACGGTTCCGGAAGCGCGGACTACGGCTCCGCCGACGCGTCCTTGTGGTACGTGCTCGCCGTCTTCGAATACTTCCGCGCCGCGGCCAAGTCGGTTCCACCAACCACGCGCAAGACGCTGTGGCGAGCGACGCGGGCGATTCTCGACGGCTACGCGCGCGGCACGCGATACGGCATCCGACTCGACACCGACGGGCTCGTGGCTTGCGGCGAGCCCGGCGTGCAGCTCACGTGGATGGACGCCCGGGTGGGCGATCGCGTGGTCACGGCTCGCGTCGGCAAGCCGGTCGAGATCCAGGCGCTGTGGCTGAACGCGCTCTCGTGCGTGATCGAAGCCGGAGGATCCGAGGCCGCCCAGCGCTGGGAGAAGACCTTCGAGCGCGGTGTCGATTCGTTCCGCAAGCGCTTCTGGAACAAGGAGAGAAACTGCCTCTACGACGTGATCGACGTGGATCACGTGACGGGAACGTCGGACGCCACGCTGCGGCCCAATCAGATCTTCGCCGCCGGCGGCTTGCCGCTCACGATTCTGGACGCCGGCCGCGCACGCAAGGTCGTCGACACGGCCTTCGCCAAGCTGTGGACGCCGATGGGACCGCGGACCCTCGCGCCGGGGGAGCCGGGCTATTGCGCGCAGTACCAAGGTGGCGTGGCGGAGCGCGACAGCTGTTACCACCAGGGCACGGTGTGGCCCTGGCTCGCCGGCCCGTTCATTGAAGCGTGGCTCGTGGCGCGCGGCCGCACCAAGGAAGCCAAGGCCGAGGCGCGCGCGCGCTTCTTGGTTCCGCTCCTCGCCAATCTCAACCAGGCCGGACTCGATCACATGACCGAGATCGCCGACGCCGAACCGCCCTACACGTCGCGCGGCTGCCCCTTCCAGGCCTGGTCGCTGGGCGAGGTGATTCGCGTCGCGGCCATGACCGACTCTTCGCTTCCCGAGCTCCTAGCGCAGCAAGACCATCTTCGCGACACCCCCGCCGGAAACCCGCAGAAAATAGACTCCGTTCGCTAGGCGCCGTCCTTCTCCGTCGCGACCGTCCCAAAGGAAGCTATGGCCGGATGCGAATGGCGCGTCGTAATGCGCCCAGAGAAAGAGCCCGGAAGCATGGCGCTCCCGGGCTCCTCGTCTCGCAACGAGATGAAAGCTTACGAAGGCTTCTTCGCCATCATCTCGGCCATGGCCTTCTGGCCGGCGGCCTCCATCTCTTCGGGGGTCATGTCGAACTTGTGGGTCGCGACCTGCCACGAGTGGCCGAAGGGGTCCACGAGCGAGCCCCAGCGATCGCCCCAGAACATGTCCGAGAGCGGCTGCTTCACTTCGGCGCCCGCGGACACGGCCGACTTGAACACCGCGTCGCAGTCGGGAACCATCATGTAGATGGACGATCCGGTGCCGCCCAGCATCAACGGCGACTTGGAACCCCACTCGGGCATCTCGTCGGCGAGGAAGAGATTCGAGTCGCCGATCTGAAGGTTGGCGTGCGCGACATGCGTTCCGTCCGGAGCCATGGCGCGCATGATCTCTTTCGCACCGAAGGCCTTCTTGTAGAACTCGATGGCCTTGGCCGCGTCACGCACCGTGAGGTACGCGGTCATGGTATGCGTGCCATCCGGAACGGGCTTTCCTGGCTTGGGCATGAGAAAGACTCCTTCCATTGGAATTCGATGCGGGAAAGTTCAGTGGACTGAGCGAGCGGCCACAGCGCGACGGCGAAGCTCCTGGAGAGCCTCCAGCGGATCGACCTGACCATACACCGCGCCGCCAGAAACGAAAACCTCGGCTCCGGCCGCGGAAATCGCGCCGTTCGGGGCCATGGATGAGGCACGCTTCGCTTCGCCGGCCTGCCGGCGGGTGCGCACGTAGAATCCTGTCAGGGATACTCGAACCGTCTGGTTCCTACGCTGCCGATGACTTGGGGCGCCGCGAAAGCCAGCTATCTTTCAGACGCGGCCATTCAATCGCTCGCTTCCGCGAGGCGGCAGATGAATCCCCATCCGCCGCCCAGCTCGCTCACCGCCAGGGTGAGCTCGTTGTCGCCTTTGTGTAGCGGAAGGTAGACGGCATCGTTCTCGGGATTGACGATCCCGAGGAAGCGCGGGTCGCGGAAGGACTGCGCGCTGCGGCCTCGGTAGAGGATCCGATCATTCAGGAAGACGCTGACGTCGTCGCTGTAGCCGATCAGGAGCTTCTTCCACTGGTCGCGATCCGAGTGGATCGTGGTGCGCGCATAGAGGACGAGCATGCCGGGCTGCGGCTCGAGGCGCTTCGAGAAGTCGCTCTCGAACGACACCCGAAGGTGCGGCGCCATGCGGTAGCGATAGAGCACGACGAATCCGGGCGGCTCCGCCTCGACGTCCTGCCAGCGCATCGTGTCGCGCTCGGCATGGGTGAGGGGACGCTCGAGATCGCGCGCCAGCGCGTCGTACGAGGGGGAGATTCTCCACTTCGTCAGGGTGCCGGCGGGCATCGGCGGCCCGTGCCGCTCCCAGGGAGCATCGGGCGTCGCGCGCACTTCGAAGTTCGAGAAGTACGTCGTCCCGGTGAGAACACGGAGACCGACCCGACCCGTCTGCAGTCCGTCCTTGAGATCGCTGATCACGAGCGCCGGCTTGTCCATATCGCTGACGAACAGTTTCGCCTGAGCGCCGACGACTGCGATGCGCACGTGGAACCACGTGTCCCGCGGGATTTCCACGGCACCCGTGAAGCCGGGCCCATTGTAGATCTGCCAGTTGGCGCCGGTGTTCAGCACCGGAGTGTACTGGATGGCGTCTTCTTGCCCCGACTCGTGCGGACGGAGATAGATCCACTCAGCGTTGGCGACATCCTCGGAAGCCCGAAACTCGAGACCGATGAAGCCCCGCCCTCTGGCCGTGGTGGCGATGTCGACGTCGATCACTCCGTCTCGCATGGCGAAGTCCCGAACGAAGGCCAGGCCGCCATTGAGCATGAGGCAGCGTCGTCCCTGGTATTCGTCCGTTTTGACTTCGCCTGCCGTGTCCCATCGTGAAGTGTCCGGAGGGACGGAAAGAATCTGCGGCGCTGCTTGCGCACTGGCGAAAGACGACATCAGAGAGGCGAGCAGGATGAGCGGAGTGAGCCGGCGCATCGGATCCCCAATCGAAGGGAGTCATGCCGCCGTTCCATCGGAACGACGAGCGGACTCGGCACGACGACGCAGATCCTGGAGGGCAGCCAGGGGATCCGATTGGCGGTACACCCCGTGACCCGCGACGAAGACCTCGGCGCCAGCCGCGGCCACGGCGGTAATGGTGTCGGCTGCCACGCCGCCGTCGGCTTGCACCAGGTAGTGCGCGCCATGATGCTCTCGCCAGACGACGGCGGCGCGAATTTCGCGCAAAGCTTCGGGCCGGAACGCCTGCCCGCTGAATCCGGGATAGACGCTCATGGGCAGTACGTAGTCGAGCTCGCCGAGCACGGCTTCGATTTCGGCGATTCGCGTATCCGGGCGAAGCGCGAGCCCGACGCCGGCGCCGCTGGCGCGGACGGCGGCCAAGGTGCGACGGAGCGCTGCGACCTCGATCGTGTGGGGCTCGGCCGGCGGCGGCGTATCGCTCTTGGACGCACCCCCTTCACCGCGCGAGCGGATGGGCGCCGCCCATCCCGGCCCGCACACGCCGCGCGCTTCCACGTGCACGGTCATGCGATCGACTCCCGCCTCGCGAAAGGCAGGCACGAAGGCCACCGGGTCGTGCATCATGAGATGGGCGTCAATTGGCAGTTTGGTCAGTTGGCGCACCGCGCGCGCGATCACCGGCCCGAACGTGAGATTGGGTACGAACTGCCCATCCATGACATCGAGGTGGATCCAGTCGGCGCCCTTCTCGGCGATGGCGACGGCCTCCGCGAGTCGCGACCAGTCGGCGGAGAGCAGCGAAGGCGCGAGCAGGACCGGGCTCACGGGATCACCTGGCCCGCCACTTTGAGGACCAGCGTCTGGCCGCGGCGGATGCGCGAGCCGGGAAGCGGAATCTGTTCCACGATCGAGCTCAGCTTGCCGACGTCCCCCACCACCTGCACGACGAAGCCGAGCGCTTCGAGATCGCTCTTTACCGACTTCACGTCGCGGCCGAGGAGATCGGGCATGAGATAGGTCTCGCCCGGAGCACCGCGGCTCACCAGCACGCTCACCGCCGTGTTCTTGTTGACCACGGATTGCGCGCCGGGCTCCGTGGCCACGACGAGCCCCTGCCCGACCTCGTCCGAATACGCCTCGATGACATCGCCGAGCGCCAGACCCGAGCGCGAAAGCAAGAGTCCGGCGCCGCGCTTCGATTCGCCGTAGAGCGCGGGCACCGACATGAATTCCTCGCCCAAGCTCACGAGCACGCTGATCGGCCGGCCGCGGCGCACGATGTCGTTGGCCGGCGGATCCTGCCAGAGGATGAAGCCCTTGGGCACGTCGGGATCGTATTGCTCGCCGCGCACCGAAAGACGGAGCCCAAGCGGATCGAGCACGCTCGCCGCCTGGCGCATGTTCAAGTTCTGCAGATCGGGCACGCGCGTCTCGGTGCCACGGTGCACCCAGCGTGGCATGACGACTTCGTTGAACAGGTAGAGCCCGGTGAAGAACGCAGCGACCGCCACGGCGATGGTGGTGAGAAGGGGACGCAGGCGCGCGAGCCAAGGCGGTAGCCGGCGCGGCGTGGACGTGGGCGCGGGCTCAGCGGCAGGCGCCGCCTCGGATGGAGGAACGGCGTCGAACGCAGGTGCTTTCTCGAGTGCCGCCTCGATCGGCGCCTCAAGATTCCAATCG
This sequence comes from Candidatus Eiseniibacteriota bacterium, assembly GCA_035259005.1. GTDB lineage: Bacteria > Eisenbacteria > RBG-16-71-46 > RBG-16-71-46 > DASYSL01 > DASYSL01. Next base: position 15,000 of record DATFWU010000124.1, read on the forward strand.
AAATCGGGCGCCGGCGCGAGCGCGGGTGGCTCGGGCGCTTGGGGCTCCGAAGCCACTTCGGGGGTGGGAGCGACGGGCGCGATGGGCTCGGGCTCGGGAATCGGCGCCGGTTCGGAATCGGAAACGAGTTCGGGCGCCGGTGGGGAGTTCTCCGGCTCGACTCCCGGAGGGCGCTTGCGGCGGCCGCGGCGCGTCACGCGGCTTCCTGGCGTGTGAAGCGCGCGGCAAACGAGCCGTCGGTGCCGTGCACGTGCGGTAGACAGCGCAAATAGCCCTCGGGCGTCACCACCTCGGCGGGCAGCACCTCGTGCGCGTCGAAGGGCATGAACTCGGGATGGCTCGCGAGAAAGTGGCGCACGACGTCGATCGTCTCCTCGGGCTCGAACGAGCACACACTGTACACGAGTGTGCCGCCCGGGCGGACGGCCTTGGCCGCGGCGTCGAGGAGCGCTTCCTGCACGCGCGGCATGGTGTCGAAGAGGTCGGGCTTCTTGCGCCAGCGGGCGTCGGCCCGGCGGGCGAGCACGCCGAAGCCGGAGCACGGCGCGTCGACCAGCACGCGATCGAAGGGCTTGTCCCACGCCACCGTGAGCGCGTCGCCCTCGCGCACATCGACCGAGCGGAGCCCAAGACGCTCGACGCTTTGGCGAAGCGCCCGCACGCGCGCCGGATGCTTGTCGAGTGCGATCACCTCGCCGCGGTCCCCCATGAGCTCGGCGAGATGGCCCGTCTTCCCGCCGGGTGCCGCGCACAGGTCGAGCACGCGCTCGCCGGGCTTGGGCGCGACCAGGAGGCCGACCAAAGTCTCGCTCTCGTCCTGGACGGTGGCGTCGCCGCGCGCCAGCACGGCGAGGTGCGCGAGATCGGCCTCGCCCTCGAGCGACACCGAGCTGGGCGCCCAACGTCCAGGCACGGCGGCGATGCCGTCGTCGGCCAGCCGGCGCAGCAGCTCCTTGGCGTCGAGCTTCAGGCGATTGGCGCGGAGCCCCACGCGCGCCGTGCGGTTGTTGGCGCCGCACAGAGCCAGCACTTCGTCGCGCGACGAGTGCTGGAGCCAGCGCTCGAGCATCCACTCGGGATGCGAGGTCCGGGCGGCGAGTGCGGTCGTGTCGTCGCCCTCCGTCTCGAGCGCGGCCAGCAGCTCTGCGCGCGGGCGCTCGGCGAGGCGCCGGAGCACCGAGTTCACGAGCCCGGCGGTTCCGGGATGGCCGTACTTGCGGGCCAGGCTCACGCTCTCGCTCACCGCCGCGTGCGCCGGCACGCGATCGAGATAGACGAGCTGGTAGGCGCCGAGACGTAGCGCGTTCTGGATCCAGGCGGGAAGCTTCTCGAATCCGAGATGCACGAGCGGCGCGAGCAGGGCGTCGAGCGAGCCGCGGCGTCGGAGTGTGCCCTTGACCAGCTCGCCCAAGAGCGCGCGATCGCGGCGGTCGAGCGCCTGGCGCGCGGCGTAGGTCTCGATGAGCTTGTCGCTGAAAGCGCCGCGGCTCTGCACGCAGACCAGGATCTGGAGCGCCAGATCGCGCACCGAAGCGGGGCGCGGCTTGTGGCTTCGGCGCATGGCCTTGCCGCGCGCGCCGGCTTTCTTCATGAAGACACGGGGCGGAAGCGTCCCGCGCTCTCCCGGAGTCCGCGCCACCAGTCGCCCGCCGCCATCGACTTCTTGCCCGCCGGCTTGACGCGCACGAGCTCGAGCGCGCCGCGCCCGCAGGCCACCACCGGTCCGTCCGAGGGCCCGGCTTCCGCGGCGCTCAGGACGGTGCCTGGCGCCGCTCCACGCGCCACGAGGTCGAAGACGCGGGCGCGCTCGACCGTGACTTCGATATCACCGAACACCGTGCGCGCCCCAGGCCACGGCGTCACGGCACGCACGTGGCGCGCCACGCGCTCGGCATCCGCGCTCCAGTCGATCGCGCCCTGCTCCTTGCGCAGCTTGCGGCAGTAACGTCCGGCGTTTCGATCCTGCGGGTGACGCGGTGCGGTGCCGGCCTCGATGGCGCGCAGCGTATCGACCAGGAGCTTGGCGCCCTCGTGCGCCAGGCGGTCGGAAAGCTCGCCGGCCGTTTCTTCCGGGTCGATGGGCACATAGCGCTGGAACACCATGTCTCCGGTATCGATGCCATCGTCGAGCCACATCGTGGTCACGCCCGTGCCGGCCGCGCCGTCCTCGATGGCGCAGGCGATGGGCGAAGCGCCGCGATAGTCGGGAAGCAAGGAAGCATGCACGTTGAGCGCGCCGAGCCGTGGCACCGCGAGAAGCGCAGGCGAGAGGATGAGCCCGTAGGCCACGATGACGAACACGTCGGGCGCGAGCCCGGCGAGCTCCTTCACCCAGCGCTCGGCGTTCGCGTCCTCGGGTTGGGCGAGGGCGAGGCCGCGCTCGCGCGCCACGCGCGCCACCGCAGGCGAAGCGAGCGAGCGCCCGCGCCCGGCCGGCCGATCGGGCTGCGCGAGGACCCAAGCGATGTCGAATCGCGCTTCGGCCAACGCCTCCAGCGAGCGAGCGGCGAACTCGGGCGTTCCAAGAAAGACGATGCGCAACGGGATGGCCTCAGTCGCGACGCGGCTTGGCCGTGGCGGCCGAGAGGTCGGCGTAGCTCTCCTCGATCGCCTTCAGCTCCTTCTTCAAGCGCTGGCGGCGCAGGATGCTCAAGCGATCGATGAACAGCATGCCGTTCAAGTGATCCACTTCGTGCTGCACGGCGCGCGCGAAGAGGCCTTCGCAGGTGAACGAGACTGCCTCGCCCTTCTCGCTCATGGCGCGCACGTCCACCTTGGCCGCGCGCTTGAGCCCGTCGTACACGCCGGGGATGGAGAGGCAACCCTCGTCGTCGTCCTGGCTGCCGGTGGCGTTCTCGTACTCGGGATTGATGAGGGTGACGTGCATCACCTTCTTGCCGCGCTCGGGGATGCCGAGCACGGCGATGCGCAGGCTCACGCCCACCTGGGGGGCGGCGAGCCCGACGCCGTTGTTGGCGTGCATGGTCTCGTACATGTCCTCGATCAGCTCCCGATGCTCGTCCGTGATCTCGATCACCGACGCGGACTTCTTGCGCAGCACCGGGTCGCCGAGGATGCGCAGCGCTCGAAGCCCCATCAGCCGGTGGCCCCGCTCTTGGGCTCCATGCCCACGATCGCGCTCTTGGCGAACTCCAGCTTCACGTTGTCGGCGACGCGCAGGATCACGGTGTCGGGCTTCACGTCCACCACCTCGCCATAGATCCCGCCCGAAGACACGACGCGGTCGCCGCGCTTCAGGTTCTGGATCATCTTCTGCACTTCTTTCTGCTTCTGCGTCTGGGGACGGAGAATCAGGAAGTAGAAGATGACGAAGACCAGGATCAGGGGCAGGAAGTTGACCAGATAGGCTCGCGGGTCGGTGCCGCCGCCTGCCGCCGTCTGCGCCCACGCGACGTCGTTCATGACACCCTCCGGGCCGGAGGCTCCATGCCCCGGCCGCTCTCGTACCGCTCGTGAAAGGACTTGCGCCATGCCGCGAAGCGGCCCTCCACGAGGGCCGAGCGCGCCTCGCGCATGGTCGCGAGGAGGAAGTGCACGCTGTGCAGGCTGGCGAGCCGCATGGCCAGGGTCTCGCCCACCGAGAACAAATGCCGCAGGTAGGCGCGCGAATAGCGCCGGCACGTCATGCAATCGCAGCTCGGATCGAGCGGGCGGGGATCGCGCGCGAACGCGGCGTTCTTCACGACGAGACGTCCCGTCGTGGTGAACACGGTCCCCTTGCGCGCGTTGCGCGTCGGAAGGACACAATCGAAGAGATCGACGCCGCGCGCCACCGCCTCCACCAGATCATCCGGCGTGCCGACGCCCATAAGATAGCGGGGCTTGGTCTCCGGCAAAAGTGCCGTGTCCCCTTCGACCAGCGCGTGCCCGTGCGATCGCTCCTCGCCCACCCACAGGCCGCCGAGCGAATAGCCGTCGAAGGGCATCCCGGTGAGGCGCTCGGCGCACTCGGCGCGGAGCGCCGGATAGGTCCCGCCCTGCACGATGCCGAACAGCGCGGGCACCGTGTCGCCTTCGGCGGCCAGGGTGCGCGCGCGCTCGAGCCCGCGCCCGGCCCAGCGCACGGTGCGCCGCATCGATTCCTCGGCCAGCTCGGGGGTACTCGGGAACGGCAGGCATTCGTCGAACGACATCATGAGGTCGACGCCGAGCGCGGTCTGGATCTCGATCGCGCGCTCGGGCGTGAGCGAGTGCGTCGAGCCATCCAGGTGCGAGCGGAAGACGGCGCCTTCCTCGCTGATCTTGCGCAGCGGCGAGAGCGAGAGCACCTGGAAGCCGCCCGAATCGGTGAGCAGTGCGCCAGGCCAGCTCATGAAGGCGTGCAGCCCGCCCATCTCGCGCACGCGCTTCTCCCCCGGGCGCAGCATGAGGTGATACGTGTTCGAGAGCACGATCTCGGCGCCCGAGGCGAGCAGGTCCTCGCTCGACAGCGTCTTCACCGCGCCCTGCGTCCCCACCGGCATGAAGGCGGGCGTGCGCACGGGGCCGTGGCGCGTGTACATCACGCCGGCGCGCGCGCCGCTTTCGGGATCGCGCGCGGCGATGTCGAAGCGCAGAGGCTCGCGGGTCAACGCGGGCGGCGGGGCGTCACACGCCCCGAACGACGAGGAAGCACCAGTTGGCGAGCAGCAAGACGACGAGCGCGGCGCGTGCCGACAGGGGAAGGCGCGCCGGCACGCGCGGCGTGGGGAGGCCGAGCGCCAGCCACGCCGGGGCCACGAGCCCGCCAAGCCACGCGGTGGCGAGCGCCCCCGCGGCCAGCGGATTCATGAGAAAAGCGCCGGGCCAGTCGCCCGCCGCCAAGAGGAGCGCGGCGCGCGTGGTGCCGCACCCCAGGCAAGGAAGCCCGGTGAGCGCATGGAACGGACAATCGGGACCCAGGGCGGCGAGCGCGGGCAGCCACCCGCGCATCGCCCACACCAGGATGGAGACCATGGCCCAGACGAGCGCCACCATCCACTCGTCGCGCGAGACGAAGCGTCGCGTCACGGATTCATCCAGTGATGCCCGAGGCCGGCCATGAAAAACACCGGCGTCAGGCAGGCGCAGCAGACCAGGAACGGAAGCAGCAAGGCGACGATCGCCTTCGCGATCGAGATCCGGTGCACGACGCTGAGCCCGATGACGGTGATCCCGATGCCCCAGAAGAGGGCGACGATGGAGCCGCAGATCGGGACCACGGACAGGAACAAGGGTGCGCCTGCATAGCATCCCGCCTTGAGCGTGCCGGCGTACCCGGCCGGCCCGCCGCCCAGGAGGAGCAAGAACAAATGGGTCAGTCCGGAGCCGATCAGAATGACGAGTGGGATCACGAAGGGGCTGACGAGGATCGTGCCCAGAAAGCGCGCGAACGGCGGAATGGACATTCCTGCCGCCATCCAGTCGTGCATGGCGCCATGTGTCGGCAGGTTCTGCGCCGCCGTGCTGAACAGGAGCTCATAGGTCGCGGTGAACAAGTTGCCGATGAAGGCCAGGATGCAGCCGTAGAGCAGCGGACGCCCGATGCCGATCGTCGGCGAGCTGCGCTCGAACGCTTCGCGTGGGCGCGTCAAGAAGAGCTTCGTCGTCTCGATGATGGCGGCGAAGAACGGGAAGCCACTCTGCTCCCAGGGCAAAGGGGTGGTGGGTGGAGGCGGCGGAACGGGCGGAAGCGGCGGCATGGGCGGCAGACCGCCGGACGAAGGCGGCACGGGGGGCGGCGAGCTTTCGTACGGTGGCACGGGAGTGGCGGGCGGGTTCGGACCCTGCTCGTCCATGGCATCTCCTTTCCAGAGAGCGACGGCGGCATGCTACCTTCCCGACCGACGCGCGGCAATTCGCGCCTTTCGTTGCGTAGGCCGGCCTTCCGAGGTCCTCGGTGACCCAGCGTCTCCAAGCTCCGGTCGTGGTCTTGCTCGTGGCCGTCGCCGCGATCGCGACCCTCGTCGTCGTGCGCGCGTTTCCGCCTGCGTCCAAACGGCCGCTCAGGACGCTCGAAGCCGGGCGCATGGCGGATTTCGAGGCCCGCTTCGACGCGGCGCGCGACAGCACGCGACTCCTGCTGCTTCTCTCCCCCACTTGAGCGGTGTGTGTGCGGGGGGCCTCCGCGCTGCAAGGACTTCTGACCGAGCTTCCCGACCGCCCGGTGCGCGTGCTCGCCGTCTGGGAGCCGGTGCTGCCCACCGACAAGGGGCCGCCGACGGCACGGGTTCTCTCGCGCCTCGAGGACCCACGCGTCGAGCAGTACTGGGATCCGGGACGCGTGCTGTCGGGGCGCATTCTTGCCGCGGCCCCTCGGGTCCCCGCCTTCGCGCTGTTCTCCGGTCAGCTCGACGCCGCGTGGGACCTGGCCGCCGTCTATCCGCCGGGCGTGCGCTGGCAAGGCGGCGTGCCGACGCCCGTGTATTGCGGCAATCCGGTCGTCGGGTCGCTCGACTCGTTGCGCGCGCATCTTGCCGTCGCCGTCGCCCTCCCGAGCGGGCCTTGACCCTCCCGGAGAGGGCTTCCTAGACTGCGTGCTCGACCCCGTTTTTCATCGTCTCTCTCGCGTTCCCGACCTTTCATGATCCGAGGCCTCGGCATCGACCTGGTGGCGGTTTCGCGCATCGAAGAGGCGGCCCGCCGCCACGGCGAGCGCTTTCTGAGGCGCATCTTCACGGAGTCCGAAGTGGCGTACTGCGCGCGCCATCCCGAGCCCGCGCGCCACTGGGCGGCGCGCTTCGCGGCCAAGGAAGCGGGCATGAAGGCGCTCGGCACCGGCTGGTCGGGCGGCGTGACCTTCCGCTCGATCGAAGTCGTGAACCTGGGCAGCGGCCAGCCCACGTTGGTTCTCCACGGGGCTTCGGCCGAGCGCGCCAAGATACTCGGCGCCACCGGCGCCCATGTCACGATCTCGCACGACGGCGGCTTCGCCATGGCCTGCGTCGTCCTGGACGGACCCGATGGCGGCTAGCGCGCGTTCCTTCCGGCGCGTGCTGGTCGCCAACCGCGGCGAGATCGCGGTGCGCGTCATCCGCACGTTGCGCGATCTCGGCATGACGTCGATTGCGGTCTACTCCGAAGCCGATCGCGCCGCGCTCCACGTGCTGCTCGCCGACGAAGCGTATCCGGTGGGTCCGGCGGCCGCCTCTCAGTCCTATCTCGACGTCGAGCGCTTGCTCGAGGCGGCGCGCGTCTCGCGCGCCGAAGCGGTGCATCCCGGATACGGCTTCTTGTCCGAGAACGCCGGCTTCGCCGCCGCCTGCGAGAGCGCGGGGCTCGTGTTCATCGGCCCCCCGGCCTCGGCGATTCGCGTCATGGGCAACAAGCTTGCCGCGCGCGAGCTGGCGCGTCAGGTGGGTGCACCCTTGGTGCCGGGAAGCCCGGGACCCGTGACGTCGCTCGATCAGGCGCGCACGGAGGCCGAGCGCATTGGCTTTCCCATCCTGCTCAAGGCCGCGGCCGGCGGCGGCGGCAAGGGCATGCGCGTCCTCCGCGACGCCGCGGGACTTCAGGCGGCGTTCGATCTCGTGCGCGGCGAGGCCAAGGCCGCGTTCGGAGACGATCAGGTCTATGTGGAGCGCTATCTCGAGCATCCGCGCCACATCGAAGCTCAGGTGCTGGCCGATACGAGCGGACACGTGCTCTTTCTCGGCGAGCGCGAGTGCTCGGTGCAAAGGCGTCACCAGAAGGTCCTCGAGGAGACTCCGTCGCCCGCCTTGCCCGCCAAAGTGCGCGCCGAATTGGGCGCGGCGGCCTGCAAGGTGGCGCAGGCGGCGGGCTACCGCAACGCGGGCACGGTCGAGTTCATCGTCGACGAGAAGGACCGCTTCTACTTCTTGGAGATGAACACGCGCCTGCAGGTCGAGCATCCGGTCACCGAGATGGTGACTGGTCTCGATCTCGTGGCCGAGCAGATCCGGATCGCGCGTGGCGAGCCGCTGGGCTTCGATCCCCAAGACGCCATGCCGCGCGGCGCGGCCGTCGAGTGCCGCGTGTACGCCGAGGATCCGCGGCGCGGATTTCTGCCCGCCACCGGCACGGTGGCGCGTCTGCGCTGGCCGCTCGGCCCCGGCGTGCGCGTCGACTCGGGCATCTATCGCGGCTACACCGTGCCCGTGCACTACGATCCCATTCTCGCCAAGATCGTGTCCTGGGGACGCGACCGCGAGCAGGCGCTCGCGCGCATGGGACGCGCGCTCGACGAGACCATCCTGCACGGCGTGACCACGAACGTGGGCTTCCACCGCTGGCTCGTGCGCCATCCGGTGATCCTGGCCGGGCGCTACGACACGCGCTTTCTCGAAGAGCAGTTCCGCCCCGACGTGCTCGAGGGCGACAGCGACGCCGAGCGCGCGGCCTTGGTCGCCGCCTCGCTCCACGAGTGGCAGAAGTCGCGCTCGGTCGCGTTGCCGCGGCGCCGCGACGGCGCGGCCTGGAAGTGGGCCGGGATCGAGGAGCCGCGATGAAGCTGTGGGCGATCCTCGGCGAGGGCGAGCGCCGCCGCGAGCTCGATCTCGAGGTGCAGGTCGAGGGCGGGCGCCTCTTCCTGGAGAGTGGTGGCGAGAAGATCGCGGCCGACGTCGTCGCCCTGCCCGACGGCGAGTCGTATTCGTTGCTCGTCGACGGCCGCTCCTACGAGGTGGCGATCGAGGAGGGCGCCGACGGCCTGCGCGTCACCTTGGGCGGCAAGACCTTCGCCGCCCAGGTGCGTAGCCCGCTCGAGAAGGTGCTGCGCGAGGTGCGTCACGTAGCACCCGCCGAGGCCGGCTGGAAGCTCCTCGCTCCCATGCCCGGGCTCGTGGTGGCGGTGAAGGTGGTGCCGGGCGACCCGGTGACCGCGGGCACGCCCATCCTCATCATGGAAGCGATGAAGATGCAGAACGAGTTGAGCGCCGAGGCCGCCGGAGTCGTCGAGAAGGTGCACGTCGGGCCCAAGCAGAGCGTCGAAGCCGGTCAGACGCTGGTCACCGTGGGGCCGGCGAAATGAGCAGGGAGCGCGAGACTTCCTCGGGCATTCCGCTGGAGCCGGTGTACGGCCCGGCCGACGCCCCCGGCCCTTACCTCGAGAAGCTCGGCTTCCCAGGCGAGTTTCCCTACACGCGCGGCGTCCATCCCACGATGTATCGCGGCCAGCTGTGGACGATGCGCCAGTACGCGGGCTTCGGCTCGGCGCGCCAGACCAACGAGCGCTTCCGCTTCCTGCTCGCCCACGGCCAGACCGGGCTCTCCGTGGCCTTCGACCTGCCGACGCAGATGGGGCTCGACTCGGATCATGCGCGGGCGCGCGGCGAGGTGGGCCGCGTCGGCGTCGCCATCTCGACCATCGACGACATGGCCGAGCTCATGGACGGCCTGCCGCTCGACCGCGTGACCACCTCCATGACCATCAACGCCACGGCGCCGATCCTGCTTGCGCTGTACGCGGCGGTGGCCGAGGAGCGTGGCGTCGCCATCGCCAAGCTTGGCGGCACGGTGCAGAACGATCTCTTGAAGGAGTACATCGCGCGCGGCACGTACATCTATCCGCCCGAAGGAAGTCTGCGTCTGACCACCGACGTCTTCTCGTTCTGCGCGCGCTCCATGCCGCGCTGGAATCCGATCTCCATCTCGGGCTATCACATGCGTGAGGCCGGGGCGACGGCGGCGCATGAGCTGGCGTTCACGCTGGCCAACGGGCTCACCTACGTACAGGCCGCGGTCGACCGCGGTCTCGACGTCGACGAGTTCGCGCCGCGGCTCTCCTTCTTCTTCAACGCGCACAACGATTTCTTAGAGGAGGTCGCGAAGTTCCGCGCCGCGCGCCGGCTGTGGGCGAACCTGATGCGCGGGCGCTTCCACCCGCGAAGCGCCAAGAGCCTCCTGCTTCGCTTCCACGTGCAGACCGCGGGCTCGACGCTGACCGCGCAGCAGCCCGAGAACAACATCGTGCGCACCGCACTTCAGGCGCTAGCCGCGGTGCTGGGCGGTGCGCAGTCCCTGCACACGAACTCGTTCGAC
>DATFWU010000125.1:0-11223 GCA_035259005.1 Candidatus Eiseniibacteriota bacterium
GCTTTCTTACGAGGACGCGGCGGCGACCATCGGAATTTCGGTTGGCGCGCTCAAGTCCCGGCTGTTTCGGGCGCGGGAGACCCTTCGCTCCCGGCTCGGAGAGGAGAGGAGTGGCAAGCCATGATCGATCGTGACGACGAAAGACTCGACCAGCTTCTCCGTGCGGTGCGTGCCGAGGCGAATCCGGTCCTCTGGACTCGTGCCCGTGCTCGGATCGAGGCCGGAGAGCCGAGTGGTCTGATCGCATGGCTCATGCGCCCGGCGGCGCTCGCCGCCTCCTTGGCGACACTCGTTCTCTCGGTCGGGCTGAGCGCGCTCCTTCTCTTCCATTCCCAGTCTCGTCTCACGAGCTCGGAGACGAGCCTGGCCGACGCGCTGATCGCCACGCCCAGCACGCCGATCGAGGAGTTGAGCGTGCCCACCACCGACGCGATGCAGCCGGCGGACACGGGAGCCACGCAATGAACGGCCCTCGCGGAATGGTACTGGCCATCACGGCGTCGCTCATCGTCGGCTGCGCGATCGGGCTCATTGGCGGCGTCCTGTTCGCGCGCTCCATGTTCCTGCCGCATCTGCCCTTTGGACGCCACTTCGAACGTCCCGGCGGGCGACTGCACTACATCGAGAGGGAGCTCGATCTCAACAAGGACCAGTCGGATCGCATCGAGAAGATCGTCGAAGCGAGCCGCGCCGAGTCCGATTCCATCCGCGCTCAGGCGCGCCAGCAGATCCTGCAGGTGCTGACCCCCGAGCAGCGCGAGAAATGGCAGCGGATGGAGCCGCGTTTCCATCACGACGGACCGCCGCGCGGGCCGGGAGAGCCCGGCGACGAACCGCCGCCGCCACCAGACAGACGTTGAGTCTCTGGTCAGAGGAGAAACGGATCATGAAAGCGAATCGATGGGCTTGGATCGCGGCACTCGCGCTCGTGTGCGCGCTGGCGCTGACGTTCGCGATGCCCCGTGGGCGTGCAATCGCGCAGACGGCGCCCCCCTCGCCGCAAGCGCCCGGGCCTGCGGGGCTCGAAGATCAGGACGCGCCGCCGCCACCGGACGATGGTCTGGCGTGGCTTGGTGGTGACGACGGACCCGGGGGCGACGCGCTCGAAGCGCCGCACGGCGGGGGACCGGACGGCGGACGGATGGGGCGCGGCGGTCCCGGCATGTGCGGGCCCGGCCGTGGCCGCGGCATGCGCGACGGGATGGGCATGGGGTTCGGCGCGCTCGACCTCTCGTCCGACCAGAAGAAGCGCCTGGCCGACATCCGCGATCGCCAGCAGCGTTCGGCGATCCGCTCGCAGGCCGACCTGCGCATCGCCGAGCTCGATTTGCGCAAGCTCATGCGTGCCGACACGCCGGACCGGCGCGCCATCGAGTCGCAGCTCGACAAGATCGGCTCGATGCGCACCGCGATGCAGAAATCGCGCGTCGGCATGATGTTCGACATGCGCTCCGTGCTCACGCAGGAGCAGCGTGACCAGTGGAAGGATTGGAGGGAGAACGGCGGGCCGCATCGGGAGCGACATGGCAGTAGCGGCAGCTCGGAGAGCGACTAAAGAGGAGTAAGACCGATGAAGAGTCCGGAAGAGAAGGAGCTGCGCCGCCTCGTCAAGACCAACCGGTCGGATCTGTGGATCCTGATCGCGGCCCTGCTCGCGAGCGCGGGATTGATCGTGATCGCCATCTTCGCGCCGCGCGTGTCGCATGCCGAGGACGCGCCGAAGCCGCCATCGAAGGTCCCGGCGGAGATTCCCGACCTCGCCGGCATCTGGATGCTCGACAGGGAGCACAGTGACGATCCGTCCAAGCTGCGTCCGCCGGGAGGCGGCGCAGGCGGTCACCATGGCGGCTGGAGCGGTGGTGGCGGTGGCATGAGCGGCGGCATGGGCGGCTGGGGTGGCGGCGGTGGCCACCACAACGGCGGCTGGGGCGGTGGCGAAGGAGGCGGTGAGGGCGGTCCTCCGCCTGGCGAAGGTAGCGGTGGAGGCGGTGGCGATCATCCGCGTCCGCAGCCCCAGCCCGAGAAGCTCATGGTCTTCCGCAAGGGCGACGCGTTCCAGATCGACGACGGATCGAGCCGCGAGCGCGAGCTGGATTGGGCGGCCGACGCGCCCGACACGGGCGGCGTCATTCCGTCCCGCTGGGATGGCAAGAAGCTCGTCGCCGAGATGAAGTCGGAGCGCGGATCGCGCTCGATGACCTACGAGCTCGACAAGGACGGCAAGGCGCTCACCGTGACCATGAAATTCCAGCGCCCCGAAGGCGAATCCGTGTCGCTCAAGTCGCGTTACACGAAGTACGAGGGCACCGAGCCCTAGGGACAGGGAAGAGCGCTGAAATCCACTCTCGTGCTCCGGGTGTGGCGGCGGGGAAGCCCCGACGGGCTTTCCCGCGCCGCCCGGGTAGTGTAGAAAATCACCGCGTGAACCCATTCCTCCGTTTTTGGTTTCCCGTCCTCCTTTATATCGTTCTCATCTTCACGGTCTCGTCGATTCCCAATCTCCGGATTCCCAATTTCCCAGGTCTTTCGGACAAGCTCGTCCACGCCTGCGAATATGGCGTGCTCGGCTTCCTCATGGTGCGCGCGCTGCGTGGCACGACGATGGCGACGAGCGTGCCGGCGGCTTTGGTGGCGATTCTCTTCGGACTCACCGTGGCCCTGGCCGACGAGCTCTATCAGGCCTACATCCCGGGGCGCCAATCCGATCCGCTCGACTTCGCCGCCGACTCGGCCGGTCTCGCCATCTCGGCGATCCTCTTCCTGCTCTTGCGCGGCATCCGCCGCACCCGCACGGCCCGGCGCTGACGTGCCCCATATGGTAGTCTCCGGACTTTCCTGATCCGCAGGCTGTCCGGCCGAATTCGACGAATTTCGACGGAACGTTCATGGGCAAGAAATTCCAGGCGATGCGCGGCACTCGGGACGTGCTCCCGGGCGAGGTCGAGGCGTGGCAGGCGGTTGAAGACACCGCCCGGCGCCTGTCGTCGCGCTATGGCTTCCGCGAGATCAGGACACCGCTCTTCGAGGCCACCGAGCTGTTCGCGCGTGGCGTGGGAGACTCGACCGACATCGTGCGCAAGGAGATGTACACCTTTCCGGATCGCAAGGGCCGGAGCCTGACGCTGCGCCCCGAGGGCACGGCGGGCGTGGCGCGGGCGCTCATCGAAGCCGGACTGGCGCAGCCCGATCGCCTGCACCGCCTTTACTACTTGGGACCCATGTTTCGCTACGACCGGCCGCAGGCCGGCCGCTACCGGCAGTTTCATCAGTGGGGCGCAGAGGTGGTGGGGACGGCGAGCCCGTGGGCCGACGTCGAGACCATCTTGCTGCTCGTCGATTTGCTCACTGGCCTCGGGCTCGAGGGGCTCGTCGTCAAGCTGAACTCGGTCGGTGACGGAACCTGCCGGCCCGCCTATCAGGCCAAGCTGCGCGAGATCTTGACGCCGCGCCGCGCCGAGCTGTGCGCCGATTGCCAGGAGCGGCTCGATCGCAATCCGCTGCGTGTGCTCGACTGCAAGGTCCCGTCGTGCCGCGAGATCGTGAAAGGCCTGCCGCCCATGCTCGATTTTCTGTGCGACCCGTGCCGCGCGCACTTCGAAGCGGTGAAGAGCGGCGTCACCGCGGCCGGCGTGCGCTTCGAGATCGATCCCGGCCTCGTGCGTGGGCTCGATTACTACACGCGCACGGCCTACGAAGTGCACCACGGCAAGCTCGGGGCGCAGTCGGCGGTGGGCGGCGGCGGCCGTTACGACGGGCTCATCCAGGAGCTGGGCGGGCCATCGGTGCCGGCCGTCGGCTTCTCGATGGGCATCGAGCGCACGCTCTTGGCTTTGGAGGAAGAGGGGCGCAAGCCGGCGACCGAAGTGTCGGCGATCTATCTCGCGCGCGGCGCGGGATTGGGCGGCGAGGCGGCACGGCTGGCGCGGCGGTTGCGCAAGCGATGGACGGTGTACGTTGATTTCGAGGAGCGCGGCCTGGGCGCGCAGCTCAAGCAGGCGGACCGTCTCGGCGCGCGCGTGGCGTTGATTCTCGGAGAGGACGAAGCCAAGGCCGGCGAGGCCTCGATCAAGGATCTCGGGAGCGGCGAGCAGCGGCGCGTGCGCCAGGCCGACCTCGAGGAGGCACTGGAGCAGACGCTGCGCGGCCCAGTCGCGAGCGCCTGAGGAGGCAAGGAACACCCGGATGACCAAAGCGGGAAAGTCACGCAAGGAAGAAGAGACCTCCGCCGCGCCGGCTGCCGATTCTTCTGTCGAGGCGCCGCGTCCGCCCGCGCTCGCCACGGCGATGCCCACGACCACGGTGCCGGCGCCCCATCCGGCCAGCGTGCGCATCGATCCGCTGGGCGACTTGAAGCGCACGCACACCTGCGGCGAGCTCTCCGGCATGGACGGCGGGCGCAACACGGTGCTCATGGGCTGGGTACACCGCGTGCGCGATCACGGCGGCGTGCTGTTCATCGACTTGCGTGACCGCTACGGCCTGACCCAGGTCGTGGCGCGCCCGGGCGAGACGCCGGCCGCTGCGCTCGAGCGCCTGCGCGAAGTCGGCGCCGAGTGGGTCTTGGCGGTGACCGGGAAGGTGCAGACGCGGCCCGTGGAGGCGGTGAATCGCTCGCTTCCCACGGGCGAGATCGAGGTCGCGGTGCAGGACGTACTCGTTCTCTCGGTCAGCGACACGCCGCCGTTTTCGATTTCCGACGAAGGACCGGAGGCATCGGAGGATCTGCGTCTCAAGTACCGATTCTTGGACTTGCGGCGTGAGCGCATGCAGAAGAATTTGGTCGTGCGCCACCGTCTCGCCTTGGCCACGCGGCAGTATCTCTCGCAGCAGGATTTTCTCGAGATCGAGACTCCGATGCTGGTGAAGCCGACGCCCGAGGGCGCGCGCGACTACGTCGTGCCGAGCCGCGTGCATCCTGGCAAGTTCTACGCCCTGCCGCAGTCGCCGCAGCTCTACAAGCAGACGCTCATGGCCTCGGGGTTCGACCGCTATTTCCAGCTCGCGCGCGCGCTGCGCGACGAGGACCTGCGCGCCGACCGCCAGCCCGAGCACACGCAGATCGACATCGAAATGTCTTTCGTGCGCGAGAACGACGTGTTCCAGCTGGTCGAAGGGCTCATGGCGCATTTGTGGCGGGAGCTACTGAAGGTCGAGGTGCAGACACCCTTCCCGCGTCTCACCTATCAGGAAGCCATGCTGCGCTTCGGCTCGGACAAGCCGGATCTGCGCTTCGGGCTCGAGCTCAAGGACGTGACGCAGGTCGCCGGCGAGTCGAGCGCGCGCTTCCTGCAGGACGCGGCCAAGACCGAGGGCCACAAGATCATGGCGCTCGCGGCCGTGGGCCGCGCCAATCTTTCGCGCAAGGACCTGGAGACGCTCGAGGACACGGCGAGGCGCGCCGGCGTCGCCGGACTTTCATGGATGAAGCGCA
This sequence comes from Candidatus Eiseniibacteriota bacterium, assembly GCA_035259005.1. GTDB lineage: Bacteria > Eisenbacteria > RBG-16-71-46 > RBG-16-71-46 > DASYSL01 > DASYSL01. The sequence continues at coordinate 5,432 of DATFWU010000125.1, forward strand.
CCGAGAGCGGCTGGGACGGCGGCGCGAGCCGGTTCTTCGTGGGGGAGGCGGGGGAAAAGCTCGCTGCCCACCTGCAGGCACAGAACGGGGACGTCGCCTTCTTGACCGCGGGCCCGTGGGAGACGGCGTGCAAGGGGCTGGGTGCGGTGCGGCTCGAGTTGGGACGCCCCGCGATCGCCCAGCGCAAGCCGGAGTGGCGCTTCTGCTGGGTGCATCGCTTTCCTCTGTTCGAGAAGACGGAGCACGGCTGGACGCCCATGCACCACATGTTCACGCAGCCTCTCGAGGCCGACATTCCGTATCTCGAGAGCGATCCGGGACGCGTGCGCGCCGAGCTGTACGATCTCGTGCTGAATGGCAACGAGCTGGGCTCGGGCTCTGTCCGCATCCATCGCCCCGAGCTGCAGGAGCGCGTCATGGGGGTGATCGGTCTCACGCGCGAGCAGGCCTACGAGAAGTTCGGGTTTCTATTGGATGCTTTCCGCTTCGGCGCGCCGCCGCACGGCGGCATCGCCATCGGGCTCGATCGCGTGGTCATGCTGGTCGTGGGCGCCGACAGCCTGCGCGACACGATCGCGTTCCCGAAGACGGCTTCGGCCACCTCCTTGATGGACGGGGCGCCAGCCGAAGTCGATCCGGAATCGCTGGCGGAGCTGCATCTCAAGCTGGATCTCTGAGCGCGGAGGGGCGGATGGAAGTGCTCGAGTCGCACGTCGATTCCTCGTCCGCGGAATTCTGCCAGAACAAGACGTTTCACGAGGGATTGGCGCGCGAGCTGAAGGAGCGCGTGGTCCGCGCGCGCGAAGGCGGAGGCGCCGAGGCACGCAAGCTGCACGAGAGCCGCGGCAAGCTCTTCGTGCGCGACCGCATCGAGAAGTTGCTCGATCCCGGCACGCCGTTCCTCGAGCTATCGGCCCTGGCGGCGAACGGGTTGTACGACGACGAGGCGCCGGGCGCCGGCATCGTCACCGGTATCGGTCGTGTGTCGGGTCGCGAGGTGATCGTCGTGGCCAACGACGCCACGGTGAAGGGCGGCACCTACTTCCCCATGACCGTGAAGAAGCACGTGCGCGCGCAGGAAGTGGCGCTCGCCAATCGCCTGCCCTGCGTATACCTGGTCGATTCGGGCGGGGCGTTCCTGCCTTTGCAAGCCGAAGTGTTTCCCGATCGCGATCACTTCGGGCGCATCTTCTACAACCAGGCGCGCATGTCGGCGTTGGGGATTCCCCAGATCGCCGCGGTGATGGGCTCGTGCACGGCAGGTGGGGCCTACGTCCCCGCGATGAGCGACGAAGCCATCATCGTGAAGAACGAGGGCACGATCTTCCTCGGCGGTCCGCCTCTCGTGAAGGCGGCGACCGGCGAAGAGGTGACGGCCGAAGAGCTGGGTGGCGCCGACGTCCACAGCCGGATCTCGGGCGTCACGGATCACTACGCTTTGGACGACGATCATGCTTTGGCAATCGCGCGCGACATCGTCGATCACCTGGGGCGCGCGCCGCGCGCCACCCTCGATGTGCGCGAGCCGGAGCCGCCCGCTTACGATACGCGTGACATCTACGGCGTCTTGTCGCGCGACACGCGCAAGCCATACGAAGTACGCGAGGTGATCGCCCGTCTGGTCGACGGCTCGCGATTCTCCGAGTTCAAGGCGCTGTACGGAAACACCCTGGTTTGCGGCTTCGCCCATCTGCACGGCTTTCCGGTTGGCATCCTGGCCAATCAGGGCGTGTTGTTCTCGGAGAGCGCGCTCAAGGCCACGCACTTCATCGAGCTGTGCTCGATGCGCGGCATTCCTCTGGTCTTCCTGCAAAACATCACGGGCTACATCGTGGGCCGTGAATACGAGCGTCGCGGCATCGCCAAGGACGGGGCCAAGATGGTGCACGCGGTGGCCAACGCGCCCGTGCCCAAGCTGACGGTGATCATCGGGGGATCGTTCGGGGCCGGGAACTACGGCATGTGCGGGCGGGCCTACGAGCCGCGCTTCCTTTATATGTGGCCCAACGCTCGTATCAGTGTCATGGGCGGCGAGCAGGCGGCCAGCGTGTTGGCCACAGTCAAGCAGCAGCAGCTCGCCCGCGAAGGCAAGAGTCTCTCCGAAAAGGAGACCGAGGCGTTGAAGAAGCCGATCCTCGACAAGTACGAAGCCGAAGGAAATCCGTACTACGCGACCGCGCGCTTATGGGACGACGGCGTGATCGACCCGGCCGACACGCGCAACGTGCTGGGGCTGTCCTTGGCAGCTTCGTTGAACGCGCCCATCGAGCCCGCGCGCTTCGGCGTGTTTCGGATGTGATGCCATGGCCAATCTGATCGAGATCGAGTTCACGCACTCGGGACGAGTGGGACGTCTGTGGCTCAATCGCCCCGAGGTGCACAACGCGCTCTCGGGCACGCTGCTCGACCAGGCGACGCAGGCCGTGCGCGGGCTGGGCGAGCGGGCCGAAGTGAGGGCTGTCGTGATCGGCGGGCGCGGGCCTTCGTTCTGCGCGGGCGCCGACCTCGGCGACATGAAGGCCTCCGCCAACGCTTCGTTCGAAGACAATCTGTCCGAGGCCAAGCGCTTTGGTGCCTTGTTCGACGCCGTGACGCGCTGCCCCAAGCCGGTGGTGGCGCGCGTGCATGGCAACGTGTTCGGCGGCGGCGTGGGGCTCACGGCGGCGACCGACGTGTCGATCGGTGCTGCGAACTCCGTGTTCGCCATCTCGGAAGTACGGCTGGGAATCATTCCGGGCCTCATCTCGCCGTACCTGCTCCGGCGCCTGGGAGACCGCAATGCTCGCCCGCTCATGCTCTCGGGCGAGCGCTTCGACGGCACGCGCGCGGCGGCGATCGGGTTGCTCCATCGGGCGGTGGCGCCCGAGGCGCTCGACGAGGCGGTGGACGCCACGCTCGCCGAACTTCTTAAAGGCGGACCGCGGGCCCAGGCGCGGGTAAAAGAAGTGTTGCGCCTGAACGCCAATCACACCTTCGACGAGTTGATCGAGATCATGCCGCGCCAGCTCGCCGAGGCGCGCTCGGGCGACGAGGCCAAGGAAGGCTTCCAGGCCTTCTTCGACAAGCGCAAGCCCGCCTGGATGCGGGACGAGTAACCCATGTTCAAGAAGGTCCTGATCGCGAACCGAGGTGAGATCGCCTGCCGCGTGATCGCCACGTTGCGCGAGCACGGCATCGGCTCGGTCGCGGTGTACTCCGATGCCGATGCGCAGGCCATGCACGTGCGCACGGCGGACGAGGCGGTGCGGATCGGGCCCCCGGAAGCGCGCCAGTCTTACCTGAACATCGAAGCGCTCATCGAGGCTGCACGTGACTCGGGCGCGGAAGCGATCCATCCCGGCTACGGATTCTTGTCCGAGAACGCGATGTTCGCCGAGGCCGTGGAGCAGGCAGGGCTCGGCTTCATCGGCCCGACGCCGGGCCAATCGCGGGGCTTCGGCGACAAGCGGCTCGCGCGCGAGGCGGCGCGCAAGGCTGGCGTCCCCACTGTGGCGGGCTACGAGGCGCGGAGCGAAGTCTCGGATCGCTCGCTCGCGACCGAGGCGGGACGCCTCGGCTATCCCGTGCTCATCAAGGCGGCGCTCGGCGGCGGTGGCAAGGGCATGACCATCGTAACGAGCGAGGCCGAGCTGCTCGCGTCCGCTCCCTCGGCGCGTCGCGTCGCGCTGGCCGCTTTCGGCGATGGAAGCCTGTATCTCGAGAAATTGATCGAGCGCCCGCGCCACGTCGAGATCCAGCTCGTGGGCGATGGTCAGGGCGGCGCCGTGCACTTCTTCGAGCGTGAGTGCTCGCTGCAGCGGCGACATCAAAAAGTTCTCGAGGAGACGCGCTCGCCGGGAGCGAGCGACAAAGTGCGCGTGGCGATGGCGGAAGCGGCCCTGGCTCTCGCGCGCGCCGTGCAGTACCGCGGCGCGGGCACCGTCGAGTTCCTGCTCGCGCCCGACGAGCGTTTCTACTTCCTCGAAGTGAACGCGCGCCTCCAGGTCGAGCATCCCGTGACGGAGCTGATTACGGCGCAGGATTTGGTGTGGTGGCAGCTGGTCGTGGCGGCGGAGGGAAAGCTCGTAGCCCCGCAAGAGGCGATCGCCGCGCGCGGGCACGCCGTCGAGGTGCGTGTGTACGCCGAGAATCCGGCCGAGGATTTCCTGCCACAGGCGGGACGGCTGGCGCGCGTCGTCTGGCCCCGCTTGCCGTTCGTGCGGGTGGATGCCGGTGTCGAATCCGGCGCCGAGATCCCTCTGCAATACGATCCCATCCTGGCCAAGATCGCGGCCTGGGGTCCGGATCGCCAGTCGGCTTGGGCGCGGCTGGCTTCGGCTCTCGATCAGACTGTGATCCACGGCGTGGTGACGAATCTCGACTTCTTGCGCGCGCTGACGCGCGATCCGGAACTGCGCGCGGGCCACTTCGACACGACGACGCTCGAGTCCGGAGTGATCGAGCGTTATCGCGAGAGCAGATCCGAGCCGGCGCCCGCGCTCGCGCTCGCGGCCGCGGCGCTCGCCGAAGCGCCGCGTGTCGCTTTGGCTCCCGAGGTGCGCCGTGCGACCGATCCCTTTGACACCCTGGGCCCATGGGGTCGCTCGTGAACTTGAACGATCGCGGGCGCGTCCGAAGCGTATCTGTGGAGGGCGATACCGTCACCGTGGACGGTAAATCGATTCACGTCGAAACGCTCGGCGATGGCCGTGTACGCGTCACCGACGCAAGTGGCTCGCACGTGGCGTGGGCGACGGGCGAGGGCAAGCGCGTCTTCGTCACGCTCGACGGACGCGACTATGTGTTCGACGCCGGCAGCAGGGGAGCCCGGCGCTCGCAAACTCACGAATCGGCGTCGGGTGACGTGGCCATGCCCATGCCCGGGCTCGTGATCTCGGTTTCTGTGAAGGATGGGGATAGGGTTCATAAGGGCCAGCCGCTCGTGGTCGTCGAAGCCATGAAAATGGAGCACACGTTACGTGCGCCGCGCGACGGAGTGGTTCGGCGTCTCACGGCGGGGCCCGACAAGCGCTTCGAAGGCGGGGCTATTTTGCTCGAAGTTGAATCCTAGTTTCTAGACTTCGCTCCGTCGTGCGCCTTATACTTCCTCCCGCCTGACCCGGCAGAGCCAAGCGCCGCGCGCCACCCATCCGATTCGAAATCCCACGCTCGATGTTGGAAAGGATCGTATCCATGAGCAGCGATGATGGTCGTGTGACCGTGAAGGGCGATCCCTCGAAGCCGAAATTCAACGGAGTGATCAAGCTCGACGTCCGCGACTCCAAGGCGGACTGGACGCCTTACGAGCTGAAGAGGGCCTCTGCCGCTGCTCCCAACGTTCTGGTCGTTCTCTACGACGATACGGGGCTCGCGGCCTGAGGCGGTGGCGGCCCTGGCGCGCGACTGAAGTCGGAGAAGCGGCCGCGGTGATCGCGCCTGGCGTGCTAACCTGGACGCCATGGCGCGATCGATCTTTTCGGGTTTGCCGGCGCGCGTGCGCGTGGTCGAGGTGGGGGGACGCGACGGGCTTCAGAATGAAGCGGGCGTCGTCTCCACGGATGACAAGGTTGGCTTTCTCGAGCGCCTGAGCGCCGCCGGTCTTCAGACCATCGAGGTCGGCTCGTTCGTGCGGCCGGACCGCATTCCCCAGCTCACCGACACGACCGAGGTGTTCCAGCGCCTGACCAAGCGGCCCGGCGTGCGCTACGTCGCACTCGTGCCCAATGAGAAAGGGCTCGAGCGCGCGCTCGATACCGGGGTGCGCGACATCGCCGTCTTCACCGCTGCCTCGGACACCTTCAACCGCAAGAACA
>DATFWU010000126.1:0-9256 GCA_035259005.1 Candidatus Eiseniibacteriota bacterium
CGCCGCGGCGACGGTGGCGGGCAACCTGCCGGCGAACTTCAAGAATCCGTTCGACCAGTCGACGGGCTCGAACAACGCCTGGGAGACGCGCGCTGCTTCGGCGAGCGGCCCCACGCTGAGCAAGTCGGGCATCACGTCCTACTGGACGGATACGCTTTCGTACAACATCAAGGGCTACGGCAAGGCCGCGGCCCTGACGCTCGTTCTGACCTCGGGTCAGTAAGAACCATGACGGGAACCGGAGGGGCGGCCAAAGCGGTCGCTCCCTCCGTGACCCTCGGAGCAACGGCCATGCGAAACCAAGCGCGGACAAGGAAGAGCGCGAACCAGGGCTTCAGCTTGATCGAGCTGATGGTCGTGGTCGTGATCATCGGTCTGCTGGCGAGCATGGTGATTCCGAACATGACGCGCATGGCGAACCGGGCGAAGGAAGCCGCGGTGAAGCAGAACATGCACCTGCTGCAGACGGCGGTGGAAGACTTCTCCGTGCTGAGCACCGGCCGCTATCCCGACAACGGAACCGACCTCTCCGACGACGGCAAGACGGTGCAGCAGCTCTGCCCCGGCGCCGTCTATCCCGAGAATCCCTACACGCACTTGCCGAGCTCGGTGGTGTGGGATGTCGATCCCAACAGCGCCATCCCCGGCCAGATGGGCCTCAATCCCGCGACGCCCTCCCAGTACATCATCAAGGGCACAGGCTCGACCGGGCCGCTCAGCACCCAGCTCACCACCGGCTCCTAGCTTCCGACCGCCCCCAGATTTCCTCGGGGTGGCACAGGCATTGCAAAACACACGGTCTCGAGGAAGGGCAACGCGGTCCTCGCCTTGGGGGCGGGGCGCAAGTGCCGCTCCCGCATCGAGGTCCCTCTGAAATCGCCGATGTCCCGGACGCCCGCGGAGGCCAGAGTTCACCCGTCCCGCCCAGAAAACGGCCGCGAGCCGCTCGCCGCCGCCGTCGTCTCGGCCGGGCTTCACAAGGTCTTCCGCCACCCCTGGACGATGCGCACCAAGGTCGCCGTCGACTGCCTGAGCCTCACGGTGGAGCGCGGGGAGATCTTCGGGCTCCTGGGCCCCAACGGAGCCGGCAAGACGACCACGCTCAAGATGCTCCTGGGGCTCCTCAGGCCCACGTCGGGCCAGGCCTGGCTCCTCGGTCGCCCCATCGGCGATCCCGAGAGCCGGCGCCGCGTCGGCTACTTGCCCGAGAACCCGTATTTCTTCGATCGCCTCACGGCGCGCGAGTTCCTAATCTTCTCGGCGCGGCTCGCCGGGCTCGACGCGCGTGACGCGGCGGCGCGGGCGCAGCGCTGGCTCGAGCGTCTCGGTCTCGCCGATCGGGCGCGCACGCCGTTGCGCAAGTACTCGAAGGGGATGGTGCAGCGCGTCGGTCTGGCGCACGCTTTGGTCCACGATCCCGAGCTCGTCTTCCTCGACGAGCCCATGAGCGGACTCGATCCGCTGGGCCGGCGGGAGTTCCGCGATCTCATCCTCGAGTGTCGCGATCGCGGCACCACGGTGGTCTTCTCGAGCCACATCCTTCCCGACGTCGAGCTGATCTGCGACCGCGTCTGTGTCCTGGCCAGCGGACGGATCGCGCGCTCGGGCACGCTCGACGATCTCTTGAGCGGCGAGGAGGACGGCGCCGAGGTCGTGGCCCTGGGGCCGGGGCCGCTCCTCTTGCCGCCTCGCTTCGCCGGCGTGTCGAACGTCGCGCACGGCCAGCGCGTGCGGCTCGAAGTGCCGCGCACCGATCTCGTCGATCCGCTGGTGGCTCACTTGCTGGCCAAGGAATACCGGCTGGTTTCGGTGACGCCGCGGCGGCGCTCGCTCGAATCGGTGGTCCTGGAGGCGGCCGGGGCGGCGCGCGAGACCCCCAACGGACACGCGCCTGAGCGCAAGCGGCGGAGGGCGGGATGATCGCCGTCATCGCTCGCAACACGGTGCGCGAGGTGCTGCGCGACCGCGTGTGGTTCGTGCTCCTGGGCTTCGGCTTCGTGCTGCTCGCCGCCTCGCGCATCCTGACGCCGCTCGCTCTCGGCGAGGGGCCGCGCATCACGGTCGACCTCGGGCTCACGGCGGTGAGCGGTCTCGGCCTCCTCGTGGTCGCGGTCGTGGGCGCGAGCCTGGTCCACCAGGAGATCGAGCGCCGCACCGTGCACGTGATTCTCGCGCGCCCCATCTCGCGCGCCACCTACCTCATCGGCAAGTGGGCCGGGCTCACGCTCGCGGTGTGGATCACCGGCGCCATCACGGGCGTGGCCCTCGTCGGCGTGACGCTCCTGGTGCGCGGGGGCGAGGCGGCGCGCTCGGTGAGCGAGGCCGTGATCCTGGTCGAGCTCTCGTTCTTGCCCCTCACCGCGCTCGCGGTTCTCTTCTCTTCGCTCTCGACGCCGCTTCTGTCGTCGCTCTATACGCTCAGCGTCTACGCGCTCGGCTTCTGGACCACGGACATGCGCGGCTTCGCGCGCCAGCTCGAGCCGCCGCTCGCGCAGGCGCTCACCTGCGCCTCCTACGCGCTTCCGCATCTCGATCTGTTCAGCGCCCGGCTCGAAGTGGCCCGCGCCCAGCCCGTGCCCGCGTTCCAGATCCTTCTGGCCGCGGCCTACGCGCTCAGCTACGCCGCGGCGGTTCTGTCGGTGGCCGCGGTCGCCTTCGAGGGGCGGGAATTCAAATGAGCGTCGCGCTGGGAGCGCGTGTCCCGCTGGTGGCGCGCTGCCTCCTCCTCCTCGCCCTCTCGGGCACGCTCGCGGTCTGGCTCGGCGCGCGGGCGGAGTCGAGGCTGACTGGCGGCCGCGCGCTCGCCGAGCTCTCCTACTATCCGTCGGGGCAGTGGATCGGGCCGCTGGCTCTGGGCGAGCGCGCCACGCTCGCCGATCTCACCTGGCTTCGGGCCATCCAGTACTACGGCGAGCACCGCGCCACCGACAACCAGTTCGCGCAGATGGCGCACGTCTTCGACATCATCACGACGCTCGATCCCCAGCATCGCAACGCCTACGTGTTCGGCGGCACCTCGCTGGCCCAGGAAGGGCGCCAGTTCGACGCCGGAGTCGCCCTGCTCGAGCGCGGGCGCGCCGAGGATCCGACGACCTGGGTCTATCCGTTCGAGATCGGCTTTCTCTATTTCGTCGAGCGTCGCGACGTCGAGCAAGCGGCGCTGTGGTTCGAGGAGGCCGTGCGCAAGAAGGACTGCCCCGACTACGTGCGCCACTTCGCCGCCTACACCTCGGGCCAGGCGGGCTACGTAGAGCAGGCCGTGACGCTGTGGGAGAGCGTGGCCGAGGAAACGCCGAACCGGCTCTTGCGCGCCAAGGCCGTAGCCGAGGCCCGGCGCCTGGCGCGCGGCACGCCGCTCGCTTCGTCGGTCGAACGCTGGGCCGCGCGGCTCGCCCAAGAACCGCTGGCGGGGGAGAACGGATGACCACTTGGGATCAGCTGTGGAGCGTCGAGGCGGGGTGGGGCTGGCTCGCCGCTGCCACGCCTGCCCCTTGGCCCTACGTCGTGGTGGCCGCGCTCTTCGGACTTTGCTTCGGATCGTTCCTCAACGTGGTCATCTTCCGCTTGCCGAACGATCGCTCGATCGTGTGGCCGGCGTCGCACTGTCCGCGCTGCCAGCGCGTGCTCCCCGCGTGGGAGAACGTGCCGCTTCTTTCCTACGTGTTCCTGGGGGCGCGCTGCCGCGGCTGCCGGGCTCCCATCGCGTGGCGCTATCCGCTCGTCGAAGCGCTCGGCGGTCTCACGGCGGCCGTGGCGGTGTGGCGCTGGGGCCTGGGGCCCGCGGCCCTGTGGGCGGCGGCCTTCGCGCTCTTCTTGATCGCCGTGGCGTGGATCGACGCCGAGCATCGCATCATTCCCGACGAGCTCTCGGCCGGACTCCTCGCCTTCGGGCTTTTCGCCCGCGGCCTCGATAGGCACGGCCTCACGGTCTCGGCGGCCGGTGCCCTGGCCGGGGTGGCTTTCCTGGGGATCGCTGCCTGGACCTACCGACGCGTCCGCGGGATCGAGGGGCTGGGCGGGGGAGACGTGAAGCTCGCGGCGGGCCTGGGGGCCTTCCTGGGTTTGCCCGGGCTCGTCCTCACCCTCCTCTTGGCCTCGGCCGCGGGCTCGGCAATCGGCCTCTTCCTCATGGTCCGGGGCCGGGCCGGGTCCCAATCGGCCCTCCCATTCGGCACCTTCCTGGCGGCGGCCGCGGTTTGCACCCTCGCCTTGGGCCCCGCCCTCTGGCAGGGCTATCTGACCCTCGTCGGACTCGCCCCCTAGGAACGCTGGTACCTGGGCGGGCTTTTCGCCCGCCCCCCTCAAGCCGCGCCCGAATCCGCCGAAAACCGGTGCCGAAGGCTTACTTGGCTCCCGGTCCGGCTCGGACCGCCCTCCACGCGAGGAGACACGGATGTTTTTTCCAAAGAAGCAGTCGCTGATCGGCCTCGACATCGGAAGTCACACGGTCAAGGCAGTCGAGATCGAGAGCTTGCCGAATGGCCAGCATCGCCTGGTGAACTTCGGCATCTCCGAGCCGCTCCACGAAGCCATCGTGGACGGCGAGATCATGGACCGCCAGCTCGTGACCGACGCCATCGCGAATCTGCTCGAGACGCGCGGCATCAAGACGCGCTCGGTCGTTGCCGCGGTCAGCGGACGCGCCGTGATCGTGAAGAAGATCACGATGCAGAACCTGAACCAGGACGACGCCCGCCAGGCCATCCTCTGGGAGGCCGAGCAGCACGTGCCCTACGACATCAACGACGTGTCGCTCGACTTCGAGGTGCTGGGCCCGGCCGCCGACGGCAAGCAGCAGCAGGTGCTCCTGGTCGCGGCCAAGAAAGACATGGTGCTCTCCTTCGCCGACCTGATCCGTGAGGCGGGGCTCACGCCGGTGGTGATCGACGTGGATTCCTTCGCCATCCAGAACGCGCTCTCGGCCAACTACGACTTCGTTCCGGGCGAGGTGATCGCGATCCTCAACGTGGGATCCGAGATCACGAACATCAACATCGTCCAGAACGGCGTGCCGTATTTCACCAAGGACCTGCAGATCGGCGGCGCGTCGTTCATCGACGCGGTCCAGCGCCGCTACAACGTCACCCGCGAGGTGGCCTCGGCCGCGCTCGCCGGCCAGCGCGCCGATCTCGACGTCGCGCCGGTGGTGGAGCAGACGTGCGAGAGCCTGGCCACGGCGCTCGAGCGCGCGCAGGCCTACCTGCGCACCACGGGGGAGACCGGCCCCATCGGCCGCATCATGCTGGCGGGCGGCGGCTCGATGACCCCCGGCCTCGTGCCCTTCCTCGAATCGCGCTTCAGCGTGCCGACGGAGATCGCCAATCCGCTGGCGCGCGTGCAGTACGACCCGGCGCTGTTCGGCGACAAGGACCCGGCGACGGTCTCGCCCTTCCTCACCGTGGGCGTGGGCCTGGCGCTCAGAAAGGCGGGCGACAAATGATTCGCATCAACCTTCTTCCGCAAGAGGAAAAGCAAGCGCGGAAGAGCTTCGCCTTCAAGCGCCCGTCCGGCATGCTCGTGCCGCTCGCGCTCCTGGGCACCGGCGTCACCGTCGTGGTGGCGTGCGTGGTGCACCAGCAGGCGCAGGTGCAGTCCTTGTCCCACGATCTGCGCCACGTCGAGTCCGAGATCACCCGCCTGGCGCCCGAGGTGGCGCTGGTCGACCGGCTCTCCAAGGAGAGGGCCGAGCTCGACCTGCGGCTGTCGGTGATCGACCAGCTCTCCGAGAAGCGCTTCTACGCCGTGCGTCTCCTCGACGAGCTGGACAAGGCGGTGCCCGATTACCTGTGGCTCACCTCGGCCCAGCAGACCGGCCCCGACCAGCTGACGCTCGAGGGCGTCACCTTCTCCAACCTGATCATCGCCGACTACATGACGCGCCTGGACCGCTCGCCTTACTTCGCGGGCGTGGATCTCTCGCAGGCCGAGCGCGGCGTGATCGAGGAGCGCGACGTCGTCAAGTTCAAGCTCACGAGCAAGCTCACGCCGGCGGAAGCCGAGCCGTCGGCCGGCGACCAATAGGAAGGGGACACCGTGAAATTCGATCTGCGCGATCCCAAGACCCGGAACAACCTGCTGGTCCTCTTCTTCGTGGGCGCCGGCCTCTACTTCTTCTTCGCCACGCCCTACGTGCCCTTCGGCTGGCAGCCGACGCAGACCAAGATCACGGCGCTGCGCTCCGACTTCGAGAAGAAGTCGAGCGATCTGGCGCGCGCCCGCCAGGCGGTGGCCGACCTGCCGCGCTTCCAGGCCGAGTTCAGTGCGCTCCATGAGCGCTACGAGCTGGCCTCCGAGCTCTTGCCCACCGATCGCGAGCTACCCGGTCTGCTGCGCAAGATCACGCTGGCCGGCCAGCAGGCGGGCGTGACCTTCCAGCTCGTGCGTCCCGATCCGCCGGTCACGCAGCAGCACTACATCGAGATTCCGATCTACATCACGGTGCAGGGCGGCTACCACCAGATCGGACAGTTCGTGGCCCAGCTCGCCAATCTGGAGCGCATCGTGAACGTCGGCCAGATCAACCTGGCGACCTTCTCGGCCGCCGACGATCCCTCGACCTGTCAAGCCAGCTTCACCGCCACCGCGTACATGCTGAATCCGGCCGACGCGCCGGCGAAGCAGGGAGGCAAGTCATGAGAGCGCGTGTCCTGACCGCCGTCCTCGCCGGCGCCCTGGCCGCGTCCGCCGCGTCCGCCGCGCAGAAGCCGGACGCCAACGGCGAAACCCCGGTGCCGACGCCCAAGACCTACCAGGCGCAGGCCCAGCAATCGGCTCAGCAGGTGAAGCAGGCGGTGACGCAGAAGGTGAAGCAGGCCCAAGCCGCCACCAACGCGATGCTGCCGCACTGGCCGGCCGGGTCTCCGCCGGCGTCCAAGGCTTCCGCGGCTTCGAAGACGCCCGCCCCGCCCGCGGCGGCGGCCTCGAAGACGACGGCGGCGGCGAAGACGGGGTCGTCTCCGGGCGCGCTCGCCAAGGCGCCGAAGACGAACGAAGAACGTCATCTCCTGAACCGGGAGGTGTACGTGTACAAGACCGTGGGCCGGCGCGATCCCTTCGCGTCCTTGCTCACGGGCGAGTTCGAGACGACGGTGGGGCGTCCGCTTCTGGACGTCTCGAGCATGAAGCTCGTGGGCATCGTCTGGGGAACGAGCGACAAGTTCGCTCTGGTCGAGGACGGCCGTGGTCATGGGCACGTCCTTCGAGTCGGCGATCCCGTGATCAACGGGAGCGTCGTCGGCCTGACCAAGGAGGAGCTGATGATCCGTCAGTCCTCCTACGGCGACACGCAGACGGTGACCATCCAACTCCAGCGGAAGGAAGGTGGCTCCGATGAGTAGGAAGTTGCGCACGAATCGCCCGGCGCTCGCGCTCGTTCTGATCGCGTGCGTCGTTCTTTCGGCCATGACGGCCGCTTCCCCCGCGGGAGCGCAAGATGATCGCTCCGCCCGGAGCCGTCTCGGACTGGTGCAGACCGGCCCCGGCCGCTTCTCGATCGACGTGCAGGGCGCCGACATCCACACGGTGCTGCGGGCCGTCGCCGAGTTCAGCGGCAAGAACATCGTCGCCGGGAGCGCCGTGAAGGGACAGATCTCGATCACCCTCCACGACATGCCGTGGCGCGACGCGCTGACCACGATCACGCGCGCCAACGGACTCGACTTCACCGAGGAGGCCGGTGCCATCCGCGTCGACACGGCCGACAAGCTGCAGGCCGAGCTCTTGGCGCGGGAGACCAACGAGGCGCGCCGGCTCGAGGTGCAGCCGCTCGACACGCGCATCGTGCACCTCAACTACGCCGCGGCCCGTGAGCTGCAGCCGGTCCTGCAGAGCACGCTCTCCAAGCGCGGCACCATCCAGGTCGACGAGCGCACCAACTCGATCGTGGTCACCGACGTCACCGACAACGTCGACGACATCGAGAAGATGGCGATCAAGCTCGACTCGGAGACGCCGCAGATCGAGATCACCTCGAAGCTCGTGGACGTCGACGTGTCGGCCCTGCGCGACCTGGGCATCGAGTGGAACATCACCGCCGACCTGGGCCAGACCGGCGCCACCAACCAGAAGATCCTCATCGACCTGCCCGCCCAGCCCCCGGCCGGAACGCTCAAGATCGGGACGGTGAACGCCCAGGGCTCGTTCGAGGCGACGATCAGCGCCCTCGAGCAGCACCGCAAGGCGAACATCATCTCGAATCCGCGCATCACCACGGTCGACAACCGTCAGGCCAAGATCCTGGTGGGCCAGAAGATTCCGCTCATCGTGCAGGACGTGGCGGGCAACGCGGTGACGCAGCTGCAGACGATCGGCATTCAGCTCACGGTCACGCCGCACCTGACGGCCGACAAGCGCATCGTCCTCGACCTGCACCCCGAGGTGAGCGACCTGTCGACGCAGTCGACGGTGCAGGGCGGCGTCATCATCAACACCTCGGAGGCCGATACGCGCGTCATGGTCGACAACGGCCAGACCGCGGTGATCGGCGGGCTCATCCGCAACGACGACTCGCGCGTGCGCACGGGAATTCCGATCCTCATGCACATTCCTCTCCTGGGCCAGCTGTTCGAGAACGACACCGTGGTCAAGTCGCAGCGCGAGCTCGTGATCTTCGTCACGCCGAAGCTCCTCGCCAGCTCGTAGTCGACGCCACAGGGCTTTCCCGGGGGCGGGTGCGCCAAGCATCCGCCCCTTGTCGTTGACAGGCCGCGCGCGCGACCGATAGCTTTCAGCGTGTCCTTCCCGATCGCCTGCCGCCGGGCTTCTTCATGACATTTCGCTCACGACTCATCTTCGCCTCCGTGGCGCTCGCGGCCTGGGGCTGCGCCGGAGCCCCCAAGCCCGCGACCGAGGTGCCATCGGCCACGGCCATCGATACGGCGGCTGTCCTCGCGCCCCTGGTGCGCTCGCTTGAAGCGCGCACCAGCGTCGTGCGCACCCTGCGCGGGCGAGCCGAGATCGAGGTCAGTGCGAAGCAATGGGAAGGCTCCTCGCAGACCGAGGCCGCCGTGGTGGCCGAGCGTCCTGACCGGCTGCACTTGCGCGCCTATGCGGGGCCCGTGACCGCCTTCGATCTCGTGTCCAGCGACGGGCGCTTCTGGGCCTTCGTGCGCGAGCGCCGCGAGCTGTGGACGGGGCCGGTGCCGGCCCTGGAGAAGAGGACCGGGATTCCGGCTCTGGGGAAAGCTTTGGTGAGCGCGCTTCTCGGTGACCCGTTTGGCCCACCCCAAGACGCCCGTCTGGTCTCCATGACCCCGGA
>DATFWU010000127.1:0-11360 GCA_035259005.1 Candidatus Eiseniibacteriota bacterium
CGCGCTGGGCAACAAGGCCTACGTGAAGGCCGAGGCTTCGACCAATTCCGAGATCCGCTACCTCGCGCACAAGATGCAGCGCATCGAGGTGAAGGGGGTCTACGGCCAGTTCCAGCAGGTCGACGACCAGGAGATCGCCAACGGCCGGCCGCTCGCCGATCTCGACGTCCAGCGCCGCCGCTCCGTGGCCGTGATCGGCTCGGAAGTGGCCGAGGAGCTGTATCCGGGTCTCGATCCGGTGGGTCACGCGATCCAGATCGGCAACCGCGGCTTCGTCGTGGTGGGAGTGGCCAAGAAGAAGGGGAGCTTCTTCGGCGAGAGCCAGGACCGCTACGTGCAGGTGCCGTTTGGCGCGCTCCTCAAGCTCGTGCCGCAGACGCCCTCGGTCACGATCGGCGTGAAGAGCGTCGATGCCGGGAAATTCCAGCAGATCCAGGACGAGGCGCGCGCGGTGATGCGCGCCATCCGCCACAACCGTCCGGGCCAGCCGGACAGCTTCGGCATCACCACGCCGGAGGCCTTCCTGGGCCTGTGGCGCAACTTCACCGCGACCGCGTTCATCGTGGTGATCGGCGTGGCCGCCATCTCGCTCCTCGTGGGCGGCATCGTGATCATGAACACGATGCTGGTCAGTGTCACCGAGCGCACGCGGGAGATCGGCGTGCGCAAGGCGCTGGGGGCCAGGCGCGGCGACATCATGCTGCAGTTCCTGGTCGAGGCGGTGGTTCTCTCCTTGGTGGGCGGGGCGCTGGGGGTCGCCCTCGGCAGCTCCATCGCGCTCCTGGTCGGGCTCGTCTCGCCTTTGCCGGCGGCGGTGAGCGGCGTGGCGGTCGGCCTTGGCGTCGCCATGTCGGCCATGGTCGGCGTCTTCTTCGGCGTCTATCCAGCGGCGCGCGCCGCGGGGCTCGATCCCGTCGACGCCCTGCGCTATGAGTAGGACCCGGTGAGCACGCCCGCGCCCGAAGCCTCCCGCGTCCAGCGCCTGAAGGGCTTCGTCGAGCACCGCTCGGGCCTCTGGCTCGAGGTGCTGCGCATGTCGTTCACCGCGCTCCGCGCCAACAAGATGCGCTCCGGGCTCACCATTCTCGGAGTCATCATCGGCGTCACCACCGTGATCGGCATGGTGTCCCTGATCCAGGGGCTCAACACCTCGATGGCGCGCCAGATCCAGTCCTTCGGCACCAACACGATCTACATCCGGAAGTGGAAGCCGCAGATCTTCTTCGGCGAGTTCCCCGACAGCCTCCGGCTGCGCCCCGGCTTCACGCCCGAGGACAAGCAGGCGATCCTCGATCGCGCGCCCGCCGTGCGCTCGGTGTCGGCGCTCACGCTGCTCGACGACTTCCAGCCGGTGCGCTGGGAGAAGAAAGAAACGCGGCCCATGTTCGTCCTCGGCACCGACGACAACTACCAGGAGACGAACAGCTTCGAGGTCTCGCAGGGGCGCTTCTTCACCAACGAAGAGGTGCGCCGGCGCTCCCTCGTGTGCGAGCTGGGCGCCGACACCTACAAGACGCTCTTCGACAAGCGGGATCCGATCGGCCAGACGATCCGTGTGGGTCGCGTGCGCTTCACCGTGGTCGGCGTGCTCGAGCCCAAAGGTCACTTCCTGAACTTCAATCTCGACGAAGTGGTGATGGTGCCTTACACCACGCTCACCAAGCAGTACCCGACCGGGCTCACCACCTTCCTCAAGCGCGGCGAGGTCGTCCTGAACGCGGCCGCCGTGAGTCCCGAGCGCGTCGACGATGCCATCCAGGAGATCACCGACATCCTGCGCCAGCGCCGCGGCCTGCGCGCCAACCAGGACAACAACTTCGCCGTGCTCACCGACGACGCTATCCTCGACCTCTATCACTCGGTGACCAACGCCTTCTATTTCGCCATGATCCTCATCGCTTCGATCGCGCTCTTGGTGGGCGGCATCGGCGTCATGAACGTCATGCTGATCTCGGTCACCGAGCGCACCAAGGAGATTGGGCTGCGCAAGGCGATCGGGGCCAAACGCGGCGCCATTCTCTGGCAGTTCCTGTTCGAGGCCATGACGCTGGCGGGCACCGGCGGGGCGATCGGCATCGCGCTCGGGCTCCTGATCGCCAAGCTCATCGACCTGCTCACGCCCTTGCCCTCGGCCGCGCCCCTGTGGTCGGTGATCGTGGCCTTCGTCTTCTCGCTCGGCGTCGGGCTCTTTTTCGGCATGTACCCGGCGGTGCGCGCGGCGGCCATGGATCCGGTCGACGCGCTGCGCTACGAATAAAGTCGTAGGTCTCTGCTAGACTCCGTTGTGCCGGGATCAGACGCTTTCCGCCCGAGCCCGGAACACTCCCATGTCGACCGACTGGATCGATCTCAACGACACCTCTCGTGACGCCCCGAGTCCGCTCACGGACATCTCCATCCGGGGCGCGCGCCAGCACAACCTGAAGAACATCTCGGTCGTCCTGCCGCGCCAGAAGATGATCGTGATCACCGGCGTGTCAGGCTCGGGCAAGTCGTCGCTCGCCTTCGACACCCTCTACGCCGAGGGCCAGCGGCGCTATGTCGAGTCCTTGTCCGCCTACGCGCGCCAGTTCCTGGGCCAGATGGACAAGCCCGACGTCGACGCCATCGAGGGGCTCTCGCCGGCCATCGCCATCGAGCAGCGCTCGGCGGGCATGAACCCGCGCTCGACCGTGGCCACCGTGACCGAGATCTACGACTACCTGCGCCTCTTGTTCTCCCGTCTCGGCACGCCGCATTGCCCCGAGTGCGGGCGCGAGCTGTCGCGCCAGACCGTGACCGAAATGGTGGATCTCCTGAGCGAGCAGGCGAGGGGCGAGCGGGTGGCCATCCTCGCGCCGCTCATCCGCGGTCGCAAAGGCGAGTATCAGAAAGAGCTCGACCAGGCGCGGCGCTCGGGCTTCCTGCGCGCGCGCGTCGACGGCCGCGTGGTCGAGCTGGCCGAAGGCATGCGGCTCGACAAGCAGAAGCGCCACACGATCGAGATCCTGGTCGACCGCTTCACGGTGAGCGCCGACAACGCGCGCCGCCTGGCCGACTCGCTCGAGACCGCGCTGCGCCTGACCGGCGGCACGGCGTCGGCGGTGCGCGACTCGCGGCTCGAAGCGGCCACCGAGAACGACGCCAAACGCACGACGATGCAGGCCGAGCCGGCCGTCGACTGGTTCTTCTCGGAAGGGGCGGCCTGTCCGGACTGCGGCATCTCGGTGGGGGAGATGGCGCCGCGGCTCTTCTCCTTCAACTCGCCCTTCGGCGCTTGTCCGGCGTGTTCCGGGCTCGGCACGCGGCTCGAAGTGGATCTCGATCTCGTGGTGCCCGACCCCACGAAGAGCCTGGCCGAAGGCGCCATCGATCCGTGGAAGAAGATCATGCCGTCCTGGTACGAGGGCCAGGTGCGCGCCGCCGCCCAACATCTCAAGGTCTCGATGGACACGCCGTGGAACAAGCTGCCGGCCAAGGCGCGCGAGGCGCTCCTCTACGGAATCGACGGCAAGGAGATCGCCTTCCGCTACCGCTCGAAGAAGGGCAAGTACGACTACAAGGGAACCTTCGAAGGCGTGATCCCCAACCTCGAGCGCCGCTTCAAGAGCACGGGGTCGGACGGCGCGCGCGAGAAATTGGGCGCTTACCTGCGCGAGGGCCCGTGCCGCACCTGTGGAGGCACGCGCCTTCGCCGCGAAGCCCTCGCCGTGCGCATTCAGGGCAAGAACATCGCCGACTGGTCGGCCAAGGACGTGGCCGCGGCGCGCGTCGACGCGGCGGGCCTCGTGTTTCCGGGCGCGCGTGAGCGCATCGCCGAGCCCATCCTGAAGGAGCTCACGAGCCGGCTCGGATTCTTGGACGACGTCGGCCTCGGCTATCTCACGCTCGACCGCGCCGCTTCGACGCTGGCGGGTGGCGAAGCACAACGCATCCGTCTCGCCACGCAGATCGGCTCCGGGCTCACCGGCGTCCTCTACATCCTCGACGAGCCTTCGATCGGACTGCACGCGCGCGACAACCGGCGCTTGATCGAGACGCTGGTTCGGCTGCGTGATCTCGGCAACACGGTGATCGTGGTCGAGCACGATCGCGACACCATTGTCACCGCCGACCACGTGGTCGACCTGGGCCCGGGCGCGGGTCGGCACGGCGGGGAAGTGGTGGCGGCCGGCACGCCGGCCGAGATCGAGCAGACGCCGGCCTCGCTCACCGGCCGCTACCTGCGCGACGAGCTGGCCATCCCGCTGCCTTCGCGGCGACGCGCCGGAAGCGGCAAGTTCCTCGAGGTGCTCGGCGCGCGCGAGCACAATCTCAAGAACGTGGACGTGCGCTTCCCGCTCGGCACCTTCACCTGCGTGACCGGCGTGAGCGGCTCGGGCAAGAGCACGCTTGTGAACGATATTCTGTACGCGGCACTCGCCCGCCACGCCAACGGCGCGCAGACGATTCCGGGCGCCCACCGCAAGATCACGGGCCTGCATCACGTCGACAAAGTGGTCGACGTCGACCAGTCGCCGATCGGGCGCACGCCGCGCTCCAATCCCGCCACCTACACGGGCGCTTTCGCCGTGATCCGCGACCTCTTCGCCCAGCTTCCCGAGTCGAAGATGCGCGGCTACGGGCCCGGGCGCTTCTCGTTCAACGTGAAGGGCGGTCGCTGCGAGGCTTGCGAGGGCGACGGGCTCAAGCGCATCGAGATGCACTTCCTGCCCGACGTCTACGTGCAGTGCGACGTGTGCCGTGGGCGCCGCTACAACCGCGAGACGCTCGAAGTGCTCTACAAGGGGAAGTCGATCGCCGACGTGCTCGAGATGACGGTCGAGGAAGCGCTCGAGTTCCTGCGCCCCATTCCCGGCGTGCGCCGCAAGCTCGAGACCCTGAAGGACGTGGGCCTGGGCTACGTGCACCTGGGCCAGTCGGCGACCACCCTCTCGGGCGGCGAGGCCCAGCGCGTCAAGCTCGCCACCGAGCTGTCGCGCGCCGCCACCGGGAGCACCGTGTATCTCCTCGACGAGCCCACGACCGGGCTGCACTTCGACGACGTTCGGCAGCTGCTCGAGGTACTGGATCGTTTCGTCGACCGCGGCAACACGGTGATCGTCATCGAGCACAACCTGGATGTCATCAAGTCGGCCGATCATCTGATCGATCTCGGTCCCGAGGGTGGCCAGGCCGGAGGTCGCGTGATAGCCTCGGGAGCACCCGAAGAGGTGGCGCGGGTGGCCGCCTCGCACACGGGGGCCGCGCTCGCCCCCCTGCTTCGAGCGCCTATCAGGGAGACCCGATGAAGGCTTGGGTGAAGAGCCGGCCGGCTCCCGGCGCCGAGCTCGCCGAGGTTCCCGATCCCGTTCCCGCTCCCGACGAAGTGCTTCTCAAAGTGCGCCGCGTGGCCATCTGCGGCACCGACCTGCACATCTACAAGTGGGACCGCTGGGCGCAGGAGAAGATTCACCCACCGCTCATCTTCGGCCACGAGTTCGTGGGCGAGGTGGTGGGCATGGGGGCTCAGGTGCGCGGCCACAAGCTCGGCGACCTGGTCGCGGTCGAGACGCACGTGGCCTGCGGCCACTGCCGTCTCTGCCGGCGCAACCTGGGCCACGTCTGCGAGAACATGAAGATCGTGGGCATCGACCGCCCCGGCGCCTACGCCGAGCGCGTGGCCATCCCGGCGGTGAACGCCTGGCCGGTGCCGCACGGTATGCCGCTCGAGCAAGCGGCGGCGCTCGAGCCCCTGGGCAACGCCGTGCACTCGGTGCTGGCGGGGGAGATTGCCGGCTGCTCGGTCGCGGTCACCGGCTGCGGGCCCATCGGCCTCTTCGCCATCTGCGTGGCGCGCGCGTGCGGCGCCGGACCCATTCTCGCCACCGACGTGAACGACTATCGCCTCGAGCTCGCGCGCTCGTGCGGCGCCGACCGCACGGTGCAGGTGAAGCGCGAGAACTGGGTCGACGCCGCGCGCGAGATGACGGCCGGCGAGGGCGTCGACGTGGTGTGCGAGATGAGCGGCCAGCCCACGGTGATCGTCGAGTCCTTGAAGGCGCTTCGCAACGCCGGGCGCCTCTCGCTTTTGGGGCTCTCCTCGCAGGATCTGACCTTCGACTTCAGCCAGCTCCTCATCTTCAAGGGCATCACGATCCAGGGCATTCTCGGCCGCCGCATGTTCGAGACCTGGCACCAGATGACCTCGCTTCTGGAGTCGGGCCGGCTCGACATCTCGAAGACCATCACGCATGTCATGCCGCTGGCCGATCTCGAGGACGCGATGCGCACCCTCGCCGCCCAGCAGGCGGGAAAGATCGTGCTCGTGCCCTGGGGCGAGACCACGGGCGGTCCTGCCGCCAAGCGCTCGAGCGAGCGCGAGCCGGCGGGCACCCGCGCTTAGAAGGAGTCCCTTCGTGGACACGATTTCCGCGCAACTCGAGGCCGAGCTGGAGGCGATCCGCGCGGCCGGCCTCTACAAGGAAGAGCGCGTTCTCGACTCGCCGCAGGGAGCCGAGATCCAGGTCGGCGGGCGCACGGTCTTGAATTTCTGCGCCAACAACTACCTTGGCCTCTCGAGCCACCCGCGCGTGCTCGAAGCCGCGCATCGCGGCCTCGATCAGTGGGGCTATGGGCTCTCGAGCGTGCGCTTCATCTGCGGCACGCAGCGCGTGCACAAGGAGCTCGAGGCCGCGCTCGCTCGCTTCTTCCACACCGACGACACCATCCTCTATGCCGCCTGCTTCGACGCCAACGGCGGCATCTTCGAGCCTTTGCTCGGCGAAGAGGACGCCATCGTCTCCGACAGCCTCAACCACGCCTCGATCATCGACGGTGTTCGTCTGTGCAAGGCCAAGCGTTTGCGCTACGAGCACGCCTCGCTCGCCGACCTCGAAGCCAAGCTCCTCGAGGCGCGCGCGGGCGGAGCGCGCCACGTGCTCATCGCCACCGACGGCGCTTTCTCCATGGACGGCGACATCGCCCCCCTGGCCGGCATCTGCGACCTGGCCGAGAAACATCGCGCGCTGGTCATGGTCGACGACTGCCACGGCTCGGGCTTCCTGGGCAAGACGGGGCGGGGAAGTCTCGAGCACAGCGGGGTCCTGGGTCGTGTCGACATCGTGACCGGAACCCTGGGCAAGGCCCTGGGCGGCGCCTCGGGCGGATTCACTACCGGCCGCGCGGCCATCATCGAGCTCTTGCGCCAGCGCTCGCGCCCTTATCTCTTCAGCAACACGCTCGCGCCTTCGATCGCCGCCGCCTCGCTGGCCGTGCTCGGGCTCATCACCGAGTCGACCGCGCTGCGCGACCGGCTCGAGCGCCACACCAAGCGCTTCCGCGCCGCCATGACCCAGGCCGGGTTCGACATCAAGCCGGGCGAGCATCCCATCGTGCCCATCATGCTGTACGAGGAGAAGCTGGCGCACGACTTCGCGCGCCGGCTCCTCGACGAGGGCATCTACGTGATCGGCTTCTCGTATCCCGTGGTCGCCAAGGGGCAAGCGCGCATCCGCGTGCAGCTCTCGGCCGCGCACGAAGACGAGCAGGTCGAGCGCGCCGTGGCCGCCTTCGCCAAGGTGGGCAAGGATCTCGGCGTCCTCGCCGGCCGCTGAGACCGCGCTCGTGCGCTTTCGCACCGGCGTCGTGTTGCTTCGCGTGCGCGACTTCCCGCGCATGCTCTCCTTCTATCGCGACACGCTTGGGCTTCCCGTCGATCCCGTCGATCCCGGCGGCACCTACCGGCCGCTCGTCGACTGGGTGAAGTTCGCGCTCGAGCCCACGGCCATCGAGCTCATCGCCGAGTCGCGGGCCAAAGCCCCGGTCGATCTTCCCTTCCCGCGCGCCAACGCGCTGTGGCTCGCGCTCCGAGTCGACGATCTCTTCGAGGCCTGCCGGGTGCTGGGCCAAAAGGGCGTGTTGTTCACGCGTCCGATCGGCGAGGAGGACTGGGGCTGGTATGCGCACTTCAAGGATCCCGAAGGGAACCGTTTACAGATCTACCAGCCCAAGCCCGGCTTCGAATAACGCAATTCGCAATCCTGTCCCTTTCGGAGCACTCATTTCGCTTCACATTTCATTGTCCCGCCCCGCCCTCCCTTTTCGGAACACACGGCCGGTTTTCGGTGTGTTCCTTGCAGTGTCAAGCAGCAGCGAGCGCTTCACCCGCCAATGAGGCGACTGCGGAAAGGGGAAGGCACCATGCGCGTGGCGACGATTCGACAGAGCGTGGCGCGCGGGATTCGATCCGGCGCGCTGTTCCTCGGGATGGGGGTCCTGGCGGCCGGCTTACAGGCCGCCCAGGCAGAGGCCGCGTTCGTGTTCCCGCTGGGACACGGCGTGAGCACGGGCTCCCGCGCCGAGCAGAGTCCGTTGCAGGTGAGCGTCAAGGTCGAGAACAGGCAGGCGCCGCTGTATCGCGCCGACTGGCGGCCCGACCGCTGGTACGTCGAGGCCCGTCAGGGCGCCCGTTACACGGTCCAGGTGCGCAACACGAGCCCGGAGCGGGTCGCCTTCGTGATCTCGGTGGACGGCTTGAACGCCATCAACGGCGTGCGCAGCCAGCTGAGCTCCACGGAGCCCATGTACGTGCTCGATCCGTATCAGTCGACGACCATCAAAGGCTGGCGCCGGAGCCTCGACAAGGTGGCGCAGTTCGTGTTCGTGGACGAGGAGCGTTCCTACGCCTCGCGCACCGATCAGGCGAACGGCGATCTGGGCTGGATCCGCGTCGCCGCCTTCCGCGAGCGTCACGACCAGTGGGAGGACGAGGGCCAGATCCGCGACAACGACGGCCGCAGTGACGCGAGCCGCCGTGCCGCCCCGCGCCCCGAGTCCGTTCGTGGCACGACCGAGCCTTACGCCAACGGTTCCCCGGCGCCGCAGTCGAACCCCGGCACCGGCTGGGGCCAGACCAAGAACGACAAGGTGCACGAGGTCGACTTCGATCCCGAACGGTTTGCCTGCGCGCAGGTCATCCTGCGCTACGAGTACCGTGACGGACTCGTGTCCTTGGGCATCCTGCCCGCGCCCGGCGATCGCACGTGGCAGCGGGACAATGGCCAGTTCGGCTTCGCGCTGCCTCCGCCGAGGTAGCGAAGTAGCGGCAGAGCCGAGCCCTTTCGCCTCGCTTTCGAGCGCCGGGCGCCCCCTGGGGGGGCGCCCGCGCTTCTTCCAGCGGTCACGTGCTTTACACCCTGCGAGCCGCTTTGTTACCCTGCCCGCGCTAGGGCCTCGCAAATGGCAGGGTCGGCATTCGCCTTCCGTCATCCTGCTCTCATTTCATTGGACGTCCCCGGGAGACCATGAGCCTCCGCACGACGCCGTTCGTCGAGCACCACCGCGCCCTGGGCGCGAAGCTGGTTCCGTTCGCCGGATTCCTGATGCCATTGCAGTACGAAGGCATCGTAGCCGAGCACAAGGCCGTGCGCAGGCGGGTGGGACTCTTCGACGTCTCCCACATGGGCGAGTTCGAGATCACGGGGCCGGGCGCGGTCGCCTTCGCCGACCGCCTGCTGACCAATCACGTCGCCCAAGCCGAGCCGGGACAGGCGGTCTACTCGCCGCTCTGCCTCCCCGACGGCGGCATCGTCGACGATCTCCTGGCCTACCGCTTTGCCGACAAGGTCGTCCTGGTCGTGAACGCGGCCAACATCGCTGCCGACTGGGATCACGTGGTCTCGCTCGCGCCGCGCGATGTCCGTCTCGAGAATCGCTCCGAGGAAGTCGCGCAGCTCGCCCTCCAGGGTCCGCGCGCCGTCTTTGTGATGAGCGGGCTCGTGCCGGCCTCGGTGCTCGAGCTTCCGTATTATCGGTTCCAGGAGATTCAGATGTGGGGGACGACGACGCTCGTCTCGCGCACCGGCTACACGGGCGAGGACGGCTTCGAGTTCTACTTCTCGTGCACGCGCGCCGACGAGTTCTGGGACGGGCTCATGCGGGCCGGGAAGAAGTTCGGCATCGCCCCTTGCGGCCTGGGCGCCCGCGACTCGCTCCGCCTCGAGATGGGATTCTGTCTCTACGGCAACGACATCGATCGCACCACCCATCCGCTCGAAGCCGGCCTGGGCTGGACGGTCAAGCTTGACAAGCCTGATTTCATCGGGAAGTCGGCGCTCGAGCGCGTGCGCGCCGAGGGCTTGAAGCGCCGCCTGGCCGGATTCCTCGTCGAGGGCCCGCGCGTGCCGCGTCACGGCATGGACGTGACCGAGGGCGGGAGCGTGGTCGGCACGGTGACGAGCGGCGGCTTCTCGCCCTGCCTCGAGCGCGGCATCGGCATGGGCTACGTGCCGCCGCCCTTGGCCAAGAACGGCGCCAGATTCGGCGTCAAGAGCGGCAACGCTGATCTCCAAGCCACCACGACGCCGCGCCCGTTCTACGAGGGCGCGTTTCACTCGAAGCCCAAGAAGACGCAAGCCAGCGGCAGCTGAGCCGCGGCACCAAGAGGACGACATGGCCAATGTCCCGGACGGACTCCGGTACACGAAAGAGCACGAGTGGGCGAAGCTCGATGGCGACGTGGTCACGGTCGGGGTCACCGACTGGGCCCAGGAGCAGCTCAGCGATGTGGTCTACGTCGAGCTGCCGGCGGTGGGCAAGACGGTGCGCCAGGGCGACGCGTTCGGCGTGATCGAGGCGGTGAAGACGGTGAGCGATCTCTACGCGCCGGTTTCGGGCGAGGTGATCGAGGTCAACCAGGGGCTCGCGGACAATCCCGCCTGGGTCAACCAGTCGCCCTACGAGAAGGGCTGGATGATCAAGTTGAAGACCAAGAGCGCGGCCGAGCTCAACTCTCTGCTCGACGCCTCGTCGTACGGCACGCTCCTCGAGGAAGCCGCGCGATGAGCTACGTCGGCCGCTCGGACGCCGAGCGAAAGCACATGCTCGAAACGCTCGGGATCGCGAGCTTCCGCGAGCTCTTGCGTGACTTGCCGCCCGGCCTCGTGGAGTCGGCGCCCCTGGCCGTGCCCGGCCCGCTCTCCGAGATCGAGATCCGCTCGCACGTGGGCGAGCTGGGCTCACGCAACGACTCGGCACGCGGCGCCGTCTCCTTTCTGGGTGGCGGCATGTACGACCACTACATTCCCTCGGCGCTGCCGCGTCTCGTCTTCCGCTCCGAGTTTCTGACTTGCTACACGCCGTATCAGCCCGAGGTGGCGCAGGGCACGCTCTCGGTCATCTTCGAATTCCAGTCCATGATCGCCGAGCTGACCGGGCTCGACGTGGCCAACGCCTCGCTCTACGACGGCGGCTCCGCGGTGGCCGAGGCCTGCCTCATGGCGCGCGCGCACACCGGGCGCTCGCGCATCGTGGTGGCCGGCGGTCTTCATCCCAATTACACGCACGTGCTGAGCACCATCGTCGGCGAGGACAACGTGATGGGATTGCCGGCGGCGAGCGGG
>DATFWU010000128.1:0-5454 GCA_035259005.1 Candidatus Eiseniibacteriota bacterium
GATCCGCCCTTGGTTCAGCAGATCTTTGGCTTTGACCGTCTCCTTTTGCGCCGGCGGACTGGGGTCTGTGTGCGCGCCCGGAACGAGCGACGCCGTCTGCGCCCCCGCCATCGAGGAGGCGAGGATCAGAACGAGAATCGAGATGAGGCCAGCGCGGAGTCGGGGCATAAATCCAAATGCGGCGCGCTCGGGCGGCTCCGCACGCGCGGCGATGGGGCGGCGGCTCGAGGCCGCCGGCCCGGAACGAAGAGGATTTAGGTCTGGAACGATTTCCCGCAGCCGCAGCCGCCGCGGGCGTTGGGATTCTTGATCTTGAAGCCGCTGGCGCCGAACGACTCCTCGAAGTCGATCTCCGAGCCGTTCAACAGCGGCAGGCTGTCCTCATCGACCACCAGCGCGAGACCGTTCGATTCGAAGCGGTGGTCTCCCGCCTGGATGTCGTCGAACACCATGTCGTACTGATAGCCGGAGCAGCCTCCGGGGACCGCGCGGATGCGCAGCGCCTTGCCGGACTGACCTTCCTGCTCCTGGATGCCGCGGAGCCTCTCGGCCGCCGTGGCCGTCATCGTCACCATCACACCATTCCTTTCGAGCGGGACACGCTTTGCGGCAGGACACTCGTCCCGCCGCCAACTCCCTCATTCGACAAAAGCCTACGGGGCGGGCGCGGGTGCGTCAACCCAAGCTGCCGGCGGGCTCGGGCTCGGCCGCCGGGAAGGGAATCGACGTCTGCACCGGGGCCCAGGCCGGGCACATGGCGCGGAAGTCGCACCAGTCGCACAGGGCGGAGCGGAAAGCCGGAAAGTCCCGGCGCCGCGTGGCGCGCTCGATGCGATCGATCAAGCGCAGCGTGTCGCGCCGGAGCACGTCGAGCGACTCGGGCGTGCGCGTCGAGCGCACGTTCCGGCCATGGGCCAGGTAGTGCCACACGAGACGCACCTGGCGCGCGTCGGCCATCATCTGGTGGATGGCCATCTGATAGAGCGCGAGCTGGCGGTCGCGATCCAAGTAGGCTTGGCTCGGCATGCGGCGCGAGGTCTTGTAGTCGTGGATCTCGTACATACCCGGCGCGAGCCGCACCAGGCGGTCGATGTAGCCCTTGATGTGCACGTCGCGATCGAAATCCAGCACGAAGACCACGGCCAGCTCGGTGCCCACCGTGACGCCGCGATTGAAGGGATGATTGAGACGGTAGTAGTTGGTGACACAGCGCGTCGCCATGTCGCGGTAGTCGCCGACGCGCCGCCCGGCGCGCACCACGAGCACGCGCGGATGCCACTCGCGCTCCCAGGCGTTGTCCAGGTGGGTCAGGATCTCTTGCAGGGTGAGGAGAGCGCCTTCCGTGTGCCGGTCGTGGAGGTATTGCAGGGTTTCGTGCACGCGGCGGCCGACGAAGGATTCCACGGTCTCGCGCCGCTCGATGTCCACCTCGTCCACGTAGCGCAGACGGTACTTGAGCGGACAGTTCTCGTAGGAGGTGAGACGCGAGTGGGAATACACCGACATGCGATCCTCCGCCCAGACCGGGCGGAGAATACCATCGCCGTCGCCGCCGAATTCCTAGAAAAGGAAGGAGAGCGTGAGCTTGACCGACATGGCGTGGGTCACGCTCTTGCCCGGCGCCGGGCTCGTGGCGTCGCCCGGATCGAGCATGATCCAGTGATAGCGGTAATCGAGTCCGACGATGGGCCGCCAGCCCACCATGCGGAAGCCGGTCCGCCCCATGATGCCCCAGTTGGTCTTGGCCTGATCGGTGTTCTGGGCGCTCGAGCGGAAGAAGTAGGGCCCGGTGCCCACGCCGATGTACGGGGTGAGGTTCTTCGCCGGCGGATGCACCATGCCCTGGGCGAGCACGCTGACCAGCTCCAAGTCCTCGGCCTCTTTGCCGGGCTCGGGCGTGCGCTGGCCGAGGCGATCGGCGGTCACGTCCACCCCCACGGCGGCGAAGTCGGACGTAAAGGTGAGGAATCCGACGCCGAAGCCGAACGAGCCCGAGGGCGCGTGCGGGTCCATCCAGCGCCCGTAGCCGAAGTTCACGTCGACGATGTGCGAGCCGCGTCCGATGAGGAGCGAGGGGTCGGCGGAAGCGATCGGGGCTTGGGTCACGAGCCCGAGGCAGGGTACCGCCGCGAGCGCGAACCGGCGTAGCGTGGTGGATGCAGACATGCTGATGCTTCTTCCTCTCTCAGAATCGCCCCGATGCAGAGAAAATCGTAGCAAGCCCGGGAGGCGGCTCTCAACGAAAGATCGCGTTTTCGATCCGCGTTGCGCGCCCGCGGCGGGACCATTAGGTTCCCTCTCGTGTCGAGAAGAGTTGCATCCTGCACTCGCGGCCTTGTCCTTGCCCTGGCGGCGGTTGGGATCGTGCTCCTCGCCTCGGGCTGCGGGCACAAGTCGGCGAGTCGCGAGGTCCACGAGGCCGGCGCCGACCGCAAGGTCCACATCGACTTGGGGGACGGCCCCCTGGACGAGCTGACCATCCTCCGGGGATCGGACGGGCGCTTCGTCGTGGCGGGCGTCTGCCTGTTCCCCGAGGACACCAGGCTCGAGATCTCAGTCACGGACAGCACGGGCGGCTCGGTGGGGAACGCGACGGTGGTGGTCCAGCACGCGCTCATCCAGACGTCTCCCGTGGGGGCACCGGGAGCGCCCGGTCGCCCGGCGCTCTATCGCGTGCGAGTCAGCGCTACCTTCGTGCCCGGGCTTCAGTCGGAGCCCGTGATGCAGGCGATCGGGGACGGCAAGCGCTACCACGGAGAAGGAATGACCAAGACGCTTCAGGGACGGCTGGCTTACGACCGCATCTTCCAGGTGCGCATGTGAAGCGCGCTCGCGGGTTGGCCGGGCGGGCCTCCGCCCGACTCGATTATGTCGTCCGTCGCGCCAAGAAGAGCGATCTCCCGGAGCTGATCCGAGTGGGCGTGGGGGCGTTTCGCGGCACCACCAACGAGGAGCGCTGGACCCGCTACTACACCCAGAACGCGCACCTCGGCTGGGACCGCATCTGGGTGGCCGATCGCGGCGGCAAGCTTCTGGGCAAGACGTCCCTGCTCGATTTCCGCATGCGGCTCGACGGCAAGCTCGTGCGCGTCGATGGCGTGGCCGCGGTGGCGGTGGATTTGACGGCTCGCCGCCAGGGGGTGGCCGATGCCTTGGTGCGCCGTTCGCTCGCTGACGCGCGCGAGCGCGACGTGCCGGCTTCGTTTCTGTATGCTTTCCGGCCTTCCTTCTATCGGCGCTTCGGCTACGCGCCGGTCGAGATGGGCCACCTGCTCTTCGTGCGGCCGCGCGATCTGCCGGATTCGCCGGAGCGCGTGCACGTGCGGCGCTATCGCGACGAGGACCTGCCGGAAATCGACCGCTGTTACCGCGCGGCCACGGCCGGGATGACGGGGCCGATCGAGCGCAGCGACATGTGGTGGCGCGTGCGCGCGCTGCGCGAGGGACAGGATCGCGTCGTCTTCGACGCGGGTCGCGGCAAGATCGAGGGCTACGTGCTCGCCATGCTGGCCGAGCAGGCACCGCTCGGAAAGCGGGTGCTGCGTGTGCAGGAGCTCATGGCCTCCACGCGGCGAGCGCGCCGCGGTCTGCTCGGCTGGCTCTCCGCCCTGGCGGATGAGTTCTCTTCCATCGAGGCGAGCCTGCCGGCGGACGGATCGTGGCTTCCCTTCCTGCGCGATCCGCACTTCCCTTCGGCTCGCTCCTATTTTCAGCAGGAGCCGGCGGGGCTCGTCGGCTGGGGCTGCATGGGCCGCATCACGCACCTGGAGCGGGCCCTGGCTGGGCGCGCGCCGCGGCCGGTCAAAGGCTCACTGGTCGTGCATGCCTTAGACCCCGTGCTGCCCGAGAACGACGGGCCGTGGACGGTGCGCTTTGGCGGCTCGGGCTCGGCCGCGCGGGTGCGCCGGGGAGCGCATGCTTCTCTGTCGCTCCGCGGCGAGATGGACGTGTGGACGCAGGTCTGGTCGGGCGCGCTCTCGGCGCTCGCCGCCTGGCGATTCGGCTTTCTCGATGGGGACGAAGACGCCGCGCGCCTGCTCGAGGCCGCGTGGTACGGACCCGCGCCCTTCTGGGGCACACTCAACGAATTCTAGATCGGCGCGGGCTCGCGAGCGCGCCAGAGACGAGGCGATGCGCTACACCTTCTCGTGCGGACTCCTGCTCGTCGGTTTGCTCTTGTCTCCCCCGCCAGCCAGGGCGACCGCGAATTCGGTCGCGGTCAAGGCCAGCGCACCGTCTTCCACCGTGCCGCGGATCATCGAGCCTGGGGTGCGTCTCGGGCCGGTTTCGGCGTCCTCGACGCTCGAGAGCCTGCGGGCCTCGCTCGGGGCCCGTGCGGTAAGCCTGGAGAACGTGGCCTCGGAGGACGGGAAGTCGAAGGTGTCGGGAGCGGTGATCTATCCCGGCGACTCGAAGAAACGGATCGAGGTGGCGTGGGGCGACACGCTGGCCAAGGCGCGGCCCCTGTGGGCCCGCGTGAGGAACGCGGCCAGCTACTGGCGCACCCCGGCCGGCGTGCGCCTGGGAAGCACGCTGCTCGATCTCGAGAAGCTGAACGGACGCGCCTTCACCGTGGCGAGCTTCCGGGCCGGCGAGAGGCGGAGCCCGATCCGCTCGTGGAACAAAGGCAACCTGGCCGAGGAGCTGGAGAAGAACGCTCGCATCTGGCTCGCCGTCCCGTCGTCGACCACCAAGGCGCAAATGACGCCTCTCTCGCAGGGCAACATCCTGCCCTCCGGAGATCCGCCGCTTCGCCGGCTGAACCCTCACGTCACCGAGATCTTCATTCATTTTGTGGTGACTTCCTGAGCCCAGCGAGCAAGTCGACTATCCCTGAATCCATCCCCACCAACTTCGTAGGAGAACCCGTTTCAAGACGGGTTGACCCCCATTCCCATGGCCTCGAGCACTTGGCGGCGGCCCTTATCGACCCAACACATGCCGCACGGCATGTGCGGCCGTTGACGCGGCTCGCCCTCCGGCGATAAGTTAGCCATGGCTAATTAGCCGAGGGTAATTTGGCTGCCACACCACGGGAGATCCCCAATGGCCCTGTCTCCGCACATGGAGATGTATCTCAAGGCGATGCTCGTGCTGGAGATCGACGGCGGTCCGGTGCGGGCCAAGGACCTGGCGGCCAAGCTTGCTCTCTCGAGGCCGAGCGTGACCAAGGCGGTGGCGACGCTCGCGCGCTCGGGGTACCTGACCCACGAGCCCTATCACCACGTTGCGCTCACGCCCAAGGGGCGCCAGCTCGGGCGCGAGGTGATGCGGCGCCATCAGGTCCTGCGCGCCTTCCTCACCGGGGTCCTGGGGGTGCCGGCCGGGGTCGCCGACGAGGACTCGTGCGCGCTCGAGCATGTGGTGAGCCGCTCGACGCTCACCCGGCTCACCGATTTCCTGGCGTTCCTCGGCCAGTGCCCGCAGGCGCCGCTCGAAGTGGTGCGCCACTTC
>DATFWU010000129.1:0-11541 GCA_035259005.1 Candidatus Eiseniibacteriota bacterium
AGCACGCCGAGGAATCCGTAACAGAACGTGCGCACCGTCTTGGCCAGGAAGACGAGGGAAACGTCGCGCGGGATCCTAGGCAGGGGGCGCCTCGCTCTTCACCACGCCGAACGGAGTCCAGGTCTCGCTCGTGTTGCGCCAGCGATCGATCGCGGCCTCGTCGTGCCGGACTTCTACGTGGTCGTGATAGCAGTGATATTCGATGGCTTCCTGCGACAGACTCTTGAAGCGCACACCAGCATTGAGCAGACGCGCGCGCAGATTGGTGTCCTCCATGCCGCGGCCCACGATGCGTTCGTTGTAGCCGTTTACGCGCAAGAAATCCGCGCGGTGGAGGGAGAAATTACACCCCAGGAGCGTGTAGCGATCCGTGAAAGTACCCCGCCAGCCGTAGAGGATCGGAAGATAGAGCCCGTTTCGCCGATCTTCGGGTCTCACGTGATTCCACCAAAAGCGTGGGTTCTCGATCCGGCGCGATCGAATGTCCTCGGTGGTGAGCTGCGCCGTGATCGCTTGATCGAGCATGACGCGGCGGCCGGCGAGCGCGAGTCCGGCGCGGCGGCGCGCGAAATGCCGCTCGAGAAAACGATGGTGCAGGATGCAGTCACCGTCGATGAGGACGAGGTAGGGTGCCGTGGTTTGTGTGACCGCCTGATTCACGATGATGGTCTTACGAAAGCCATGGTCCTCGTGCCAGACGTGACGGATCGGCTGCGGGAGAGTGGCTTGGGCTTTCGCAATCACAGCGGCGATCTCGGGCCCGGAGCCGTCGTCGGCGACCATGACCTCGAAGTCGGGGAAGGTCTGGTTCGCGAGGCTGGCGAAGATCCACTCCAGGAATCGCGGCTGCCGGTAGACGGAGATGACGAGGGACAAAGCCGGGGTCATCGCTTTTCCAGCTCGCGGAGCTTGGCGTACTTCAAGAAGTGGTAATAAGCGTGCAGCTTGGCCACGACGAGCCCCGGTGCGCCATCCTGGAAGCCGCGCTGCCATACATACGAGCGAAAGAACTCCCAGCCTGGAGAGAGCGTGAGCTTGGCCCACGAAGCGCGCTTTCCACGCTCGGCCATCTGCTCGGCCGAGAGCGTGCTCATCTCGTTGATCTTGGCGAGGTGGTGGGCGACGTCGCGATACGAATAGTGGTAGAGGGGCCAGCGCAGCGTTTCCGCGCGACCGGTCAAGTCGACACGCTCGTGCACGCGCTCGGGGGTGAAGCGAGCGCGATCGCGTCGGAAGAGCCGCATCACGAAATCGGGATTCCACACACCGTGACGGATCCAGCGTCCGAGATACCAGACGCGCCGCGCGACGAAGTAGCCGTCGGCCGCGAAGTCGAGCCGCGCGATCTCGGCCGCGAGCTCGGCACTGACCTCCTCGTCGGCGTCGATCGAGAACACCCAGGGCGAGCGCGCCTGCTCGAGCGCGAATTGTTTCTGACGCCCGTAGCCCAGCCACTCTTGCGGAATGACGCGCGCGCCGGCAGCCGACGCCGCGGCGAGCGTGCCGTCTGTGCTGCCCGAATCCACGACCACGACCTCGTGCGAGAACGAGCGCACGCTCGCCAGGCAGCGTGGCAGGTTGTGCGCCTCGTTCTTGGTGATGACGATGGTCGAGATGTCCACCATGAGGAGCCACTCTACGGCAGATGCCCCGGAGCGTTCACCCCGCACCTACCGATTGCCGCACGGCAAGTTAGCTCGCCTGGCCCGGGCCGCCCGCAGCCCCCGGTTGACGGCCCGGCCATGACCCCCCTAGATTGACGCGACTCCTTCACCCGCCGAACGGCCGGTCGGGATCGGCCCAAGAGGTGGCGATCACGAGGGCCGAGCGCAGTTCAGGCTCCGGCCCTTTTTTTGATGGCTCGGGACTCGGTCCCGCTCCCGCGCCGCATCTCCAACCGTAAGGTGGACATGAGCGTCGTTTCCAAGCGCGTCGATCTCTTTCAGAAGTGCTTCGGGTACACCCGGGCCCGCGAGGCGATGGCGGCCGGGGTGTACCCGTATTACATCCCCATCGAGGGATCGACCGACACCGAAGTCATGGTGCATGGAAAGAAGCTCATCATGGTGGGCTCGAACAATTATCTCGGGCTCACGCATCACCCCAAGGTCATGGAGGCTGCCGCCAAGGCCACGGAGCGCTACGGCACGGGCTGCACCGGCAGCCGGCTCCTGAACGGCACGCTCGACATCCACGAGAAGCTCGAGGCCGACCTCGCCGAGTTCGTGGGCCACGAAGCGTCGATCATCTACTCGACGGGTTATCAGGCGAACCTGGGCGCCATCTCGGCGCTCATCGGGCGCGACGACGTCGTGCTCATCGACAAGCTCGATCACGCCTCCATCGTCGACGGCTGCACGATGGCGCGCGGCGAGACCTTGCGCTTCCGCCACAACGACATCGCCGACCTCGAAGCCGAGCTGAGCGTGCTCGCCGACAAGCCGGGCGGCCGTCTGGTCGCGGTCGACGGCGTGTTCTCGATGGAAGGGGACATCGCGCCCATTCCCGCGCTGCTCGAGGCGTGCAAGAAGTACGAAGCGCGGCTCTTCGTCGATGAGGCGCACTCGCTGGGCGTGATCGGCCCGACGGGCGCGGGCGCCATGGATCATTACGGCATGAAGGGCAAGGCCGACATGATCATGGGCACGTTCTCCAAGTCGTTCGCCTGCGTGGGCGGCTTCATCGCGGCCGACGAGGCGGTGATCCACTACCTGCGCCACCACTCGCGAAGCCTCATGTTCTCGGCGGCCATGCCGCCGGGCGCGGTGGCGACCGTGGCCGCCTGCCTCGAGATCATCAAGAATGAGCCCGAGCGCCGCACGCATCTCATGGAGAACGCGCGCTACCTGCGCGACGGAATCCGCGCTCTCGGCTACGAGACGGGTCCGACGGAGACGCCGATCGTGCCCGTGATCATCGGCTCGCTCGAGAAGACGCTCGCCTTCTGGCGCCTCATCATGAACGAGGGCATCTTCACGAACGCCGTCGTCCCGCCGGCTGTTCCGCCCAACGCCTGTCGCCTTCGCACCTCGTGCACCGCGACCCACACGCGCGAGCAGCTCGACCAGGTTCTCGACGCCTTCGCGCGCGTGGGACGAAAGCTGCGCTCGATGGCGTGATGCCGGAAGGCCCCGCGCCCCAACCCTTTCCCCCCTCCGAGCTCCCCAACCCATGACGCTCTCCGTGCGCGTTGTCCCCTGGCAGGGACGCGAGTTTTCTCCGTTTCTCGAATTGCCCTACGAGCTGCACAAGAATCTCGACCACTGGGTGCCGCCCTTGCGCGACGACGTGAAGCTCATGTTCGACCACAAGAAGAATCCCTTCTTCGAGCACGCCGAGGTCGAGCAGTGGGTGGCCGAGCGCGCGAGCGCCAATGGCGCTGCGCCCCGCGTGGTCGGGCGCATCGCCGCGGTCACCAACCGCGCGCACAACGATTTCCATCACGACAAGGTCGGCTTCTGGGGCTTCTTCGAGTGCGAGAACGATCCCGAAGTCGCGAAGCTGCTCTTCGACACCGCCGAGGGCTGGCTCGCCGGGCGCGGCATGGACACCATGCGCGGCCCGGTGAACTTCTCGACCAACGACGACTGCGGGCTCTTGGTCACGGGCTTCGACCGGCCGCCGTACCTGCTCATGCCGCACAATCCGGCCTACTACGAGACGTTGGTCGAGGGCGCAGGATTCGTCAAAGCCAAGGATCTGCTCGCCTACCTGCACACGCCCCCGCAGACCAATGACTTCATGAATCGCGCTGCCGACCGCGTCGTCCGGCGCACGGGCGTGCGCACGCGACCCTTCGATCTCAAGCACTTCGATCGCGAGGTGAATCTCGTCCGCTTCATCTACAACTCGGCGTGGGAGAAGAACTGGGGCTTCATTCCCATGACCGACCACGAGATCTCGCACATGGCCAAGCAGCTCAAGCCCGTGGTGATCCCGGAGATCATTCGTTTCGCCGAGATCGGCGACAAGACCGTGGCTTTCGGGCTCGCGCTGCCCAACGTGAACCGGATCCTGGCCAAGCTCGGCGGCAACCTCACGCTGCCGGGCATCGTGCAGCTCCTCTTCGGCGCGAAGAAGATCAAGGAAGTGCGCTTGCTCACCCTCGGCGTGCTCGAGGGCCACCGCGGACTCGGCATCGACCAAGTGATCTATCGCGACTCGATCGCGGCCGCCATGCGACTCGGCATCACGGCCGCCGAATACTCGTGGATGCTCGAGGACAACCCCGCGATCCTGCGCCCGATCGAGCGCATGGGCGCCGTGCACGACAAGACGTTTCGCATCTACGATCGGCCCGTCCGCGCCGCGCGCGCCTAGATGAGCGATTTCGAGCGTGGCCGCGTTCTGGTCACGGGCGCGAGCGGCTTCGTCGGCAGCCACGTCGCCGAAACGCTCGCCTCGGTCGGCTGGCGCGTGCGCTGCCTGGTTCGCCCCACCTCGTCGCGGCGCTGGCTCACTCGCGCCGACTACGAGTTCGCGCAGGCAGACGTCAACGACCTGCACGGCATCCCGGAGGCGCTCGAGGGCATGGACGCGGTCGTGCACTGTGCCGCCCTCACCAACGCCCTGCATCCCGACGAGTACTTCCAGGTGAACGCCGAGGGCACGCTCCGGCTGTGGATGGCCGCCGAGTCCTGCAAGGTGAAGCGCTTCCTCCTGATCTC
Organism: Candidatus Eiseniibacteriota bacterium; assembly: GCA_035259005.1. Taxonomy (GTDB): domain Bacteria; phylum Eisenbacteria; class RBG-16-71-46; order RBG-16-71-46; family DASYSL01; genus DASYSL01. The sequence continues at coordinate 4,668 of DATFWU010000129.1, forward strand.
GAGTGTGGCGGCGATCGGCCCGGGAAACGGCGGTGAGCCGCGCGACGAGACGACGCGACCGCGCCCGGTGAGCGCCTACGGGAAGAGCAAGCTCGCCGCCGAGCGCGTCGTCCTCGAGACCGGCGGTCCGGTGGAGCCCGTGGTCGTCCGACCGCCCACGGTCTACGGTCCGCGCGACAGCGATCTCCTGAAGCTGTTCGGCCTGGCGGCCCGGGGCTGGTTTCCACTGGCCGGGCCGCGCCGGCTCTCCTTGGTCCACGCTCTCGACCTGGCGGAGGGGGTGAGGCTGGCCCTCGAGAAAGGCGAGCCCAGAAGCGTCTATGCGTTCAGCGACGGCGAGGTGCATTCTCTGGAGGAGTTCGGGTCGGCGATCGGCCACGCCCTGGGCAAGCCGGTGCGCTTCTTCTCGGTGCCGAATTGGAGTTTATGGATCGGCGCCGTCCTCGGCGAGCTGACCGAGAGCATGATCCGGCGTCCAGCAGCACTGAACCTGGAGCGGGTGCGCCAGTTCGTGCAAAGCGACTGGACCGAGAGCGACGCCGCCGCGCGCCGCGAACTCGGATACGAATCGCGCTATGATCTGATTCGAGGCATGGAGGACACGACTCGGTGGTATCGGAGCGTCGGGTGGATCTGAAAGTCATTCCCGGTGGGGCCGCCGGGCCGCCGCGCGCCAACCGTTCGGGAAGCGAGCCGGGCATTCCGAAGCGTCTCTTCGGACGCCGCGCCGATCCTCCGGCAGCCGTCCCCGGCCCGTTCGAAGCAGGACTTCGGCCGGTCGATCTCCTGGTTCTTCTCTATCTCGGCATCACCACCTGCTTGATGATCGCGTTTCAGGGCGGCGTGCGCGCCTGGGGCGCGCTCGCGCTTGGCCACATGGTGGCTGGCGCGCTCATCCTCCGTATCGGCGGCACGGAGCCGCCGCGCGCTTCGGTGCTGCGCTTCGTGCGCGACTTCTATCCGCTGCTCCTCATGATCTTCTTCTACTGGGAATATTCCTGGCTCACGCACGTGTCGGGGGGCGTACTGCACGACGCGCGCATCTCCGGCTGGGATCAGAGCCTGTTCGGATTCCAGCCCAGCCAAGAGCTGCACCGGATGTGGCCGTGGAAGCCGCTCAGCGAATACCTGCACGCCGCCTACTTCTTCTATTACCTCGTTCCTGTCTCCTTGACCGTGACGTTGTACGCGAGCGGGAGGTGGGCCGCGTTTCAGGAATCGCTCACCACCATCCTGCTCGCCTTTCTCACCTGCGGACTTCTGTTCATCGCTTATCCCGTGGCCGGGCCGTACTACCATTTCGGCGCGCCCTCGCTGGGGGCGCTCGCCGGTCCGTTCGCGCGGCTCACCCACGGCGTGATCGAGCACGCTTCGAGCGTCGGTACGGCTTTCCCGTCCTCGCACACGGCGGTCGCGGTATCGGTCTGGGTGGCGGCCTTGCGGCTCAGCCGGCGCGTTTTCTTGGGCCTTTGTGCCGTGGTTCCGGCCTTGGCCCTGGCGACCGTCTACGGCGGCTTCCACTACGGGGTGGACAGCCTGGCCGGATTCGCGGTGGGCGGGCTCGCCGGCTTGGCGGGCCCCAGGGTTCATGGCTTTTTCGCACAACGACTTCCGCGTTCCCGACATCGCCCGAGTGTGACTTGGGGAGCCCCCCTTCCCAAGACCGGAGGGCGTGCTTAGAATCCCGATTTTGTTAAGGACTGGGACCCCCGGGAGCGTCCGGGGTCAGCGCAGGAGGTGCACATGTCCGCAGTGGCTGGAGCGCGAACTCGAGATCTTTGGCTGCACAGCGCCAAGTTCGACCTCACGTTCCTGATCGGGAGCGCGGTCTTGGCGGCGGTCCCGCTCACGCTCTACTACGTGTTCCACGTGCAGACGTCGTGGATCAATTACTTGGTGGCGGCGTTGGTCGGCGGCCCCCACCTGTATTCCACGTACGGCATGACCTTCATGGACGGCAACTTCCGGCGGAACTATCCGATCGTGTTGTGGCCGAGCCTGATCATCCCGCCCATCGTGATGTGGCTCGCCTTGAACAACCTGACGCTCTTGCTCACGATGTTCTTCTTCTGGGCGTCGATCCACGTCCTGCACCAGCTGAGCTACATCGCCGACTGCTACCGGCACAAGGATCCGCGGCCGCGCTCGCTGTGGAACCGCATCGTGGACTACGGTCTCATCTTCACCGGCCTCTATCCCTTGGCCTCGAAGAAGCTCATCGAAGGCAAGTTCTTCGTGGCCAACACGGTGATCCCGGTGCCCGAGATGGCCAAGCAGCCGTGGGTGCCCCTGCTCGTGTGGGCCATCTTCCTCTTCTTCCTCGGTTCGTTCCTCTACAAGTCGTACCGGGAGTACAAGGAAGATCGCTTCAATGTGCCGTCGTTCGTGCTCATCTCGGTGACCACGATCGTCTCCATGCTCATCCCTACGTTTTCGAATCTGGACGTGGCGTTCCAGGGCTACAACACCTGGCACTCGTTCCAGTACCTGGCGCTGGTGTGGCTCATCCTCAAGCTGCGCCGCGAGTACGGGGAGCTGGAGAACCGCACGGTGGAGAACGCGAGCAAGCGTCCGTGGACTTTCTACGGTATGAACCTCGGCTTCACCGGGCTCGCCGTCGGCCTCATCTTCTTCCTGCAGAAGGTGCTCGGCTTCGAGCAGCGCGCGGCCTACTACAGCGTGGTCCTGGGCTCGCTCCTCGTGCACTACTATCTCGACCACTTCAACTTCTTCCGCTTCGGACAAATCGTGCGCGATCCGAGCCCGCGCGAGCTGGGCTTGGCGGCGAGGAAGATCGCGGCGTAACGCAAGCGATCACGAGATGCGAGCCGCCCGGGAGGCCTGAGCCTCCCGGGCGCTCTTGTCAAGAGCGGCGTTGCGAGAGGGCGCGCAGGCCCCATCCGACCCAGACGAGCTGCGCCACGGCCACCGCGACGAAGAGTTGGGGCTCGCCGCGGCCCAGAGCCGCGCCCGCGGCCAGGCCGCCCAAGAAGACGCCGAAGAACTGCACTGTGTTGAAGACGCCGGCCGCCGTGCCGCCCATGCCCGGGGCGGCGTTTCGGGTCACGCTCGCGGCCAGCGAGGGCTCGAGGCTCGCGAAACCGACCACGTAGAGCGCGAGCGAGCTGGCCAGCGCACGCACCGAGTGGCCGAAGGCGAGCGAGACGAGTCCGGCGGCGAGAAACAGGCTGCCGAGCGCGAGCACCATGCGCGTGCCGCGCGGCGTCTCCGCGAAGTGCGACGACACCCACATGGAGACGAAGCCAAGTGCCAGGACGGGCGCGTAGAGGAAGCCCTGCTTGGAGGCGGGAAGAAGCTCGTGCAGTCGGAGGGGCAGAACGACGAAGAGCGCGGTGAGCCCGAGGTGAAGGAGCATGATGCCGAAATCGGCAGCGAGCAACGGCGGACGCGCGAGCACCGAGAGAATGCTGCGCATTGAGAGCGTCGCGTCTCCGCGTCCGTGGGCCGGCAGCTCGCGCAGGCCGCCCAATGCCCACGGCAGCGCGGCCACGCCGGCGAGCGAGGCGATGCACGAGAAGCCGAAGAGCGCCGGCATGCCGAAGCGCTCGGCGAGCGGCGCGCCGAAGACGAGTCCCGTCGCGAAGGCGCCGCCGATGAAGAGTCCCATCGCCGCCATGGCGCGCGTGCGCACCTCTTCGCGCGCGCGGTCGCCCAAGAGCGCGATCATGGTCGAGGCCATCGCTCCCGCGCCTTGCACCAGCCGGCCGAGCACCAGAATGGGTGCGGTGTGGGCGATCGCACAAACGCCCGAGCCCGCGCCGAACACGAGCAGCCCCAAGCCGAGCGCGCGGCCGCGGCCGATCCGATCGCCGAGCGTCCCGAAGGGAATCTGGAATAGAGCCTGCGTGAGCCCGTAGGCGCCCACCGAGAGTCCGACCAGAAGCGTGGTCGAGCCCGGCAGCTCCTTGGCGTAGCGGCTGAGCACCGGGAACGCCAGGTAGACGCCCAGCATGCGCAGGGCATAGATCGCGCTCGTGCCCAGGAGCACGCGCGCCTCCGGACCCGTGAAACCCAGCCAACGTGACGGGGGCGGAGCCGGGACCTCGCTCGAGACGGCCGACATGAACGCAGTCTAACCCGAGGATGGCCACCCGGTCGCGTCGGCTTGAACGCCCGCGAGCCACAACCTAGACTCCGGGGTTCCGAAACGTTCTCCATGGGGCAAGGAGCGCAGATCGAAGTGATCGATGCCATCCTCTACGGAACCAAGCGATTCTTCGAAGGCGTACAGGATTTGGCGGTGTTCTCGGTGCGCATGCTGGCCGCCGTGTTTCGCCGTCCGCACTATTGGCGCGACATCTACGAGCAGACCTACTTCGCCGGCGTGGGCTCCCTGCCCGTGGTGCTCGTGTCGTCGTTTTTCGCCGGCCAGGCGCTGGCCCTCCAGTTCGCGCGCCAACTGCGCGAGACGGGCAGCGAGTCGGTCCTGGGCACCATGATGGCGATCGCCGTCGTGCGCGCCCTCGGCCCCGATCTCACCGGCATGGTAGTCGCCGCGCGCCTCGCCTCCGGATACACGGCCGAGATCGGCTCGATGAAGAGCACCGATCAGATCGACGCCCTTACCGCCTTCGGCACCGATCCGGTGAGCAAGCTCGCCGCCCCCCGTCTCATCGGCATCGTGATCATGCTGCCGTTGCTCACCTTCATCGCCAACACGGTGCAGTTTCTGGGTGGCGCGCTCATGGCGCGCTTCGTGGCCCATGTCTCGCTCTCTCTCTACTGGACGCAGATCCGCGAGGAGATGGTGTTCGGCACCGTGCTCATCGGCACGGTGAAGCCTCTCACGTTCGCTTTCATCATGGCGTTCGTCGCCTGCTGGAAGGGCTTTGCCAGCTCCGGCGGCACGCGCGGGGTGGGTCAGGCGACCACCGAGTCGGTGGTCATCGCCTCGGTGCTCATCCTCATCTTCGACTTCATCCTGACACGGGTGATCTTTGCCCTCCTCCACTGGTAGGCCCATGAGCGCGGCACCGGCCGGCTTGCGCTCGAGCGGCGACGTCATCGTCTTCGACCGCGTCAGCTACTCGATCGGCGGCCGTCCCATTCTCGAGAACGTGTCATTCACGGTGAGCGCGGGGACGACCAAGGTGGTGATGGGCCCGTCGGGCATCGGCAAGAGCACGATCCTGCGCCTCATCCTGGGGCTCATCCGCCCGCAATCGGGCGACGTGATCGTCCTGGGAAGGAGCATCGTGAAGGCAGCGGCCGGGGGCCGCGACGAGATCCGCCGCAAGATCGGTATGGTGTTCCAGAACGGCGCCCTCTTCGACTCGCTCACCGTGGGCGAGAACGTGGGCTATAGCCTGATCGAGCACGGCCACATACCGATCGACGAAGTCGAAGAGCGTGTGCGCACCATGCTCAAGCGCGTGGGGCTCGACCCCGACGTGCTCCTCGACCGCCTGCCCGATGAGCTTTCCATCGGCATGCAGCGGCGCGTCGCCATCGCGCGCGCCCTGGCCTCGAACGATCCCCAGATCATGCTCTACGACGAGCCCACGACCGGCCTCGACCCGGTCTCGGTCGAGATGATCACCGACATCATCGTGCGCCTGCGCCAGGAGCTGCACGTGAGCAGCATCGTGGTCACGCACGAGATCCCGCACGCGCTCAAGGTGGGCAACCGCTTCCTTTTCCTCTACGATCGCCGGGTTGCGTTCGAAGGCTCGGCCTCCGAATTGGCCGAGAGCAACGTGCCCGACCTGGTCCGCTTCCTCGCTCCCTTCAAGATCTCGCTGGCGCAAGCATTCCACTCGTTCGGGGAGGGTAACGGCACGTGAAACGCTCGGGCGACATTCCTTTCGGCCAATGGCGGCTGGGCGTCGTCATCGTGGTCGGGATCGCCATCTTTCTCTGGGCCTCGATCAAGGGCGGCGCTTCGTTCCTCGAGCATCGCTCCCTGCTGCACGCGCGCTTCCACAATGTGGCCGGGCTGAGCCAGGGCTCGCCGGTGTGGTTCCGCGGGCTCGAGGTCGGCAGCGTGAAGACGGTCCAGATCAAGAACGAAGGGGACTCGTCCTACGTCGAGATCGGGCTCTCCGTGCACAAAGAGACCCTCGGCAGCATGCACACCGATTCCAAGGCGCGCATCGAAGCCATCAACTTCTTCGGCGAGAAGTACGTGGATATCACGCCCGGCACGTCGGGCACGACCCGGATCGCCGAGGGCGCCATGCTCCAAACCGACGAGGTCCCCGAGCTGGCCGACCTCATGGAGAAGGGCAAGGCCACGCTCAACCAAGTGGACCAGATCAGTCAGGATTTGGCCGTCGTGACCACGCGGCTGCGCAACGGCCAGGGGAGCTTGGGACTTCTCATCAACGACCGGAAACTCTACGACGACCTTCACCGTATGACGAGCGAAGTGGGGGTCCTGTCCCACGACCTCAACACGAGCCAGCGCAAGACCTCGGAGGCCCTCGCGGCCATGGCGGTGCAGATCGACACACTCGTCGGACGCTTGAACCGCGGACAGGGAACGCTCGGCCTCATGGCCACCGATCCGCGCCTGTACGAATCGCTGAACGGCACCGCCTCGGGGGCGGACTCGCTCCTCGGCCTGGCGGCGTCGGGGAAGGGGAGCGCGGGCCGCGTCTTCAACGACGCCAAGCTCTACGACGAGCTCGCGGGGAGCCTCGAGCGCCTGAACACGCTGTTGCTCGACATGCAGAAGAACCCCAAGAAGTATTTCAAATTCAGCATGTTCTGAGATGACGGCGCGCAGGAGGCTCCTGGTCTTTCTCGCTCTCGTGGCGGGACTCGCAGCAAGAGCGGCGCACGCTGCTCCCGTGCTCGCCGTCGAGGACACGATTCGCCTCGCCGCCGGCACCCTGCCCGAATACGTCGTCAC
>DATFWU010000130.1:0-3255 GCA_035259005.1 Candidatus Eiseniibacteriota bacterium
CGGAGGAAGCTCTCCTCCTCGCGCGTGAGCACGCCGAGCACGCGGCGCTCGGCGCTCGCGAGCTCGGGATACGAGACGCGGAATTGCTCGATCACCTTGGCGGCCGCGTCGGCCAAGAAAGGCTCGCGGAAGCCGAGCACGCGTCCCTGACGCGCCGCGCGGCGCACCAGACGGCGCAGCACGTAGCCTCGGCCTTCGTTGCCGGGCGCCAAGCCCTCGGCGAAGGCGAAGGTCAGAGCGCGCGCGTGATCGGCCACGATGCAGAGCGCGACGGCCCGGGGATCGCTCGGGTCGCCGAGCTTCGGCAACGAGGTCAGCCCCGCGCGGCTCGCGCACAGCTCGATCACCGGCAGGAAGAGGTCGGTCTCGAAGATCGAACGCTTGCCCTGGACGATGAGCGCCAGGCGCTCGAGCCCCATGCCGGTGTCGATGCCGGGCTTGGGCAGGGGCTGGAGCGTGCCGTCGGCCTGCGCGTCGTATTGCGGGAAAACGAGGTTCCAGAACTCCATGTAGCGGTCGCAATCGGAGCCAGGAGAACAGCCGCCGCCACACGTGCAAGCCTCGGGGCCGAGATCGAAATAGATCTCCGAGCACGGTCCGCACGCGCCCGTCCCGCCCGCCGGTCCCCAGAAATTGTCGGCGCGGCCGAGGGCCACGATACGATGTGCCGCCACGCCGGCCTTGACCCACAAGGCGCGCGCTTCCTCGTCGGGCGGAAGCCCGCCCTCGCCGTTGAACACCGAGACCGACAGGCGCTCGACCGGCAGCTCGAGGACGCGCGTGCAGTATTCCCACGCCCAGGCGATGGCCTCGGGCTTGAAGTAATCGCCGAACGAGAAATTGCCCAGCATCTCGAAGAAGGTGTCGTGGCGCGGCGTGCGGCCGACGTTCTCCAGGTCCGAGAGGCGCAGGCACTTCTGCACCGAGACGGCGCGCGAGTACGGGAGGTTTTCCCCGCCCTGGAAGTAGGGCTTGAACTGGACCATGCCGGCGGTCGTGAAGAGGAGCGTCGGGTCGCCGAGCGGCACGAGCGGCGACGACGCCACCTGCGTGTGCCCGCGGGCCGTGAAGAAGTCGCGGAACGATCGGCGTAGGTCGTTGGCAGTTCGAATCATGGGCTCACTTTCGATGGGTTCTCGAACACTCGATTGGCCCGCATCATATCAGGTGCGCCCCGAAAAATGGCGGACGGGCATCTTCCGAAAGCACCGCGACTTAGCCCTGGCGACTCCCCCGCCGTCGGGCCGCGAGCCAGTCCTATACGGGCCCTCGGCTGGCGATTCCCACGATCCCCGGCTTCTCGGAGCATTGCGCAGCACAAGGAATGACCGGTCGCCGGTCATTTCTCGGGATGGCTACGTCCTGATTTCATACACAACCCCCTCCCTAACTCATTGTCTCCCTTGACGGTCCTGCTTAAACGCCCTCTGGCCAATCTCTTGCATCCCGGGCGCCACGTACGCAGTGACGCGTACTGGTGATCACAAGGCGCGGGCCGCCCGAACGACACATCTTCCTGCGTCCGCCCCTCACTTCGATCTCAGAAGCGCAAGGAGAAGCCCATGAAGCGCGGGTTGTTCGTTTTGTCTCTGGTCCTGGTCGGCGGCGCGATGGCGACGTCGTCGTGGGCCGCCACGTCGGGCACGGCCCAGGTCACCCTGGCTGCCAATGCCAACGCCTTCATCGACGTGCTGGATCCGTCGGTCACCCTGACTCCCACCGCCACCGACTACGTCAACGACTTCGTCGAGGCGGCGGGCGCGTCGGGTCTTCGCGTGCGCGTGAAGTCGAACTCGTCGACGGGCATGAGCCTGCTCGTGCGCTGCGCGGATGCTTCGCCGCAGATCGCTCTCTCGGACCTGTTCGTGCGCACGCAGACGGCGCCGGGCTCGGGCGGCACGACGATGAGCACCTACACGGCGATCACGGCGAGCAATCAGACGCTGTGGACGACGGGTGTGGCGCAGGGTCCGTTCCAGACCGTCACGACCGACATCAAGATCCAGAACATCAACAATTACACGGACGCCGGAAGCGGCGGCTCCACGGACTACACGAACACGCTGACCTACAGCGTCATCACGCTGTAAGGAACGCAGGGCCGTACCGGCCGTCCGTCCGGCGGGGCTTTCGCTCCGCGGAGGGATGTCCAGGGAAGGAGGACATCCGCATGCAGTCGACGTTTCGTCCGCGGCTTTGTCCGGACACCCGTGCGACGCGATCCTCGATCGCGGTCGCCCTTTCCCGTTTTCCTGCTCGTCGCGACGCGACGGCCGGTCGCCCGCTGTTTCTCTTGCTGCTCGCTTCTCTGCTCTGTCTCGCCGTCCCCGCGCACGCCCAAATCTCGGCCCAGGTGTGGCCGAGCAAGGTCACGCGCGAAGCCGAGCCCGGAAGGCCGCTCACGCAGGACGTGCTGATCACGAATCGCAGCACGGTGGCCGCCGTGGTTCGCATCCGCACCCTGGATTGGGCCCTCGACCAAGCCGGGAATCTCTCGCTTCTCCCGTTCGGGTCGACGCCCCACTCGCTTTCGGGATGTATGACGTTCACGCCGACCGCCTTCTCGCTCGCCCCCGGCGAGAGCCGTACGGTCACCGTTTCCATGATCATGCCGGCCGACGGGGAGCCGACACGCTGGGCACTGCTCTTGCAGGAGATTCGCTCCACGCTGCCCCACCGGGGCATCGGTCCTTTGGCCCTGGGCGAGCTTGGGACCACGCTCTACCTCACGCGCAGCCACGATGAGACCGCGCGCGCCGAGCTCAAGTCGCTCGACGTGAGCGAGCAAGGCTTCGACTCCACGCGCGTGCGTATCTCGCTCCAGAACGAAGGGCAGCGTCACCTGTACGCGGGCGGCGACATTCAGATCCAGGACGATCACGGCGCCGTGGTCCGCACCGGCTCCTTCGACAAAGGGGTGGTGCTCCCCGGCACGGCCCGCGACTTCACCTGGTCGTTCGCGGGGTCGTTGCATCCCGGTCACTACAAGGTCACCGCGTCTCTCGACACCGGCAATCCTTACCTCCTCGTGGGCGAGAAGGCCTTCGCCTGGTCGGGTCCCGCTGCCCGGTTCTCTTGGCTCGGCGCCCTCCACTAGAGCACGGAACGCGGCAGCGCCTCCCACTCGCGCTCGCGCTCTTCCTCCTCCTACTCGTCGCCGGGGGCGTGCCGTCTTCGGCGCGCGCGGGCGACGACGGACCTTCGATTCTCTTGTTTCCACCCGCCCGCCCCGATACGACGCCATCCGCGCCTGAG
>DATFWU010000131.1:0-5662 GCA_035259005.1 Candidatus Eiseniibacteriota bacterium
CTCTTGCCCCGGAAGCTCGCGCCCCCGCCACTGCTCGGGGTGCCGAGGCACGACCAGGTGACGGACGCTTTCTTCTCGGAGAGCCAACGCGAGCCACTTCTCCTCTCCCGGACGAAGGCTTCCCCAGACGCAAACCGTGTCGGAGTCGTCGAGGCCGAAGCGGCGTCTTGCCGCCTCACGCTCCGCAGCCGTCGGCGGAGCGAGGGCGGCGGCCGATTCGTATTTCGTGTTTCCGGTGACCCGCACACGCTCTGGCGGCACCCCCAGCTCGCGCCAGCGCCCGGCGTCGATTTCGCTTTGCGCGGCCACGGCCGTGAGGCGAGAGACGAGGGGAGCGAGCCACGAGCGGAGCTTCTGGTAGCGCGGCCAGCCGCGATCGGAGAGCCGCGCGTTGGCCACCGCGATCTTGACGCCGGCCTCGAGCGAGGCGGCGAGCCAGGCGGGCCAGATCTCGGTCTCCAAAAGGAGCAAGCGCGCGATGCCGCTCGCACCCACGGAGCGCCGCGCGCACGCCGGAGTCTCGTAGGGCGGAGCCGTGACACGGACGCCCGCGAGCTTGGAGAGCGCGGCCCGCCCGCCCGGGGTGAGCGCGCTCGCGATCAGGGAATCCTGCGGGTGACGCGCGCGCCAGGCGGCGACCAGAGGCGCCACACCGCTCGCCTCTCCCACCGAGGCGGCGTGGATCCACGCCTCGCCGCGCGGCACGTCGAGCCCGCGCCGCGCGCGCCACGCCGCACGGTCGCCGCCCTGTCCCCAGCGCGCGCCGAGAGGCTCGAGGAAGGTGGCGAGGGCGCCGTACCAGCCAGGGAGGTCGGGAAGAGAGCCGCGACCGCTGCTCACGGCGCTCAAGCGCTCGCTCGCGCGGGTTGGGCTCGCCCCGCCAGCGCGAGGACGAGATCGGCCACGCGCTCCGAGGCTCCCGGCTGTCCCAGGCGCTCGCGCACGCGTGCCACGCCCTCGAGGGCCCGGCGCCGCTCGGGCCCGTCGGCGAGCAAGGGAACGAGAGCGTCGGCCATGTTCGCTCCGGTCACGCGCTCTTGCAGGAGCTCGGGCGCCACCTCCTCGCCGGCCACGATGTTGGCGAGGCCGATGCGCGGGAGATGCACCAGGCGGCGCGCCAGATGCCAGGTGAGAGGAGAGAGCCGGTAGACGATGACGAGCGGGGTGCCCAGGGCCGCGGTCTCGAGGGTCGCCGTGCCCGAGCACACGAGGGCGGCGCGCGCGTGCGCGGCCACCGCGTGGGCGTGGCCGGTCACGACCGCGATGCGCTCCCTTCTTCCCCGAGCCAGAGCTTGCGCCCGCTCGGCCAGGGCCGGCGAGGCGGCGGCGACCACGGCCGCCATGGGGCGTCCACGGCGCGCCAGCTCGCTGACCGCGTCGAGCATGGCCGGAAGCAGGCGCCGCACTTCCTGCTCGCGGCTTCCGGGAAGGAGCGCTACGTAGGGCTCTCCCCTCGGCAAGCCCGCCGCCTCGCGCAGGGCGTCGGCGCCGAGATCGACCACGAGCTCCTCGGCCAGCGGATGTCCGACGTAGCTCACCGGCACGCCGGCCTTGGCATAGATCTCCTCCTCGAACGGGAACACGACCGCCATGTGCGTGGCGGCGCGCGCCAGCCTGGGCACGCGGCCTTTCCCCCACGCCCACACCTGCGGGCTCACGTAATAGAGGACGGGCGCGCCTTGCTTGCGCGCCCGCTCGGCGAAGGGAATGTTGAAGCCCGGGAAATCGATGGGCATCACGAGATCGACGCCGGAAGCGAGCGCCGCCTCGAGCCGCCGCCGCGCGCGCCACAGAGCGGGCAGGTGCGCCAGCACCTCGACGAAGCCCAAGACCGAGACTTCCTCCATGGGAACCAGCGCGCGCACGCCGGCGGCGCGCATCTCGGGGCCCGCGAGGCCGAAGAGATCGCACGGGCCGCGCGCCTTGAGCGCTTGCGCCACGCGCGCGCCGTGCCGGTCTCCGCTCGGCTCCCCGGCGAGAAGCAGAACGCGGAGGGGCACGGCCTCGCTCATCTTCGCCAGCGCTCCGATCGCAGGCGAAGCGCTTCGCGCACGCGCTCGGCCACGCGCACGGCGCGGGCTCCGTCCTCGCCGGTGGCGGCCCGGACCTCGCCCGCGGCTTCTTCTCCGCGCACGGCGGCGAGGAAAGCCTCGAGCTGGAGGGTGAGCGGATCGCCGGCCAGAGCCGGCAGCGAGCGGCGGCGCACGAGATTTCCCCAGTCGGGCGGCGAGGCCGGCAGGCCGCCGCCCACCGCCTCGGCGAGCGCGCCCGAGGCCACCACTTGGGCGATGGCGTGGCGGTCGGCCTCGACGATCTCGGCCGTTCCCTGCCCGAGATCGAGCGAGAGATACGCCTCCTCTTGGAACAGGCGGATCTTGCGCAGCTTCTCCTGGGACACACGGCTGGCCGTGAGATCGGCCACGCAGCCGTCCTCGAACTCGAGCCGGGCGTTGGCGATGTCCTCACCCTCGGTGAGCACGGCCACGCCCACGGCCTGGACCTGGGAGGGCGCCGCACCGGTCCACTCGAGCACCAGATCGAGGTCGTGGATCATGAGGTCGAGAAGGACGTCGACGTCGGCCCCGCGCGGTGTGAATCCGGCGAGGCGACGCACCTCGATGAAGCGCGGGCGGCGAATCACCGGGCGCGCGGCGCGCACGGCTGCGTTCAGGCGCTCGACGTGTCCGACATGGAGCACGAGATCGCCGCCGCGGGCCAGCGCCAAAAGCTCGTCGCACTCGGCGGCCCCGGCGGCCAAGGGCTTCTCCACGAGGACATGACGACCGGCCTCGAGGGCTCCGCCCGCGACCTCGCGGTGCGTGCGCGTGGGCGAGGCCACGATGAGGGCGTCGCACGAGTCCACCAGAGCTCGTGGATCGGCGAAGGCCTGGCCGCCGTGCTCCGAGGCAAAAGCCGCGCGCTCGGCTCGCGGATCGTAGGCGCCGACCAAGGTGACGCCCGGTGCCCGGCCGACCGTGCGCACGTGGTGGCGGCCGAGGGCTCCGACGCCGATCACGCCCACGCGAACGCTCATGGAGAGAAGCCTCGGAGGAGAGAAAGCCTAGCGCGCGAGCCCGCGCTCGGAGGAGAGAGCGAACTCGGCGAGGTGGCGAACCTCGGGGAGCGCCGGAAGCTCGGTGCGAATGCGCGCCACCGCTTCCTCGACCCCCAGCCCCTCGCGAAAGAGAAGCCGGTAGGCGCCGCGCAGAGCGTCGATCGTCTCCTCGGTGAAGCCGCGGCGCCGAAGGCCCACGAGATTGAGCCCCATGGGACGAAGCGGATGGCCGCCCGCCCGCACGTAGGGCGCCACGTCCTGCGGCGCGCGGAAGCCGCCGCCGATCATGGCGTGGCAGCCCACGCGCACGAACTGATGCACGGGCACGAGCCCGCCGACGATGGCGTGGTCCTCGATGGTCACGTAGCCGGCGAGCTGGACGCCGTTGGCGAGGATGACGCGATCGCCGACCTTCACGTTGTGGGCGACGTGGGCGTAGGCCATGATCAGACACTCCCGTCCGATCCGGGTCACCGAGCCCTCGTCGGTGCCCACGTTGGCGGTGGCGCACTCGCGGATCACCGTGCCCTCGCCGACCTCGAGTCCCGACGGCGTGCCGGGCAGAAACTTGAGATCCTGCGGCGGGCCGCCGAGCACGCTGCCGGCATGCACGTGCACGCCCTTGTGGAGACGCGTGCGGCCCTCGATGCGCACGTGGCTGTCGAGCACCACGCCCTCGTCGAGCACCACGTCGGGTCCGATCCACGAAAACGGTCCCACGCGCACGCCCGGCGCCACCTGGGCGCGCGGATCGACGACCGAGCTGGGATGCACCTCGAGGGTGGCGTGCGCGCTCACGCGTCGACGACCATGGAAAGGAGCTCCGCCTCGGCCACGAGCTGTCCGTCTACGAAGGCCTCGCCGCGCATCTTGCAGATCCGGTTCTTGAGCTTGAGCAGGGTGAGCTCGAAGCGCAGCTGATCGCCGGGGCGCACGGGGCGGCGGAACTTGGCGTTGTCGATGCCCATGAAGTAGACGAGCTTGCCGTTGGGATCGTCGACCATGGAGAGAAGCAGCACCCCACCGGTCTGCGCCATGGCTTCGATGATGAGCACCGCGGGCATGATGGGATGCCCGGGGAAGTGCCCGACGAAGAACGGCTCGTTGATGGTCACGTTCTTCAAGCCGACCACGCGCTTGCCCTCTTCCAGCTCGAGGATGCGGTCGACGAGGAGGAGCGGATAGCGGTGCGGCATGATGTCCATGATGGCCGTGATGTCCCACTCGGCCGCCGGACGATCGGCCCGGCGTCCGCCTTGCGGGATGGCCTGCGACAGCTTCTGCACGAAGGCGACGTTGGTGGCATGGCCCGAGCGCACCGAGATCACGTGCCCGAGCAGCGGCCCGCCCAGGAGGGCCAGGTCGCCGAGCAGATCGAGGATCTTGTGGCGCACGAATTCGTCGCGGAAGCGCAGCGGCGTCTCGTTGAGCACACCCTTCTCGCCCACCACCACCGCCGAGTCCAGCGTGCCGCCACGGATGAGTCCCTGCGCGCGCAAGAGGGCCACGTCGCGCTCGAGCACGAAGGTGCGCGCTGGCGCCACCTCGCGCTCGAAGGTGACATCGTCCACGTCCACCGACAGGTGCTGCGTGCCGATCACCGCGCTGTCGTAGTCGATGGTGAAGGTGACGCGCAGGCGATCGGCGGGCACGGCCAGCATCTCGACCGCGCCCGACTGGAACATGACCGGCTTGGTGACCTTGAAGTGGCGCCGCGGCACGCCCTGCTCGACCACCCCGGCCGAGCGCAGCGCGCGCACGATGGGAAGCGCCGAGCCATCCTCGGGCTCGGGCACCTCGAGCGAGGTGACCTCGACGATCACGTTGTCGATGCCCAGGCCGACGAGCGAGCCCAGCACGTGCTCCATCGTGTGGATCTCGACCTCGCCGCTCTTCAAGATGGTGCGCCGGCCGTGGTCCGCGTCGTAGCGCGCGAACTGCGGCCCGACCTGGATGCGCGGCTGTCCCGGAAGATCGGCGCGCACGATGACGATGCCGCTGTTGGGCGGCGCCGGGCGGAACGTGACCTCGCCGCGGGCGCCGGTGTGGATGCCGATGCCCGAGTAGCTGGCGGGGCTCGCGATCGTGCGCTGGTCGCGGCCCGCCTTGGCGTCGGGAGCCGGGGCCTTGGGGCTAGCCGCCGCTTCGGACGTGATGGTCACTCCGTTCCTCCTCGAGCGCTTGCAGCCGCTGCTCGAGCCGTGACAGGCGCTCCACGAGCTGGGGCAGCTTCATGGTCAGCGCGTGGATGCGTCGCGCCACGCTGTGCGGCTGCGCCGGATACCCCGACACCTGCATGCCCGGCGGAACGGACTTGGTGACGCCGGCCTGGGAGGCCACGACGGCGAATTCACCGATTTCGATGTGGCCGATGATGCCGGCTTGTCCGGCGAGCGTGGCGCCGCGGCGCACGCGCGTCGAGCCCGAGATGCCGACCTGGGCCACGACGATGACGTTCTCCTCCATCTCGACGTTGTGGCCCACCTGCACGAGGTTGTCGATCTTGGTGCCGGCGCCGATCACGGTCGTGCCCGTGGTCGCGCGGTCGATGCACGCGTTGGCGCCGATCTCGACGTCGTCGCCGATCTGTACCGTGCCCACCTGCGG
>DATFWU010000132.1:0-9469 GCA_035259005.1 Candidatus Eiseniibacteriota bacterium
GAACGATGATTGGGAACTTGGCTGACGCAAAGATTAGTCTTGAGACGTCAGCAGCACTTGCGAGGCTCACTGGCGACCGCTTAACAGAGGGATTGGCTCTGACGCGTCTCGGATTTTGCCTGGTGTGTCAGACCGAGCTCGGTCAGGCGGCAGTCGCGTATGAACGTGCGCTCGAACGGTTTTCCGAGATCAATTCAGATTGGCGACGCGATCGAGTGCTATTCGGGCTTGCAGTCCTACGCCTCAAGCAGGGGGAGCTTCGTGAGGCGAGTCATATTATCGCTCAATTAGAGTCGCGCTGGTTCGCAAGCGATACTGGCTGGCGAAGTGCTCGTATCAAGCTTCTTCGAGGGTGGTGTTCCGTCTTGGAGGGCAGTAACAATCGGGCTATTCAAGACCTCGATCTTGCATCAAGCGTGTTTCGGGATCTCGGTGCCCAGAGGGACTTGGCCCTCTGCTGTGAGTTCAGGGGGGACGCGCGCTGGGCGCGAGGCGAGCGAGATGCCGCCCTTGCCGAGTACGCGTCTGCTGAAGCGCTTGGCAGGATGGTGTCAGAGAGCTCGGATGTCGTTGTCGAAGCGACGCGAAAGTCGGGTGAAGTCCTGGTCATGAGTGGTCAGGTCAGAGAAGCGTTGGCCAAAGCGAGAACTGCGCATCGCCTAACGCGTCGCAATATAGATGAGTTGGAGATTGTGGCAACGAGCCGCTTGCGTGGAATGATTAAGGTAAAGAGGGGTCGTATCGGGCTC
This sequence comes from Candidatus Eiseniibacteriota bacterium, assembly GCA_035259005.1. Lineage (GTDB taxonomy): Bacteria > Eisenbacteria > RBG-16-71-46 > RBG-16-71-46 > DASYSL01 > DASYSL01. The sequence goes on from DATFWU010000132.1 coordinate 750, forward strand.
GGGTTGTCCATGCTGTCGGAAGCGTGGGAGCGGTTTGTCCGTCTCGGGGCAATGGGAGAGGCAAGCAAGACAGCGGACTGGCTTGCGACGTGTCAGCACGCGATTTCGCGCTTGTCTCTCGTGGCGTCTCGCAGGAAGTTATCATCACAAGAACCCAGGCCTGTTTCGAGGAGCGGTGCCAAGCAAGCAGAAGCAACTGCACACGGCATCGTGTCGCAAGACGGACGTATCCTCAAATCCGTTCATGTGACGCTCCGTGCGGCCAGTCTTGATCTACCCATACTAATTCTTGGCGAAACCGGTACCGGCAAAGAGCTCTTCGCGACACTGGCGCACGAGAAGTCAGGCCGCAAGGGAGCGCTTCTGGCGATCAACTGCGCCGCGCTTCCGGCGGATATTCTCGATGCGGAGTTGTTCGGTCATGCGAAGGGTGCCTACACAGGGGCGTATCGGGACCGCCCGGGCCTAATTGAGGCAGCGAGTGACGGGACGTTGTTCCTCGATGAGATTGGCGAAATGAGCTTGGCCGTCCAGGGACGCCTACTGCGCGCCCTCGAGGCCAAGGAGATTCGCCGGCTGGGTGAGAATCATCCGCGAAAGGTTGGGACGCGATTCGTGGGTGCGACGCATCGCGATCTACATCGCATGGTCAAGGAAGGCAGCTTCCGGGCGGATCTCTTCTTCCGTTTGCGCGGTGTGGTCGTGCATCTCCCGCCGCTTCGGGAGAGGCCGGACGACATTCCGCTACTGACAGATCATTTCTTGAGCCAAATGGCCGCCCGAATGGGCCGAGAATTCGAACTCACCTCAGAGGCGCGGGAGCGACTCAACGCTCATCCGTGGCCGGGGAACGTGAGAGAGCTGCGGAGCGTCATCGAGCGTGCCGCCGCGATGTGTGAGCCAGGAGCCGCGATCACACCGGACGACTTGGGGATCGAGTGGACGCAGGGTTCCGGTTCGCTCGAAGAGCACCTCGAGGAGGAAGAGCGCCGCCGGCTCATTGCGACGCTCGAGTCGGTCGAATGGAACAAGACCAAGGCCGCCCACCTGCTGAACCTCAGACGCACGACCTTGGTCGGCAAGCTAACTCGATTGGGAATCGAGAAGCCCCGCAAGAAGAAGTAGTCCTACTCAACAAGACGAATGCTGGACACGCTTTCGATTCCCAATCATTACTCGGCCGCGTCGCCTACCTTGAAAGTATGACCCGCTCCATGTGTTTTCCTTCTGCCGTCTCCAATCTTGCGAAGTAGGCGCCGTCCGCGCTCTTCTCGTGGCCGGCGGCGAGGCCGTCCCAGGAGATCGTGTGCCAGCCCGCGGACTCCGGCGTGTTGATCAACTCACGAACCAGGCGGCCACGTACGTCGTAGATGCCGAGTTTCACGGTCATCGCCCTTGGCAGAGAGAAGCGGAAGGTCGTTTCCCCTACGAATGGATTGGGCGTCCCGCCCAGGAGCTGCACGGCGCCGGAGGGTTCGGAATGCGCTGAGACCACCGATGGCGGCAGCATCCGCACGTCCGCGTCGTTCGCGCCGCGGAGCGGCATGAAGATCCAGCGGCTCTCGGGTTGATAGGGCTGCTTGCCCTTGTCGTAGCGGTAGCGCAAGCGCCAATGGTAGGAGGCGCCGGCGGTGAGACCGGAGATGGCGATCGTCTGGTCGAAGTTGGGATGCGTCACGAGATCGATCGCTCCCAGCTGAACGATGCCCGTGCCATCGAAGGGCTGGCCCGCCGGCTTGAGCTCGTACTCGGGGCGGACGGTGGAGTTCCCGAAAGGCGAGTAGCAGACGTGCTGGATGTCGACGTCTCGATAGCTGTCCGCCATGCCGAGACGGGCCAGAGGCCTTCCATTGAAGCGGTTGCGCTGTCGGGGGTGAACGACGCGATTGAGTCTGCCACCGCCGTAGTACAGCCACGCGGCGCCCGCGTTGGAATTGGATAGGGGGAGCCCGACGATGAGATCGGCGAAGCCGTCGCCGTTCACGTCGCCCGCGCTCGACGGAGATCCCATCTGGGCATGAGCGATGTTGCTCTGAATCGGGTCGAGCGAGATGACAGTCTTGCCTCCATAGGCGATGTAGACAGCACCCTCGCTCGTGTCCGGGCTCGTGAATCCAGGAGCCGAAGCGAAAGCGTCGGCAAAGCCGTCCCCGTTCAAATCGCCCGCGGGTCCGACCTGCGTTCCCATGCGATTCACGCTGCTGAAGGCGAAGGATGAAGCGAAGGTCGGAAGGGTCGCCGACCCTCGATAGAACGTCGCTTTTCCGCCATCGCCTGCCCCGTTCTTCGGCGCGCCGACGACGAGGTCGCCGAACCCGTCGCCGTTCATGTCGCCGATCCCCGCCACGGAACGGCCGAAGTCTTGGCTCGCTTCGGTGCCGAAGTCTGACCAATCCGCGTTGGCGGGCGTTCCGTTGGCGCCGAGACCGGTGGCGGAACCAAACCACAAGAAGACCGCACCCTGGGCAGCCAGGGTGTTGGTGTAGGTGGGCGCGCCGACGATGACGTCGCTGTAGCCGTCGGCGTTCACGTCGCCCGCCGAAGCCACCGAGGCTCCGAGCATGGCGGAGGCCAGGTTCGATTCCGCCTTCCAGTTGGCGCTCGCGGGCGTGGCACCCGCTGGCAAGCCGGACGCCGAGCCGAGATAGACGAACGCACCGCCCTCGTTGGCCTGCCCATTGGCGTAGTAAGGCGTCCCGATGATGACATCGGCGTAGCCATCGCCGTTCACGTCGCCCGCGCCGCCCACCGAGGTGGCGAACTGAAGGCTGCTCACATTCCCGCGCGCCACCCAGTTGGCTTGCGCGAGCGTGGCGCTGGGAGAGCCGGTGAGTCCATTGGCTGATCCGTAATAGGCAAACGCATGTCCTTCGGCGTTCAGTCCGCCCTCGGAATAGCCGGTGGCTCCGATCAAGAGATCGTCATAGCCATCATTGTTCACGTCGCCCGCGTCGGCGAGCGAGAAGCCCACGTATCCCTTGTACAAATCCCCGCCGACTTGCCAGCTCGGCGAGGCTGGCGGCCCGCTCGGGCCGCCGTTGTAGACGAAGACGTGGCCTTCGTACGCGATTCCGTTGTCGTAATACGGGGCGCTGATCGCGATGTCGGAGTAGCCGTCGCCGTTGAAGTCGCCGCTCGTCGTGGCGTAGCCGTACTCGGCGCTCGCTTGAGGGCCGTTGGTCAGCCATTGCGGCAGGGCGAGCCCGGCGGTCGAGCCGAAGAAGACGTAGGCCGCGCCCTCGTTGGTCTGCCCGTTTGTAAAATCCTGCGCACCGACGATGACGTCGCTCCAGCCGTCACCATTCACGTCACCGGCACAGGCGATCGAGGTTCCCATGCCGGCGCCCGCGTTGTTGCTCTCCACGAGCCAATCGGCGCCCGTGGCCGAGCCGCTCGCCTTGAGCCCGGTCGACGATCCATACCAGCCGCAGGCCGCACCTTCGGTCGCCTGGCCGTTCGTGTACCGGAGCCAGCCCACGACCACATCGGCGTACCCATCGCCGTTCACGTCTCCCGCCGTGCTCACCGACTGGCCGAAACGTCCGGATGCCTGCGTGCCTACGAAGCGCCAGGTATAGCTCGTCGACACGCCGCTTGCGCCACCCTTGTAGACATAGATCGCGCCGGCGTCGGTGCTGGGAAGATCGTAGCCTGGAGAGCCGATGATCACGTCGGAATAACCGTCGCCATCGACGTCGCCGGCTGTGCTCACGCTCAGTCCGAAATAGGCACTGGAGCTTCCGGGATCGAGTGTCGTGCGCGCGGCGTCGGTCAAGCCGGGGCCGTAGTACACGTAAGCAAGACCGGAGGTCGCTGCCGTGCCGGTGGCGAGGTAGGCGCCGATCACGACGTCGCTCCACCCGTCGTTGTTCGCATCGCCGGCCGTGCACACGCTGTATCCAAGATAGGAATTCCCCGTGCCGTCGATCTCTTTGTACACGCTGGTGCTGAGCCCCGAGCCTCCTCCGAGATAGATGAGCGCCTTGCCCGGGTGGACACCGCCCCCGGTGTCGCGCGCGGGCGCGCCGACGATGACGTCGGCGTAGCCATCCTTGTTCACGTCTCCGGCGCAAGAGATCGAAAAGCCCAGCTGATCCGCCAATTGCGGCCCCAAAACGCTCCAGTCGGCGTTGGCCGGAGTACCGTTTGCTCCGAGCCCCGATGCCGATCCGTACCAGCAGTACGCTTCACCCTGTCCGGAGTTGGTCGACGGTGCGCCGACGAGGATGTCGCTGTAGCCGTCTCCATTGACGTCGCCGGCCGTAGCTACCCGGTCGCCGAACCCGTCGGTGCCGCCCGTGTCCTTTGCGGACCACGAGGGGATGGTCGCCGGACCTGTCGGGCCGCCGTAGTAGACGGTGACTTGGCCGCCGTTCGGATCGCCCGTGTCGTAGGCTGCGGCGCCCACGATGATGTCGCTGTAGCCGTCGCCGTTCACGTCGCCGGCGGTCGACACGGTGAGGCCGAATCCGGCGTTGGCGAGGTTCGATTCCCGCATCCAGCCGGGCGAGGAGAGCAGGGGATCGATCGTGACCGGATAGGCGGCGTGCGTGGCGTCCACGTCGATCGCGAGATCGTGGCCACCGCGCGTGAGCGCGAACCGCGAGGCCAGAGCGGAACCACGCGCGTCCGTCGTGCGCAGGTGGGAGATGCGCAGGAGGGGCGTGCCATGCGTGTCGACGAAGCAGATGTCTTGGCCATTCGACGCAACGCGCGCCTCTACCGTGCCGCCGACCGCGAGATCGAATTCGAGCCGCCCATCGCCTGCGGGGGGGCACGACAGCGTGAAGCCTTGCTCGAGACCGTGTTCGTCATTCACGTACCACTCGGTGAGCGAGCCGCGCCGGTAATCGACGCGATTGTCGCGAATCGACGGTTGCGCGCTGGCCGGGGTGATCAGATCGTCATCGCAGCCGTAGCGGTCGAGCGTGAGCGAGCCTTCCCACGGCCGATTGGTCTCTTCGCGCGGCACGATGCGCGGGCCCTGCGGGGTGAAATACGTACGGATGCCCTGCGCGCGGTTGGGCGCCTGAGGAGTGGTACCGCTCACGAAATATTCCGCGTGCGCGAGATTCGCCTGCACGGCCGCCAGCCAACTCGCTTGCGGCGTCGTGGCCAGCCGCTGTGGGGCGTCGGAGGCGGAAAAGAGGGCAAGGGGGACGAGCGGAAGCAAGATCCGGGCGGTGCCGCGCATCGACGACTCCACTGTGGAAGAGGAGTAGAAGTGGCTCCGAGTATGCCAGAGGCCCTGTACCGAATCGAGGGAATTTGGCCCCAATGGCTTTTCATGTTGTTCACTCGGGCCTCACTTGACCGCGTGGGCGAACCTGCCGAAAATAGATACGTATGCGAGCGCTCCGGCTATTCCTGGGTTCGCGGGCACATGCCGCCGTCATGGCGGTGGTGGCGCTTGCGCTCCAGGCCGGCTCGTCCGGCTATGTGCCGGCGTGTCCGATGAAGGCGCCGATGATGGCGGCGAGTCACGCTTGTTGCCAGGCGAAGTCCTGCCACTCGCCGGTGAAGGCGCCGCTCAAGGCGTGCTGCTTCCTCGGCGTGCTCGCTCCTTGCGCCGATGGCGTGGTGAGCGAGGCGCGCTTGACCGCGCCGACGAGCCCTGCGGCGGTGGTGGCGGCTGCGCCTGTGATGCCTGCGTGGGCCGCCCTTGCGGTTCCCGTGTCTGGTGTAGCGCCTCCCATTCCGACCGCCTCACCTCCTCGAACAACCGTCCTTCTCATCTGAACGTTTTCTCTTCGTGACCCGACGCCGCGTCCGCGGCGCGCGGGAGCTTGGCGTTTTCCGTCACGCGAAGAAGAGGACGTTCCATGCGCAATCCATGGTTACTCGGCGCGCTCGTCGCCGTGTTCGGGGCGAGCCCCGCTTTCGCCCAGCACGACGGGATGCGCCCCTCGGGGGCCATCACCGATAGCCTCGCGCTCCTTCCCGTCCTGTCGCTCAATACGCTCGAGCGCTTGGTGGTGCGCCAGAACGCCGACGTCGAGGCGGCGCGACAGGCCTATCAGGCGGCGCTCAAAGTACCGGGAACGAGTGGTTGGGAAGATCCCCAGCTCGAGTTCGCGCTCGGACCGGCGTCGCTCAACCGGGATGACTTCGCGACCGCCTATCGTGTGGGGCTCAGGCAGGCGATTCCACTCGGCAAGCTCGGCTCGCAGCGCGACGTGGCGAAGCGGGAAGCCGAGGCGTCCGCCGCCGATCTCGACGTCACGCTCAACGACGTGCTGCGCACCGCGCGCGAGTCGTACGCCGAGTACGCGCGTGCTTCGGCGACCGGGGTGGTCATCGTCGAGATGCGCCAGGTGGTCGAGCAGCTCAGACGCGTGGCGCTCTCGCGCTACGCGGCGGGTCTCGTGGGCGAGGCCGATGCGCTCATGGCCGAGAGCGAGCTGGCCATGCTCGATCACGAAGCCATCAAGAGTGAGAACGACGTGGCGCGTTCCACGGCCAGGATGAATGCGCTCCTCCACCGCTCGTGGGATGCCTCCTTGCCGCTTCCGCCCACGCAGCTCGATGCCCCGGGGCCTGTGCCCGAGCTACGCGCGCTGGTGGAAGCCGCCTGGGTCGAGCGCCCCGAGATCCTCGCCGCTGCCTCGCGCTACCGCGCCGACGAGGCGCGCGTGCGCGTGGCCGAGAGCGCGCGCGTCCCGCGTCTCGAATTCATGGCAGCGTACGACCGCTTCTGGCAGGAAGATCCGCTGCGCCCCATGGTCGGCGTCTCGGTCAGCGTGCCCATCTTCTCAGGCCCTCGCTCGGCGGCCGAAGGCGAGGCGAAGGCCAGCCTCAACGAGGCACGCGCCAAGCAAGTCTCGGTGACCGATCAGGTGGCCTACCAAGTGCAGTCGGCCTATCTCGACGTCGAGCAGAGCGCGCACGAAGCGCAGCTGGTGCGCGAAACCCAGCTTCCTGTCGCGCAGCGCGCCCTGGGCGCGGCGCGCGCCGGATACGAATCGGGCAAGAACGACTTTGGCTCTCTGCTGCAGGCCGAGCGCGATCTGACCGAAGCGCGGCTCATGGAGCTCAAGGCTTTGGGTGAGTACCACGCGGCGCGGGCCGAGCTGGCGTGGGCCGTCGGAAAGCTACCGCCGTGGGTGGGCACGGAAGGGAGCAAGCCATGAAAAAGCTCCTGCTGGTTGGGATTCTTGCCGTGATCGCCGGCTGTGCTCGCGAGCAAGCCGAGATGCACGACGTAGGTGGCGGTCTGCGTGTGGATGCCGCCGTCGTGCCAGCCGAGCCAAAGGTCGGAAACAACGTCATGCGGTTGCGAATCGAAGACAGCGCGGGGAAGCCGGTGCGAGGCGCGCGCGTGGACGCGCTCGTCTTCATGGCGGCGATGGGGGCCATGCCGCGCATGGAATCCAAGCCCGCGCTCCCCGAGAAGGCGCCCGGCGTCTATGAGGGCACGTTCGGGCTCGCCATGGGCGGGAGCTGGGACGTCGATCTTTCGATCGCTCCACCGAGCGGGGCGCCAACCCGGATCGCTCTTCGCCTCACGGTGGGCGTTCCGGGCGTCACCTGGGTGACGGACGAGGCTACCGGCGGCTCGGCCCTCGCCGATAGCTCCGTGGGCGCAGTCGTTCTGACCGAGGCGCGTCGTCAGGAGATCGGTGTGACGACGGCACCGGTAGCGGTGCGCGATCTCGACTACACGCGCCGCGCTTCCGGGCGCGTGACGTACGACGAGTCGCGCCGCGCCGAAGTGACGCTCAAGTACCAGGGCTACGTGCGCACGCTGGCCGCCGACTTCACGGGCCTTGCGGTGCGCAAGGGCCAAGTCCTGCTCACGGTGTACAGCCCCGACCTCTACTCCGCCGAGCGTGAATTCCTCGAGGCGATCGCGGTGCGTGACAGCATGTCGAAGGGCCCGGCGCAGGATCGCGCGGCCGATCTCGCCGCCGCGGCGCGACAGAGGCTTGCGCTCTGGGACCTGTCGGCAGGCCAGATCGCCGCGCTCGAGAAGTCGCGTAAACCGAGCGAGGCCGTGGCCGTGCTCTCGCCGGTGAGCGGCGTGATCACCGACAAGATGGTCGTGCAAGGCTCGGCCGTCGTGCCGGGCCAGACGCTGTTCAAGATCGCGCCCATCGATCCCATCTGGATCCTGTGCGACGTCTATCCCTACGAATTGCCGTTTCTCAAGGTGGGCGACAAGGCTACGGTCACGCTGCCTGCCGGCGGACGCGCCGTACGCGGCGGCCGCATCTCCTTCATCTATCCCTTCCTCGAGAGCGAGACGCGGACAGGGCAAGTGCGCATCGAGGTGGCGAACGGTGACCGCGCGCTCTTGCCGGATCAGCTCGTCGACGTCAACATCGCCATCCCTCTCGGCAAGCGGCTCGCTGTGCCGGCCTCGGCTGTGCTCTTCAACGGCGATCGTCGGCTCGTCTTTGTCGATGCAGGCGGCGGGCGCCTCGAGCCGCGCGAGGTGAAGCTCGGCGCCAAGGCAGATGACTGGTACGCCGTCGAGTCGGGGCTCAAAGCAGGGGACACCGTCGTGACCTCGGGCAACTTCCTGGTCGCGGCCGAGAGCCGGCTGCGCGCGCCGGAGAGCGCCCCATGATCGCGCGCATCATCGCCGCCTGCGCGCGCGCTCCCTTTTTCACGCTGCTGGCCGTGGCCGCGGGCGTGGCGTGGGGGGTGCATGCGCTCTCGCACACGCCGCTCGACGCCATTCCGGACCTCTCGGACACGCAGGTCATCATCTCGACGGA
>DATFWU010000133.1:0-2859 GCA_035259005.1 Candidatus Eiseniibacteriota bacterium
CCCGAAATCCCATCCCCACGGTTCGACCGCGCGGCGGCACGCTACGACCGTCTCAACGCCATCATGAGCCTGGGGCGGGACGCGGCCTGGCGCGAAGCCATGGCGTCGGGCATCCGGCCGGGAGAGCGCGTTCTCGACCTGTGCTGCGGGAGCGCGCGCTCCGCGCTGGCGGTGGAGCGCCGCTCGGGCCGGCTTGTCGTGGGCGCCGACGTGAGCGCGGAGATGCTCACGCGGGGCGCGGCTTTCGCGCGCTCCGAGAGCGTGCGCTTCGCCGCCGTGCGCGCCGACGCGTTTCATCTGCCGTTCGCCGAGGGCGCTTTCGACGTCGTGACCGTGGCCTGGGGTTTGCGCAACCTCGTCCCCGAGCCGGCCGCGCTCGCCGAGATGCGCCGCGTGCTGCGCGCGGGAGGGAAGCTGCTGGTTCTCGATAGCCCGTCGCCCGAGCCCGGCGTGCTCGGGGCGGCTCATCGCTCGTACATCCGCTGGATCGTTCCCGCCTTCGGCCGGCTGTCGCCTGATCCGGCCGCCTATCGCTACTTGTCGGAATCGATCCTCCGCTTCGGCCGGGTCGGCGAGGTGGCGCGGCGCATCGCGGCGGCCGGATTCGTGTGCGACCCACCACGTCGCCTCACCTATGGCGCGGCGGCCCTGTGGTCGGCCCGCTCGACTTTGACCGGGCAGCCTGCAACAGATCGCGCGGCGAGCGCGCAGACTGCCCATCAGGCCGCCGCCGTATGAGCTCTCGCCGCCCCGAATCCCCGTGGCTCGGCGGCGCCGGGGCGCGCTGGGCCCAAGTGCTCCTGTTCGCCCTTCACGTCGCCCTTCTCGTCTCCCTCGTCTACCTCGTCCTCACTTTCCGCGAGGTGCGACGGCGCATGCCCATCGAGCGCTGGCAGGAGACCGTTCTTCTGATCGTGGTGGCGCTTAGCTTCTTCGTCTTCGCGCGGCGCGCCTGGCGGATCGGAAGCGACCTGTGGCGCGCCATGAGGGGCGAAGAACCGCCCGCCGCTGCCGATGACGATGAGGACGATGAGGACTGAGGGCCGGCCGAAATCCTGACGGCTGGGCGTTCGGCCCGCGCCGATCGTGCAGCCTGCACGGAGCCAAGCCCGTGGCACCCGAATTGCAAGCCGAGGGGGTGGGTGGCGGACCCACGAGGGGTCTTTCTGCCTACCGGATCATCTTCGAGCGGGGCGAACCATGAACGCGTCGGACAGAATCGGCACCGCGCTCCACAGCCTCACGGCGCCCACGAGCCTTCGGGACCGTGCGTCGGCGCTCTCGGCCGCCCTGCGCGCCGCGTGCGCGGTCACGGGCTCGCCGGCCTCCGCGTTCACCATGATCGAAGGGCGCCATCCCATGCGCCACGTGCTCGTGGACGGCCACCAGCTCGTGTCCCGAGCCGCGCCGCGCGTGGGCGACGGCATCGTGCGCGCCACGGTGCTCGAAGGGCGGATGATGTTCGTGCCGCGCGTCTCTTCCGATCCACGCTTCCTGGAGAGCGACGCTCCCGGCGAATTGCGGGTCGAAAGCTGCGTCACGGTGCCGGTCGTGCACCGCTCCCAGGTGGTGGGCGTGCTCGCCTGCTTCAATCCCTCGGATCAAACGGTGCCGGATCTCAGCCGTGTGATGCCGCTGCTCGCCACCGCGACGTCTTTGGCGATGGACAACGCGCGTCTCTCGCAGTCCTTGCAGCGCGTGGCCATCACCGACGACCTGACGCAGGTCTACAATTATCGCTTCCTGCGCACGGCGCTGCGCCGCGAGATGAAGCGCTCGTCGCGCTCGCGCACGCCGTTCACGCTGCTCATGGTCGATGTCGACCACCTGAAGGAATACAACGACAAGTTCGGCCACCTGCGCGGCAGCCGGGTGCTGCGCGAGCTGGCACGCGTCTTGGCGCGCCGCGTGCGTGGCATGGACCTGGTCGCGAAGTACGGTGGCGACGAGTTCACCGTGATCCTGCCCGAGACCGGACGCTCGGGCGGCCAGCTCGTGGCCGAGCGCATCCGCGCCTCGGTCGCGGCCCATCAGTTCCCGCGCGTGAACCCCGGCGACATCACGGTGAGCGTGGGGATCGCCCTGTTCCCCGAGGACGGCATCCAGCCGGCGACCTTGATCGCGGCTTCCGACGCGGCGTTGTACGCCGCCAAGCAGAGCGGGCGCAACCGCGTCGCCGAGGCCACCGGGCTCACGCTACGCAATCTGGAGTGCGCCTGAGCCCTTCCCGCTTCTTTCATCTATCTGCTTGATCCTGGCCAAGTTGGATCTGGATTGCGGCGCCCATGTGGTCAACTCACATGCCCTGGGGCATGTGAGTGCGCCACTTTGTTGGCTGGCGCCGGGAGCTAGTTCTAAGAGGGAGGAGTGGTCAACTCACATGCCCTGGGGCATGTAAGTGCGCCACTTTGTTGGCGAGCGCCGGGAGCTAGTTCTAAGAGTGAAAAGTGGTCAACTCACATGCCCTGGGGCATGTAAGTGCGCCACCCTCGAATTGGCCACGGGCTGAGTTATCCCCAAGGGCGGCGGTTGACCCTAAAGGCCCCCAGCGTCTACATTTGCCGGGAATTCTTGTCCTGAAAAATGCCTCTCTCCGTACGCGCCCGAGGCCGCGCCGGGCTCCCCTGGAGGAAACGTGAATCCCGTGCAGCTCGCCCAGGTCGGCACCGGCGACTGGGGTGCCAACTTGGTGCGCAACTTCGCCTCGCTCCCGGAGGGCAAGCTCGCGCTGCTCTGCGACACCGACAGCCAGCGCCTCGCCAGGGCGGCGAAGATGGCGCCGGGCGCGCGCACGACAACGGATCCCGAAGACGTGGCGAAGGACGCGAGCATCGAGGCGGTGGCGATCGCCGCCTCGGC
>DATFWU010000134.1:0-3089 GCA_035259005.1 Candidatus Eiseniibacteriota bacterium
CGCCCTTGGCGGCGAACACGGCCTCCAGACGCCCGCGCTCCACGCGCAATTCGCGCAGCTCGTGCTCGCGCCTGAGGAGCCCGCGATCCGCATCCGTCGGACGTCCACCCGAAGCCAACCCGCCCGACCACACGACGCCGCTTCGGCTCACGAAGCGAAGCTCGGGATACTTGGCGCTGAGCTTCTCGGCATCCTCCGGCGTCTCGACGAGCACGGCATCCGCCAGCAACACTTCGACCAAGCCCTCCGATTGCTCGCCCGCCTTCACGCCCTCGCGCACCCAGCCCACGATGCCCTTCTCGCGCGGATCGACGGCGCGCATGGTGTGCTTGCCGCGCCCGCGCTCGAGCACGGTGACATAGGCGTGGCCGGCCGAAGGTCCGCCCACGAGCGCCAGCGCGCGCTTGGCCTGCGATTCGGAATCCACGACCGCCGCGCCCAAGAGCGAGCCCAGCAAGGCCTCGACCGCGTCGAGATAGCCGTCCTCGACGATCAAAGACTCCGAAACTACGCCGCGCACGCCTACCGACTTGCTCTCGGAGAGGATTTTCTTCACCCCCTCTTCGAGCCCTTCCATGGCCGACTTGAGATCCTCGAGTGCCTCGATCCGGATCCGCGCCGCGGTCAAAGCCTCGCGGTGCTCGGCCTCCTCGGCCCCGGCCGCCGCCAGCGATTCCTCGCACGCGGCCAGCCCGCTCTGCGCCTCGCGGATCGCGCCACGTGCGCTCTCCGACTCGGACGCCACGCGGACCAGCTCGCTCTGGGCCGAGCGATCGTCCGCTTCGAGCGAGCCCAAGCGCTCGCCCACGGCCTCGACCTGGGCGGTGAGGGCGCCCCGGCGCTCGGCGAGCCCGGCCAACCGCGCCCGTGCCGCCTCGAACTCCGCCCGCTGATCGGCTTCGAGCTGCAAGAGCTCGAGCGCTGCCTGCTGGTCGCGCGCCGCCTCTTCGCGCCGCACTTTGAGCGACTCCTCCATCTCGACGATCCGTCGCTCCCCGGCCGCCGTGTCCGTCGCACCCTTCGCCGCCGCAGCCGACAGAGCCTCGACCTGCGTCCGCAAATCCTCCTCGCGCCGCCCCAGCTCGGCGAGCCGCGCTTCGAGGCGCGTGCGCTCCTCGGCCAGATCGGCGATCCGCCGGTCGAGCCCCTCGGAGCGCTCGCCCAGGACCGCCGCCTCGTGCTCGGCGCGCGCCCTCTCCGCCTCGGCCTCGGCCAGCGCTTCGCGCGCCGCCGTCAATCCGCGCTCCTCGTCGAGCAGAGCCGTCTTGTGCGTCACCAAGTCGGCCTCGCGGCGCGCCAGCTCGGTGGCCGCCGCTTCGCGCCGCACGGCTTCTTCCTGCCGCTGCTCGCCCAGGAGCTTGGTCTGGGCGAGCCCGGCCTGGTTCTTCTCGTAGGAGAGGCGCAAGTCGAGATCGCGGATGCCGTCGCGCAGGCGCTGCGCCCGGCGCGTCTTGGCCACCTGGCGCGCCAGCGAGCCCAACTCGCGGTCCAGCTCCACGATGATGTCCTGCACGCGCAGGAGATCGGCCTCGGTGGCCTCCAGCTTGTTCAGCGCCTCGCGCTTTCTCTGCTTGTACTTGGTGATCCCCGAGGCTTCCTCGAACAGGAAGCGACGATGTCCGGAAGCGTCGGAGAGCACGTGATCGACCATGGAGCGCTCGATCACCGAGTAGGCATGGCTGCCCATCCCCGTGCCATAGAACAGGTCACGGATGTCGCGCAGGCGCACGGCCGTCTTGTTGAGGGAATACTCGGAAGAACCGTTGCGGTAGACGCGGCGGCCGATCTGCACCTCGGTGTACTCGGTGGGCAGAGCGCCGCGGTCGTTGAGGAGCGTGAGCGTGACCTCGGCCATCCCGACGGGCTTGCGCTTCAAGCTCCCGCCGAAGATCACGTCCTCCATGGAATCGCCGCGAAGCTGCTTGGCGCTCTGCTCTCCCAGCACCCATCGAATGGCGTCGGTCAGGTTCGTCTTGCCGCAGCCGTTCGGGCCCACGATGCCGGTGATCCCGGTCCCGAACTGGATGTCCGTGCGATCGACGAACGACTTGAAGCCATGGATCTCGAGTCGCTGCAAGAACACCGATGGGCCTCCCCGGTCGATTTCTCGGTCACAGACGCCGGGCCGGGCGGCCAGGACGTCGGATCGGGCGCTCCCTGGGCGGCCCGAGGGCGCACCGAGAGCGCGATGAACGGCGGAAAAGTAGCGGTAGGCGGCGGGACCTGGCACAAAAAGGCCGTCGGTCGAGCCCATTGCCTGCGGGGGCAACCGTGCGAGCCGAAAGAGCGGGGCGCGTCCCGAATGGGGACGCCGGTCACCGGCTCCCGAGCGCCCCTTTGCGCAGCCCACCGTTGTACCGCGCAGAGGACGCTTCGATGGCCCCGAACCTAAACCGAAGCCCGTGCGGGGTCAATCGAACTTAAACCATTGGGGCGACGAATCGCTGGCCGGTAGCGCTCGCTCCGGCGCGAGGCTATCTTTTCCACCCATGGCCGACGCCGATCCCGCCTCCAAGCCGAACCCTCCCCGCTGGCGCCGCGAGGTCCGACTGGTGCTGCGGATTCTCGTGATTTCGGTGCCTTTCTCGGTGTTTTTCGGGACTCTTTGGGGGAACGGTCTCCACGGCTACATCGGGGCCTACGAGGTCTCGCTCGTCTTTGGCTTCGTGGTCTCGATGTGCATTCGCGCCAACGAAGCCTGGGTGGTGCCGCGCCTGCCCCAGGTGGGCGTATCGCGGGTTCGCGTCCTCATCCACGCCTCGAGCTACGTCGTGGCCGGGATGGTGGGCGCGTTCTTGGGCGCGGTGATCACGAACTACACGATGTTCCACGGCCGGATGCTGGCGGGCTGGCGCAGCTTCGTCATGGTCGGGCTCTTCTCGCTCGTCTTCACGCTGCTCTTCGTCGGCGTCTCGTACGCGGTTCATTTCTACACCGCCTACATCGAGCGCGTGCGCGACGAAGAGCGCTTCAAGGCGCGAGTCGAGCACGAGATCCGCACGGCGGCCCAGATCCAGCAGGCGCTCGTCCCCCACGACCGCGCCCTGAGCCCGCGCTTCGAAGCGGCGGGCGCCTGCCTGCCCTCGCGC
>DATFWU010000135.1:0-4533 GCA_035259005.1 Candidatus Eiseniibacteriota bacterium
AAGCGTCACAAGCAGCGTCAGGGCTAGGCGCCCTGGGCGGGAGGTAGGCGTTGGCTCGTATCGCGGGTGTCGATTTGCCGGGCGAGAAGCGCGTGGAGACCGCGCTCACGTACATCTTTGGCATCGGTCCCACCTCGGCCAAGAAGATCCTCTCCATGACGGGCGTGAACCCGAGCATCCGGGTGAAGGCGCTCTCCGACGAGGACACGGGCAAGCTGCGCACGGTCATCGAGCGCGAGTTCAAGGTCGAGGGTGCCCTGCGCACCGAGGTGGCGATGAACATCAAGCGTTTGATGGACATCGGCGCCTACCGGGGCTTGCGGCACCGCCGCGGCCTGCCGGTGCGCGGCCAGCGCACCAAGACCAACGCGCGCACGCGCAAGGGTCCCAAGAAGACGGCGGGCGCGGTGCGCAAGAAGGTCGTGAAGGGCCCGACGGGCAAGAAGTAGGAGGCAGAAGGCTCTGGGCGGTCGTTGTCGCCGCCCGACTCAGGAGGATTCGTGGCAGAAGCAGCGGTCGAAAAGAAAAAGAAGGTTCGCAAGAAGGATCGCCGGGCACCGGCCGTAGGCGTGGCGCACGTGCAGGCGTCTTTCAACAACACGATCGTGACCATCACGGACACGGACGGCAACGTGATCGCGTGGGCCTCGGCCGGCAAGGCCGGCTTCAAGGGCTCGCGCAAGAGCACGCCGTTCGCCGCCCAGGTGGCCGCCGAGGGGAGTGCCAAGGAGGCGCTGTCGCTCGGCTTGAAGCGTGTCGAGGTGTGGGTGAAGGGCCCGGGCGCGGGCCGTGAGGCGGCCATCCGCTCGTTGCAGGCGGCCGGCCTCGAGATCTCGGCCATCCGCGACGTGACTCCGATTCCGCACAACGGCTGCCGCCCGCCCAAGCGGCGCCGGGTTTAGGAGGATTCATGGCGGTCTATCACGATGCACGATGCCGGCTCTGCCGCCGGGAAGGGATCAAGCTCTTCCTCAAGGGCGACCGGTGCTTCTCCGACAAGTGCGCGATCGAGCGCCGCGGCTACGCGCCGGGCGAGCACGGCAAGAGCCGCCGCGCCAAGGAGACCAACTACGGCCTCCAGCTGCGCGAGAAGCAGAAGGCCCGCCGCATCTACGGCGTGCTCGAGCGGCAGTTCCGCGCCACCTTCGCCAAGGCCGAGCGCCAGAAGGGCGTGACGGGCGTCGCCCTCCTGCAGGCCCTGGAGTGCCGGGTGGACAGCGTGCTCTACCGTCTGGGGCTCGCCCCCTCGCGCTCGGCGGCGCGCCAGCTCGTGCGCCATCGCCACGTCGAGGTGGATGGCAAGACGATGTCGATTCCGTCCTACGTGATGAAACCGGGACAGACGATCGGCATCCGAGAGAAGAGCCGGAACCTGCCCGTCGTGCAGGCGGCCTTGGAGAAGCAGAAGGGCCGGGGCTCCCCCGATTGGCTCGAGCTGGACGCCGACGCGTACCGCGGACGCATCCTGCAGACTCCCTCGCGCGAAAGCATCCAGGTGCCGGTGAACGAGCAGCTCATCGTCGAGTTGTATTCGAAGTAATTCGAGGCGCAGCAAGCGGCAAAGGCAGCGGCTTTACCGCGGGCCCAGGCGGGGCAGAGTCCCCGGCCTTCGCCCCGCGGGCATGGAGGGCTCGGGACCGGCGCCTAAGGCGCCGGTCTCCACGGGAGGCGGAAGAGATGAAGTGGAAGAACTTGCAGATGCCCAAGAAGGTCGAGATGGACTCGGCGCAGACCACGGATCGCTACGGGGTCTTCGTCGTCGAGCCCTTGGAGCGCGGCTTCGGGATCACGCTCGGCAACGCGTTGCGCCGGGTGCTGCTCTCGAGCCTCCAGGGCGCTGCGGTCACGGCCGTCCGCTTCGACGGCGTGCTGCACGAGTTCTCGACCCTTCCGGGCGTGATCGAGGACACGACCGAGATCGTGCTCAACTTGAAGCAGGTGCGCTTCAAGCTGCACGGCGACGGGCCCAAGAAGGCCACCTTCGAGGCCAAGGGCAAGGGTGAGGTGCGTGCCGGCGACCTCAAGGCCGACGCCGACGTGCAGATTCTGAATCCCGATCTCCACATCGCCACGCTCAACCGTGAAGGCGAGCTGCGCATGGAGATCGAGGTCGACTCGGGCCGCGGCTACGTGCCCGCCGACCAGCACAGCCAGGAGGACCGGCCCATCGGCGAGATTCCGGTGGACTCGCTGTTCTCACCGGTCCTGAAGGTCAACTATAAGGTCGAGCAGGCGCGCATCGGACAGCGCATCGATTTCGACAAGCTGATCCTCGAGATCTGGACGGACGGCTCGATCCTGCCGACCGACGCGCTCGCGGTGTCGGCCAAGATCCTGCGCGACCACTTCAACCTGTTCATCCACTTCGAGGAGCCCATCGAGGAGGAGCAGGAGGAGGAAGTCGACGAGGAGACCATGCGGATGCGCGAGAAGCTCGATCGCTCCGTCGAGGAGCTAGAGCTCTCCGTGCGCTCGTCGAACTGCCTTCGCCAGGCCGAGATCCGCACCATCGCCGACCTCGTGCGCAAGACCGAGCCGGAGATGCTCAAGTACCGGAACTTCGGCCGCAAGTCTTTGAAGGAGATCCAGGACGTCCTGACCGAGATGGGACTCCACCTGGGCATGGATCTGACCCCGTACTACGGCACCCGCGGACGAGGTCCCCGCCTGCCGGCCGGCGAGACACCGGGCGGCTCCTCGCTCCCCGAGATGGCGGGGGCGACGGCCGAGACCGGCACCTACAGCACGGGCGGAGACGACAGCGACCTGCCCGACGACGAGATCTAAGGAAGAACCGCTTCCGCAGAACCAGTCACAGAAAAGGAGCCGTCTAGGCCATGCGTCACGGTCGGGATCACAAACAGCTCAGCCGCACGATGGAGCACCGCAAGGCGCTGCTCCGCAACCTCGTCACGGCGTTGTTCCAGTACGAGCGCATTCACACCTCCGTGGCCAAGGCCAAGGAGGCGCGGCGCCTCGCCGAGCGCCTGATCACGCGCGCCAAGCGCAACGATCTGCACGCGCGTCGTCACGTCGCGCGCTTCGTCTACCGCGAGACGGTGACGAAGAAGCTCTTCGACACGATCGCGCCCTGGTACCTGGAGCGTCCGGGCGGCTACACCCGCATCGTGCGCATCGGCAAGCGCCGCCCCGGCGACAACTCCGAAGTGGCGTTCCTCGAGCTGATCAAGACGCCCGAGCAGAAGGCCGAGGACCGCAAGCGCCGCGAGGCCGCGGTGGAGGCCAGGGAAGAGGCGAAGAAGCGCGCGCGCCGCGGCGGAGGCCTGGCCGCGCAGGCCGCCGCCGAGGTCGAGGAGAGCCGCAAGGCCTCCGCGGAGGCGAAGAAGGACAAGGAGCGCAAGGAGCGCACGACTCCCAAAGCCGCCGCCGAGAAGAAGGGCAAGGGTGGCAAGGCATCCGGCGGCAAGGGCCCGTCCGACAAGAAGGGCGGCCAGAAAGGCATGACGAAGAAGCCGGGCGAATAACGCCTCGCGCATCCTTTCATCTCAGCCGGCCGGGGAGATCGCTCCTCGGCCGGTTCTTCTTGGGGTGGCAAGTCAGGCCACCCATGCCTACTCGTGCTCTACGGGTCTAGGCCTCGAGACGGACAGACTCCTATTTTCAGAGGGCCTGTCACCTCATCTGTCCTCTATCGACCAACGTGTGTTTCGAAACACGTAGTCCGACTCTCTTCACTTCGCTCACTTACGACCCTTCCCAGAATCCGACCACGCGCCGCATCCGGCCGTCGGGAGCGAAGGTCACGGCGTTGGCACCGCGGCCGCCGATCTGGCCGTCGGCGGTGCGCATCTCCCAGTGGAAGAGCGCATCGCCGTGCGACACGACGGGCGCGCCCAAGCGCACCACGCTCGAGCCGGCCATGAGGCGCTGCGCGGCCGCGATGTGGCTCTCGAGATCCTCGTAGCCGGTCAGCGCCGAGAACGGATCGTGGAACGTGATCTCCGGGGCCGCGCACGCCTCGAGCAGCTCGCGCCGCTTCCGCGGGTCGGTCTCCGCCCACGCGGCAAGCCAACGGTCGGCCATCTCGGCCGCGTTCGCGTGCAGCTCGGCGCCCACCGTCCGCGAGAACAAGGACAGCTGATACCGCCAGCCCTGGACGTGCTCGCGCGCCACCTCCTCGCCCGGGATCCCCGCATGACGAAGCGTGACACGGGTCCCCGACGGAATTTCCTCGAGATACACACTCACCGTCGTGGCCCCCGGGGCGAAGGGCTGACGCTCGCCCTCGTAGCCGTAGGAAAAGATCACGCGCTCCGGCTCGACGATCTCCTTGAAGTGGCCGCTCGCCACCTGGCCGCCGGGATAACAGATGCGCACCGCGCCTCCCGGACGCGGGTCGACCGCCGAGCCCTCGCCCCACCATCGCGCGAAGCGCTCCGAGTCCACGAAGTAGCGGAACACACGCGCGCGCGGGGCGGCGATCTCGATCGTGCGGACGATGTCCGTGGTCGTCGGAGTGGCAGGAGTCATCTCGGTGTCCTTTCTTCGTCCTCGGCGAGCGATTTGAGATCG
>DATFWU010000136.1:0-8315 GCA_035259005.1 Candidatus Eiseniibacteriota bacterium
GGGCAAGAGCCGTACTCCCCGCCGCCGCTCCCGCCGCTCCCGCCGCTCCAGTCCCCCCCAAGGCCGATCGGATCCATCGTGGCCATCACGATGATGCCGACGATGAGCGTGATCGTGGCCCCGATGCCGACGATCAAGAGCGTGGTGCGGAGAGCGTCGACGTGGTGCACCTCGAGCGCGCGCACGTCGGCCAGGGCGAAGCTCATGCGCGGATACTTCCATGGCAAGTCCGCCACGAAGCTCGATTCCTTGTCGGCACCACCCGAGTAGCCCACGAGACTGTCGTTGCGAACCGATGGATACGACATCTTGAAATGGCGCTTGTCGGCCAGCGTGATGCGGATCTCGTGCGGGTGCTTGTTCGCGATCAGCTGGTCGGGCGCCGCATGGCTCGCCTTCCACGCCGTGCAGCCGGCGAGCGCGAGTGCGGCGCCGCACCCCAGAAGCAGTGCGGGAACGCGTCCGCGAGAGAGCATGACAACCTCCGGCTCGGCCGGGTGATTCGTCGCCGCGGGCATGCGGCGCGAGGCGGCCGGGCTTCAGGGAGGGGGTGAGATCAAGTTCCGTACCGCGAGAAACAGGTCAGTGGGGCAAGCAGTTAGCGGGAGTCGGGGGTGAAGCGCCGCGCACTCGGTCAGACAGAGGTGTGTACAGCGGTGTTCTACGACTCGCGATCGCGCAGCACCACGCCTCGCTGGGCGAGGCCTTCGCGGATCGCGTGGTAGGCGTCGGGATCGCGCCCCACGCGCTCGAGCGGGAGGACGCCCGCGCCCCGGATTCCGCCTTGGGCGGCGACCTGCGCGGTCACGGAGGTGGTGAGGGCCGTGGTGCGTGACATGGCGGTCATGCGCGTGGCGGGATCGTAGCGGTCCACCATGACCACCTCGCGCGTGCCATCTCGCCAGCGCATCCGGACCAGAAACGCCACGAGATCCCGTGGCTCCTCCACGACGCATTGGTTTCGGAATTCGGCGACCAGGCTTCCCGAGGCGAGGAGCGGCTGGATGGCGGCCACGTGTCCGGGCCAGCGCAGCGTCTTCTCGGCCATCTGCTCGACGCCCGGTACGGTGGTGAGGAGAGTCCGCAGCCCGTCGCTGTAGAAGGCTTCCATCTCACCCACGCCCTCGATCGTCACGCGCTCCATCCCGGAGAACACGGGCACCTCGGCGGGCTTTCCGTCGCGCACGATGCGCGCCGGACGCACGTACTCCTCGAGCAGATCGTCCACCGACCAAGTGACCACATAGCCATAAGGACGCGACGGGTCCTGGGCGACGCCGCCGACGTAGATCACGCATTCGCGCGGCGGACCGAAGCGCGCCGCCGCGTGCCCCACGACGAGGTGGGAAAGCCCGGGCGCCAGGCCGCAATCGGGCACGATGGCGACACCCGCACGCCGGGCCGACTCTTCGAGGCTCAACGCGTCCTCGGCGCAGAAGGAGACGTCGACGAGCGGCCTTCTCGCCTCGATCGCCGCCTGCATGACGCCGAAGCCAAAGCGCGAGGGCAGGGCGCCGACGGCGAGGTCGTGCTCGGAGAGGAGGCGCGCCAGGGAGGTCACGTCTCCGGCGTCGGCCTCGCGAAAGCGCAGGTTGTCGAGCGCCGGCAAGCGCGGCTGGCGCACGTCGGCGACCTCCACACGAGCCTGGGGCAAGGACTTCGCGAGATCCGAGGCGATCACGCTGCCTTGAGCCCCTCCGCCCAGCACCACGATGCGCACGGGAAACCTCCGCCAAAGAAAGGACGTAGAGAAGGGCGCATTGAACCATGCGCGGGCCGGGTTGTCAGCCCGCGCCAACCGCCGGTTGTCCGGCCGGCAAAGGAACTCTAAGCTCCGCGCCCATGATCGAAGTCCGCGATCTCCGCAAGTCGTACGGCGTTCTCGCCGCCGTGGACGGCGTCTCGTTCGAGGTGCGCCGGGGCGAGACGTTCGGCCTTCTGGGGCCCAACGGCGCCGGCAAGACGACCACGATGCATTTGCTCGTGGGCGTGCTACGTCCCGACGGGGGGACGATTCAGATTGCGGGCGAGGGCGACCCGACAAGGCCCCAAACGCGTGAGAAGCTCGGACTTGCGCCCCAAGCCATGTCGCTCTATCCCGATCTCACGGGCGAGGAGAACCTCGCCTTCTTCGCTCGTCTGCACGGGCTCGGCGGCTCGGCGCTCCACGAGCGCGTCGAGAGCATGCTCGCCCTCGCCGGCCTCACCGACCGCCGCAAGCATCGCGTGCGCACCTACTCGGGCGGCATGCAGCGGCGCCTCAATCTCGCCTGCGCCCTGGTGCACGATCCGCCCGTGCTTCTGCTCGACGAGCCGACGGTGGGCGTCGATCCCCAGTCGCGCAATCACCTCTTCGAGAACATCGAGTCGTTGCGCGCGCAGGGTCGCACCATTCTTTATACGACGCACTACATGGAAGAAGCGCAGCGGCTGTGCGATCGCGTGGCGATCATGGACAAGGGCAAGATCCTGGCCCTCGACACGGTCCCGGCCCTGATCGAGCGCTATGGCGGCGCCTCGCTCATCGAGGCCGAGCTGGAAGAGCCACCCGTGGACGGCGGTCACGCCGGCACATGGGACGGTCACATGCTGCGCGTGCCGAGCGAGCGCCCGCTCGAGGAGGTCGCGCGTCTCGCCGGCTCGGGCGTGCGCTTCACCAGCCTCCACATCAAGCGGCCCGATCTCGAGACCGTGTTCCTCGAGCTGACCGGCCGGAGCCTGCGAGACTAGCCGTGTCGCGCGTCCTCACGCTTGCCTTCAAGGATCTCAAGCTCCTCACACGCGACCGCGCCTCGCTCTTCTGGGTCTTCTTCTGGCCGCTCGGCTTCGGCATCTTCTTTGGCTCGCTCATGGGCGGCATGGGAGAGCACGGGCCGCGCGGCATGAGCGTGGCGGTGATCGACGAGGACCACTCCGACGCCTCGCGCGCCCTCATCGATAAGCTCAAGCACTCCGAAGCGCTCTCGGTGCGCGACACGATTCCGCTCCTCGCGGCCGAGGACCGAGTGCGGCGGGGCTCGCTCGTGGCCTACGTGCGCGTCCTGCCTGGCTTCGAGAAGGCTTCGGGCTTTCGCCGCTCGGACTCGACCGCGATCGAGATCGGCATCGATCCCTCGCGACGCGCCGAGCGCGGTATCTTGGAGGGGCTCGTGACCGAAGCTTCGTTCGCGGGCCTGCAACAGATGTTCGCCAAGCCCGATCGCATGCGGGCGAGCGTCAACGAGTCTCTGCGCGACGTAGACTCCTCGAACACGCTGCCGCCGGATCAGAAGGCCAACATCCGGCGCTTCCTCTCGAGCCTCGACGAGTATCTCGGCAACGTGGATACCGCGGTCTATCGCAAGGGCGGCGGAGAGTTCGCCGGACCGCAGATAACGGCCAAGCCCGTGCTGCAGGCGGCGACCGGGCCGCGCACCGCCTTCGAGATCTCGTTTCCCTCGGCCATTCTCTGGGCGCTTCTCGGTTGCACGTCGGGCTTCGCCCAATCGCTCGTCACCGAGCGCACGCTCGGCACCTATCTCCGGCTCCGCGCCTCGCCGCTCTCGCGCTCCCAGGTGCTGTTGGGCAAGGGACTCGCGAGCTACCTCGCGGGCCTCGCCATCATCGTCGCCCTGCTCGCCATCGGTGGCACGTTCCTCGGCGTGCGTCTCGACCATCCCGGCCAGCTGGCGGCGGCCGTGCTCGCGACCCCGTTCTGTTTCACCGGCCTCACTCTCTTGTTCGCCAATCTCGGCAAGACGGAGCGCGCCGTGGGCGGAGCGTCGTGGGCCATCATGCTCGTCATGTCGATGACCGGCGGCGGCATGATTCCGCTCATCGCCATGCCGCCGTGGATGCAGAGGGCGAGCAACGTGAGCCCGGTGAAGTGGGGGATCTTCGGCCTCGAGGGCGCCATCTGGCGCGGGTTCAGCCCGGCGGAGATGGTATTGCCATGCGCCATTCTCGTCGGCGTCGGAATCCTCGGTATTGCCCTGGGCTGGATTCTCTCCGGACGTCAGGAAGCCTAGTCACAGCGCGCGGACGAGAATCTCTTCCAAGTCGCGGTCCGAGAGGTCGACAGGATTGGCCTTCATGCTCGAGGTGAGGCGCGAGCGCGCCGCGATGTCGGGTACGTCGGAGCCCGTCATGCCGAAGGTCGCGAGCCCCGGCACACCCATCTGCTTGCACAGAGAACGCATCCGTTCGACGCCATCTTTGGCGCCCTCGCCGCCGAGTGCTTGGGCGACATCGGTGTAGCGCCGCACCGTGTCGATGGCGCCGGTTTCGGTGGCCACGCGCAGATTCGTTTCCATGACATACGGCAAGACGGCGGCGCAAGCGAAGCCGTGCGGGACGGGAAAGCTTCCACCCAATGGCCCCGAGAACCCGTGCGCCGCACCCAAGCCGGCGTGGGCGAGCGCCATGCCCGAGACCAGGCTCGCGAGCATCATCTCGGAGCGGGCGGCGAGATCGTTGGGCGCCTCGAAGGCGCGGGGAAGAGCGGGGGCGGCGCGGCGCAGGGCGTCGAGCGCGAGAGCGTCCACCAGAGGCTGTGCGCGCCGCGAAGTGTAAGGCTCGATGAGCTGGGTCAACGCGTCGAGCCCGGTGGCGGCCGTGACCGCGGGCGGCACGCTCAGGCTCAGCTCGGGATCGACCAGCGCCAGACGCGCCATCATGTGCGGGCTCCTGAGACTCGCCTTGGTGCGGCTCGGGCGATGGGAGAGAACGGCGTTGCGTGTCGTCTCCGAGCCGGTACCGCCCGTGCTCGGCACGGCGATGAAGGGAAGCGAAGGCTTCTCGATCGGCTGGCCGCGGCCGACCACCTCCAGATAGTCGAGACACGCGCCGCCGTTGGCGAGAAGACAGGCCACCGCCTTCGCCGTATCGAGAGCGCTCCCTCCGCCGAGCCCGATCACGAGATCGCACGATGCCGCGCGCGCTTGCCCGACGGCATGATCGACGGTTTCGGTATCGGGCTCGCCTTGTACCGGCCATCGTTTGCTGGCGACGCCATGGTCTCCAAGCATCGACTCGACGCGCGCGACCACGCCGCGTCGCGCGAGCGATCCGCTGCCCGTGACCAGAAAGGCGCGCTGCCCGAAGGCGGCGGCCCTCTTGCCGATCTGCGACAGGACACCCGGGCCGAAGACGATCTCGGTGGGAACGGCGAGCTCGAAGGTCACGACCTACCAGTCACGGTCGGGGGGGAAAAGACTCGTGTGCTTCACGCCCACGCGCGGCTCGGCCATCCAGTCTTGGACCCGATCGCGCCACGCGAGATAGTGCAGCGTCTTCTGGTGGGCGGCGAAATCCCCGGGCGTCCGGTACACCTCGTAGAGGAAGAATCGCGTCGCATCGGCCTCCTCGCGCAGCACGTCGAAGCGCAGGTTGCCGGGTTCCTGCCTCGTGCCACGCGCGTTGTCGAGGATGGCGCTCAGGAACTCCTCCACGCGCTCGGGCTTGACCTTGACGCGCACGCAGACCACGTACATGTCGCACCTCCGAAACGAGAGAGTGGCCCATGGTAGCGCACGAGGGGACGGTTTGCCCTGAGCCAGCCTTTGCGCTAACAATCTGGTTGTGGCCGGTTGGGGTGTTTCGAGCCCGCGGCCGTCCCCTCGCCCGCAAGATCCATCGGAGGAGGAAGGAACCGATGCGTACTTGGACGGGCATGGCCGCCCTACTCGCACTTACATTCTGGCTGGCGAGCTGCGCCACGAATCCGGCGACGGGGGAGAAGCAATTCTCCCTGGTGAGCTCCTCCCAGGAAGCCCAGATGGGCGCCGAGGCGGACAAGGAAGTCGCGGCGTCGATGGGCTATTACGAAGATCCGGCGCTCGCGGCGTACGTCACCCAAGTCGGGCAGAAGCTGGCCTCGGTCACCGAGGAGCCGAATCTCGGCTGGCACTTCCATGTCGTCGACTCGCCGGAGGTGAACGCCTTTGCGCTACCGGGTGGCTACATCTACGTCACGCGGGGGATCCTCGCGGTGGTGAACAACGAAGCCCAGCTCGCCGGCGTCATGGGCCACGAAGAAGGCCACGTCACGGCACGGCACTCGGCGCAGCAGATGACCAACGCCGAGCTCGCCAACATCGGGCTGGGTGTGGGCTCCATCGTGAGCCCCGACATCCGCCAGATCGCCGGCCTCGCCAACACGGGCCTGCAGCTCTTGTTTCTCAAGTTCAGCCGCGCCAACGAGACCCAGGCCGACGAGCTCGGCGTGCGCTATGCCACGCGCGGAGGATGGGACCCGCGCGAGATTCCGGCCACCTATCAGGCGCTCGGGCGGCTGCAGGCGAAGTCGGGATCCGCGGTGCCCAACTTCCTCGCCACGCATCCCGATCCCGGCAACCGCGAGCAGACGACCCGCGCCCTGGCCCAGCAGGCGATCGCCGGCAAGGATCCCAAGACGCTGCGTGTCGCCACGGCGGAGTACAAAACCAAGATCAGCGGGATGGTCTACGGTGACGATCCGCGCCAGGGCTTCTTCGAAAACGGTGTCTTCTATCATCCCGGGCTCAAGTTCCAGGTGGCGTTCCCGAGCGGTTGGCAAACCCAGAACACCAAATCGGCCGTGATCGCGGCCAACTCGGATCAATCGAACGCCATCCAGCTCTCGGTCGTGAGCGCGCAGAACACGTCTTCGCCCTCGGCTTACGTGCAATGGCTCCAGCAAAAGGGCGTGCAGGTGACAGGGGGCGGCACGGAGCGCGTGAACGGCTGGCCCGCTTGGGTGGGCACCGTGGCCACGCAAAGCTCGGACGGCACCACGAGCCAGCTGGCGCTCGCCGTGGTGCAGCGCGAGTCCGGCTCGTACTATCAGTTCCTGGGGGCGCCGGTCGGGGCGGTGAACAGCGCATTTCGCTCGACCGTGCAATCGTTCCGCGATCTCAGCGATCCGGCCAAGCTCGATCGCCAGCCGAATCGCATTCAGCTCGTCACCGTGTCGCGCTCCGGTCAGACGGTCGCGGGCGTGGCCAAGGGTGTGAGCGGGCTCGCCGTGCCCGTCGAAGAAGTCGCGTTCCTCAACAATCTCGAAACGGATTCGCCCCTGCCCCAAGGATTCGAGCTCAAGGTGGTGACCCGGGGCGCACGCTGACGGTTCGCCCCCACAGGGAGGATTCCCACTCTCGATGAGTGACACCCGCGTGGAAAAGGACAGCATGGGCGAGGTGCGCGTGCCGGCCAACGCGTACTTCGGTGCCCAGACGCAACGGGCCGTCGACAACTTTCCGGTGAGCGGGCGGTCCATGCCGCCCGCCTTCGTTCACGCGCTCGGCCGCATCAAGGCCTCGGCGGCGCGGGTGAACCGCGCCCTGGGCACAGTGGACGAGGCGCGCGCCAAGCTCATCGAGATGGCGGCGAGCGAAGTGGGCGACGGCAAGCTCGACCCACACTTTCCCATCGACGTCTTTCAAACCGGGAGCGGCACTTCGAGCAACATGAACGCCAACGAGGTGATCGCCCGGCGCGCCGCCGAGCTGGGCGGGACGAACGCGCCCAAGATCCATCCCAACGATCACGTGAACTTCGGCCAGTCGTCGAACGACATCGCCCCGTCAGCTCTGCACGTGGCCGCGGTGTGCGAGATCGAGCGCGACCTCCTGCCGGCGCTCGAGCGACTGCAGCAGGCGCTCGCCGACAAGGCGCGCGCGTTCCACGGCGTGATCAAGTCGGGACGCACGCATCTCATGGATGCGACCCCCATCCGCCTGGGGCAGGAGTTTTCGGGCTATGCCTCGCAGGTCGAGCACGGGATCGCGCGCGTGAAGGCCACCCTTCCCGACCTGCGCGAGCTGGCGGCCGGCGGCACGGCGGTGGGCACCGGGCTCAACACGCATCCCGAGTTCGGCCGCCGCCTGGCCGAGGACCTCACGCGCGAGCTGGGCACGCCGTTCGTCGAGGCTCGTAATCACTTCGAAGCCCAGGGCGCGCGCGACGCGGCGCTGTGGGCGAGCGGCGCTCTCAACAGCGTGGCGGCCTCGCTGGTCAAGATCGCCAACGACATCCGCCTCATGGGCAGCGGCCCCCACACCGGGCTCGCCGAGATCCGCTTGCCCGCGCTTCAGCCCGGCTCGAGCATCATGCCGGGCAAGGTGAACCCGGTGATCTGCGAGGCGGTGATCCAGGTCGGCGCGCAGGTCTGCGGCAACCACGTCGCGGTCACCATCGGCGTCCAGGGCGGGCAGCTGGATCTCAACACCATGGTGCCGCTCATCGCGCGTAACTTGCTCGAGAGCGTTTCGCTCCTGGCCGCCGTGTCACGGCTCTTCGCCGACAAGTGCGTGGCCGGCATCGAGGCCAACGCCGAGCAGTGCCGCGACTACGTGGAG
>DATFWU010000137.1:0-2938 GCA_035259005.1 Candidatus Eiseniibacteriota bacterium
CCTCGCGCACGCGTCACGGCCGCCCTTGTCCTCGTTCTCGCCGCGCTGATCGCCACCGTAACCTTTGCGGCTCTCCAGGGGGCCGGACTCGCTATCGCGGCCTTCTACCAAAGAATGACCACGAGACTGGCAACGCTTTAAACGGGCCGCCCCATCCGGCTCGTCCCGGCCCATCCGGCTCCCCGCGCCGGGTGGGCCGTTTTCTTTGATCCCGAGCCTCCCGTAGAATCGCGCTGCACGTACTGATCGGGGGGGCCGGACGTGAACAAGCCCATGCTGCTCGAGATGTGGGATCAATTCCGCCAGATCCAGGGCGTCACGGTGCGCACCATCGAACGCATTCCGGCCGACAAGCTGGACGCCAAGCCGATTCCCAACATGCGCACGGTGCGCGAGCTGGTGGACCACATGTACGTCTACGTGCGCGGCGTGCCGGGTGCCATCCTGAAGGGCGAGCTGCTGCAGGAGGATTGTCCCTCGAACGCCGAGCGCCTCACGACGCCAAAGGACCTCCTGGCTTACGCGCACGAGAGCTTCCGCATGGCCGACCAAGCCATCGCCAAGATGGAAGAAAAGCACCTCGGTCAGCCCATCCCGACCTTCTTCGGCCGCGACATCACGGGCTCCGGGCTCATGCAGATCGTCTACGACGAGCACCTGCACCATCGCGGTCAGTTCTACGCCTACTTGCGCGTGCTCGGCATCGAGCCGCCCTTCCTGTGGAGCTTCACCGAGAACGCGCCCGAGTATCAGCCGCGCGAGCTGAGAGTTTGATGGCCAAGAAGCGCGCGCGCCCCGCCTTGCCGCAGGTCGAGCGTCTGGTGGCGGCTTGTGAGACGGAATCAAGACTTCCGCGCACGGCTCTCGTCCAGGCGGCACGTCTCGTGCTCGACGCCTGCCGGCGGAGCTGGCTTTCCGGCACCGCCAAGTCGATGCCGTCTGAAGCGGAGCTGGGCGCCATGGTGCTGGCGCGCGCTCGATCGTGGATCGGCGACGGCGAGCCGCGCGTCCTGAACGCGACCGGCGTGCCCCTGCACACGAACTTGGGGCGCGCGCCCCTCGCACCCACCGCGGCCGAGGCGGTGGCGCGTGCAGCTCGCGGCTACCTGGCGCTGGAGTTCGATCTCGCGCGCGGCGAGCGCTCGCAGCGCGGCACGACGGCCGAAGATCGGCTGCGCGCCCTGACCGGCTGCGAAGCCGCGCTCGTGGTCAACAACAACGCGGCGGCCGTATTGCTCGTGCTCAGCACCCTGGCGAGCGGCCGGCGCGTCATCGTGAGCCGCGGCGAATTGATCGAGATCGGCGGCTCGTATCGCCTGCCGGAAGTCTTCGAGAAGAGCGGGGCCCACCTCGTTGAAGTTGGCACGACGAATCGCACACACCTACGCGACTACGAGCGTGTGCTTGCGAAAAAGGGCGAGCCGCCCGTGGCGCTGGTCCTGCGCGTGCATCCTTCGAACTACCGCACGGTGGGCTTCACGGCGCGCCCCGGGCTCGAAGAGCTGGCGGCCCTGTGTCGCCGCTACCGTGTCACGCTGGTCGAAGACTTGGGCAGTGGCGCCCTGGTCGATCTCGCGCGCTTCGGGCTGACGGGAGAGCCCACGATCCAAGCCGTGCTCAAAGGCGGCGCCGATCTCGTGTGCGCAAGCGGCGACAAGCTCCTGGGCGGCCCCCAGTGCGGCATGCTGCTCGGCCGCGCCAAGCTGATCGCCGCCTGCCGCAAGGATCCGCTGGCGCGTGCGGTGCGCGTCGACAAGCTCACGCTCTCGGCTCTCGACGCGACCCTGGCCCTCTACTTCGACCCCGAGCGCGCGAGGGCAGAGATCCCCACGCTACGGATGCTCACACTCACCTCGGACGAATTGCGCACGCGCGCCGAAGTGCTGGCCGCGCGTCTGGCACGGGTTCCCGGCCTGGCGGTCGAGGTGAAGAAGGACGCGGGCGAGGCCGGTGGCGGCACGCTGCCGGCACTCGATCTGCCGACTTGGGTCGTTTCCGTGCGCGCCGACGGCCTCAGCTCCGCCGAGCTAGAAGAGCGCCTGCGCCTCGGCCAGCCACCCATGGTCGCCCGCGTGAAGGGCGGGCGCGTCTTGCTCGATCCGCGCACCCTGATCGACGAGCCGATGGACGAAATCGCGCAGGCTTTGGAGCAAGCCGTGCGCGCGAACGGCGAATCCCGAACCGAATCCTGGGGAGGCTAGGAATGGCCGACACGCTCTATACGAGCCGCTCGAGCTTGCAGAAGATCCGCGCCCACGATCGCTTCGGCACCCTGGAGACGGGCGACCGTGTCGAGTACGGCCTCCATGGCGCCATGGCCGCGCACTACAAGCTGACCTACGAGAACGCTCGGCCGTTTCCCGTCGACTACATCGTCAACGCCACCGGCTCCTGAATGTTCGGAACCTTGAATGGCGCACTGGAGGTGCGCGGGATCCGACTGGCCGCGGAAGGTCTTTCGGCCACCGTGGAAGGCGACAACGATCTGATCGACGGCCTGCCGCAGCTCACGCGCGTGCGCATTCACTATCGGATGCGCATCCCGGCCGGCTCGCGCGAGCTGGTTGACAAGGCGCTGGAGCGCCATCAAAGCCGCTGTGCGACGGCGACCTGGATGAAGGGCAAGGTCGAGGTGAGCTGGACGGCAGAGATCGAGGAATCGATCTAGCGGTAGCTCCCTTTCATCCGTCCCCAAGTCGTCGGCAGGGTCGTAACTGGGATCTCCTGACGATACCCCTGACAAGAAGTAATGAAGGCGCCTGGCGGAAGATCGGCGAACGAGAGAAGCGCATAAGCCACCCCCGTTGCATTGGAATTACCATTGGCGCTCGCTTCACAGTGGATCCGGAAAGGGGAGCCGGGAATGGCAGTGACGGCTATCGCGAGAGTGGTATCACGTTCAAAGTTGGTCGGAGAGGGTGGCGATGGTTCCGTGCGC
>DATFWU010000138.1:0-17300 GCA_035259005.1 Candidatus Eiseniibacteriota bacterium
TACGCGCCGCTTGCCCCCTGGTTCGAGCGCGTTCCCGTGACCCAGCTCGTGCTCGAATACGCGACGCCCCGTGCCGGACGCCTGGTCTCGCCGGGCGCGAAGGAGCTGGGGCTCGGCGTCGTCAATCCGCGCTCGGACGAAATCGAGTCCGTCGAGCAGGTCGTGGAGCGCGCGCGTGTGGCGCTCACCGAGGTCGAGCCGCGCCAGCTCTTCCTCAATCCGGACTGCGGCTTCGGCACCTTCGCGTCGCGCCCGATGAATTCTCATAGGACGGCGAAGCGCAAGCTCGAGGCCATGGCGGCGGCCGCCCGGCGCCTGCGCGAGGAACTCGACTGATCCACTAGGAAACACCGCGAGCCCGGCCGAGCTTGCTCCGCAAACCGGCTCGGATCTGACCGCTCGAGGCCCCCGGGCCGGTCCGCAAGCTCACGCATTCCAGCGCCATTTCGGCTCCGTCGCCCTCTGTGGCGGAAGGGTCCGCGTCTTGCAAGGGGTAGGGCCCGGCGCGGCCCTCCTCCCATCCTCTCCCCGCCGAGGATCCGAGCGGCCGCCACGGAGATACGAGCCGGCGGACCTCCCGGGCCCGCCCACGACTGGCACTAGGAGAGTGCGATGAGCTCCCTTTTCAAGAATCTGAGCGGAAGAGCCGCCAAGGACCGCGAGCTGACCGACGAGATGCGCGCCATCCTGCTCCAGATCCAGCAGGAGTGCGCCCGTTACGAGGTTCTCGTGGACCGCGCCCGTACGTCGGCCGACCGGCTGGAGCACTTGGCCGAGCCGATCGCCCGCGTCGCGGGCGAGGCGGCCGCCGTCGAGAGCCAGCTGGGCCAGATCACCGAGCGCTTGTCCTCGCTCGCTCCCGTCGTGACCCAGTTCCAGTCGCTCGAGGAGAAGGCCGAGAGCCTCTCGCGCGAGCACGAGCGCGCCGGCGCCGAGATCACCTCGGCGCTCGAGGAGACCAGGCGCATCCGCAGCGCGTCCGAGAACATTGGAGAGAAGATCGAAGCGGCGCTCACGCTCGAGAGCCGCCTCGATTCGTTCCTCGAGATCGACAAGCCGTTCCAGGTCCTGCGCGGCGACGCCGAGTCGTTGCGCGGCCAGATCGAGCAGACGAGCGAAAGCCTCGCCCGCGTGCGCGACCAGTACGACCGCCTGGTCGACGACCAGAAGGCCACCAACTCGAAGGTCGAAGCCCTCGAGAAGCGCCGCGACGACCTCGGCCGCTCGCTCGCCGACAAGGAGCGCCGCATGGCCATGGTCGAGGAGGCCGCGCGCGGCATCGACAGCGTGCGCCACCGCGCCGACGACGTGCGCCGCGAGATGGGCGCGCTCAAGGCGATGACCGACTTCGTGGCCCAGAAGACCGCCTCGCTCGAAGCCCAGAGCGAAGCCTGCGAGCGCGCGCTCGCGCAGGCCACCGAGCTGGACCGGGCCATGCGCCAGATCGACGCCGGGCTGCGCCAGCAGCAGGACAACGAGAGAGCTTTCTTCGCCATGCAGGAGCAAGTGACGAACCTGCGCTCGCTGCACGACTCGGTGCTCGAGCGCTCGAGCGAGATCACGCAGCTGCAACGCGAGATGGACGAGCGCGTGCAGTCGGGCCGCCACGAGCTGGCGGCGGCCATCGACGAGACCAAGACGACGGTCGAGCGCTTCGACTTCGAGCGCCGCGGCCTGGAGTCGGCGACCCAGCGAGTGGCCGACTTGCGCGCTTCGCTCGCCGATTGCGAGGAGCGTTTCCGCGGCGTCAGCGACTCGAAGGTCGCGGTGCGCGAGATCGACGCCCAGACCCACGCGCTGGCTTCGCGTCTGCAGAACCTGACGGCGGAGGCGGCGCAGATCGATTCCGAGATCTCGAAGCTGGCGGCCATTCGGCGCGAGCTGGACGAGACCGGTCAGGCGGCGCACGAGGTGGGCTCTCGCGTGGCGCGCATGGAGGAGGTCCGTCCCGCGGTCGAGTCGGCGCTTCGCGACCTCAATCAGCTCGCCGTCGCGCACGCCGCGGTGCGCGACGCGCTCGACCAGGTGCAGTCCGCGCACGGGGAGATCGCCCGCCTGTGCGACTCACACGCCCAGACACGCTCGTGGCTCGCCGACGTGGAGCGCTCGGTGGGTGAGGTTCGCGGCCAGGTGGACGGGCTCACGGCGATGCGGCCGGAGATCGATCTGGCGGAGAAGCAGACGCAGCGGATCGCCGACTCGCTCACCTCGATCGAGTCGCGCCAGGTGTTCATCGAGTCGCTCGAAGGCCGCTTGGACTCGCTCGAGAACCTGAGCCAGCGCCTCGACGAGCGGGGCAGCGAGCTGTCCTCGCGCATGCAGTCCGCGGAGCAGCGCTTCGGCGGGCTCGAGGCACACTCCGAGGAAGCCGACCGCATGACCAAGACCATCGCCCAGGTGTCCTCCGGTCTCAACAAGGCCAGCAAGGAAGCCGAGGAGATCAAGAAGACGGTGTCGGGCGTGGTGGCGCGTGTGGAATCGGTCGAAAGCTTGGCCGAGGCCTCGCAGTCGCTCAAGGAAGAGCTGGAGGCAAGAAAGCGCGCGGTGGTCGAGACGATCAAGGAACTGAAGCGTGCCTCGTCGCTCCGCGAGGAGACCGCGGCGGCGGCGGCCCAGCTCGAGGAGCTGTCGCAGAAGCTCTCGGGCGCCATCGGGACCACGGAGCAGCGCGTGAGCAGGGCCGGCGAGCTGACGGCGAAGCTCGAGGATCGCGGCGCCCACCTGCGCCTGGTCGAGAAGCGCCTCGACTCCTTCGAGGAGCGGCTCTCGCAGTGGGACACGGTGGACCAGGAAGTGACGCGCTCGCTCGAGTACCTGTCCTCGCGGCAGGCCACGATCGACTCGCTGCGCGCCGATCTCGACCGCATGTTCTCGATCGCCGATCAAACGGTGACGGGCGTGCGCGAGATCACCTCGGCCCACGCCGAGATCGCGCAGAGCCGCGCCGTGCTGAACGAGCTGGCGGCCGAGCTCAAGACCGTGCGCGACTCGTCGGGCGAGCTGGAGGAGCGCAAGCGCCAGATCGCCAAGGCCGAAGGCCGGCTGGCCCGTGCCGAGGGTCTGCTGGTCGACGTGCGCTCGAGCCTCGAAGCCCTGCAGGGACAGAAGGCGCTCGTGGATCAGGCGGTCGAGAAGGCGGGCTCGCTGCAGTTCCTTCTCAAGCAGGCCGAAGCCACGATCGACGGCTTGCGCGAGGAGCGCCGCACGTCGGATCGCGTGCGCTCGGCGGTCGCCGTGGCGGGATCGCACGACGAGGAAGACGAGGTGGACGCCGAGGCTGCTTGATCGCGCGTCGGGAAAGCCGAGGGCCGGTCACGCCAGTGACCGGCCCTTTGCGTTGGTCTAGTTCGCGGGCTCGCGGTAGAGCACGGTGACGCTCGGGCTCAAGCCCAGCTCGAGCACGACGCCGGACGGTCGCATGGTGCCGAACTGGAATTTCTTCTGCGCGTCCGAGACACGGAAGAGCGCCCGCACGACGGTGCTCGAAATCTTCTTGTGGGCGAGCGACTCCTCGAGCTTGGTGCGCTCTTCGGGGGAGATGTCGATCTCCATGCGGCAGCGGATGTAGACCTTGGGATTGATCGAGGCGACGAGGTCGATGCCTTCGACCTGATAGCCCGCCTGCTTGATGGTCGGCGTGAGGTCGTTCACCTCGTCGGCGAGCCCCTTCATGGCCTCGGGCCCCAGGTTGCCGAGGTCGAACTTCTCCATCGTCTCGTGGAGCGCGTGCGAGCCCTGCCCGAGGGCGCTGGCCGCCTTCTCCTTGATCTGCTCGGCGACGCTCGCGATCCGCGAGGTCACACCCTCGTCGTTGGCCATGACTGCCTCCCTGCGAGAAGTGGGAACCGGGTGGCGAGGAGTCTACTCCGGCCCCGCGACGGAGTGAATCCGGGGCGGTCCCAGATCCCGCCCGATGGCAGAAAGTGTGGGAACGTTGTCATTGTGCCATGAGCCGCCGGGCCTCATCCTGGCTGCCATGGCAGCCAAGAGATCGTCGAAGGCGAGCCGCGCGCGCACGCGCCGGGTCGCCATGCTGGCCTACCCGGACATCCAGATCCTGGACGTCACCGGGCCGCTCGAAGTCTTCGCTCGCACCTCGCGCTGGATGCACGACCACGGCCTGCGCCCTAGCGACGACGCCTATACCGTGGAAATCATCGGGATCGAGCGCGGGCCGTTCGTGGCTTCCTCCGGCCTCAAGCTGTACGCCGACCACGGCTATCGCGAGGTCGGACCGGGCATCGACACGCTTCTGATCTCGGGCGGGCGGGGCACCGAGCGATACTGCAAGTCGAAGCCTTTGCTGGCCTGGATTCGCAGGCAGTCGCGCCTCGTGCGCCGACTGGCCTCGGTGTGCACGGGCGCCTACTTCCTCGCCGAGGCGGGCCTCCTCGACGGTCTCGACGCGACCACGCACTGGAGCTACACGGACGATTTCACCGGCCGTTTTCCTCGGGTGCGCCTCGATCCCGACCGCATCTACATCAAACAAGACTCCCTCTACACCGCCGCCGGGGTGACTTCCGGCATCGATCTCGCGCTCGCCCTGGTCGAGGAGGACCACGGGCGCGAGGTCGCGCTCGCCGTGGCGCGCGCCCTCGTCATGTTTCTCCGGCGTCCGGGCGGGCAGGCGCAGTTCAGCGCCCAGCTCGCGGGTCAGATCGCCGAGCACGAGCCGTTGCGCGATCTGCAGAGCTACATCCTCGACCACCCGGAGGCCGATCTCTCGGTCGAGAAGCTGGCCCGCCGCGTGGCCATGAGCCCGCGCCACTTCGCGCGCGTCTTCGCGCGCGAAGTCGGTGCGCCGCCGGCGCGTTTCGTGGCCCGGGCCCGCGTCGAGACGGCGCGACGGTTGCTCGAGGAATCCTCCGAGGGGCTCGAGGCCATCTGCGAGAAGAGCGGGCTCGGCACCGCCGAGTCGATGCGCCGCGCCTTTCTCAAGATCGTCGGCGTTCCCCCCAGTCATTACCGGCAGCGCTTCCACGGGCCGCCGTCCGTGAACCATGAGACAAGGAGTCGGTCATGAAGGCTCTCCTTCTGAGCACGATCACCATCATCCTGGCCCTGGCGGCCGTGGCGCTGCTGGGCGCCACCATGACGTCCTTTCCCGCCGCGCACGCGAGTGCCACGCGCTACGTCTGCCCGCCCTGCGGCTCTCCCTGCGACACTGCCTCGTTCGACAAGCCGGGGACGTGCCCGGTCTGCGGCATGGCGCTGGTCGACGCTTCGACCATCGCGCCGGCGCCGCCCACCAAGAAGGTGGCGATCCTGGTCTTCAACGGCGTCGAGATCATCGACTACACCGGGCCTTGGGAGGTGTTCGGCGCCGCGGGCTACCAGGTGTACACGGTGGCGGAGGAGAAGGAGCCCGTGACCACGGCGATGGGCATGACCGTGGTCCCGAGCTACACCTTCGCCGACGCCCCTCAACCGGACATTCTCCTGGTTCCGGGCGGGGGCGTGAGGCGCGCGCAAGATAGCCAGCCGACTCTCGACTGGATCCGAAAGACGAACGCGAAGACGCAGCTCACGATGTCCGTATGCAACGGCGCCTTCATCATCGCCAGCGCCGGCCTGCTCGACGGCCTCAGCGCCACCACGACGGCTCACAACATCGAGCCGATGAAGGCCGCGTTCCCCAAGGTGCACGTGGTGAACGACCAGCGCGTCGTCGACAACGGCCACGTGATCACGGCGGGCGGGCTTTCGGCCGGGATCGACGGCGCGCTCCACGTCGTGTCGCGCACCGATGGGGAAGGAGCGGCCCAGCAAGTCGCGCTCGGGCTCGAATACGATTGGCACCCCAAGAGTCCGTATCTGCGCGCCGAGCTGGCCGATCTTCGCTTCCCGGACATCGATCTGCGCCCCCTCGGGCACTGGCAGGTGGTGAGCACGCAGGGAGACAAGGATCATTGGGAGGCGGAGTGGCGCGCCTCGACCAAGTTGAGCGCCGACGAGCTGCTCGGCAAGGTCGACGAAGCTCTCGTTACCCAGGCGAAATGGAAGAACACCGCACCCGCGTCCGGCGGCACGAGCAAGTGGAGCTTCACCGATCCGGAAGGAAAGCCGTGGACGGGCGTGATCTCGGTGAAGAGCGTGCCGGGAGCCACAGGTCAGATCACGACCCGGGTTCAGGTCGCGCGGGCGAGCTGACCGGCGGGGCGGCCGCCGTCTCCGCGCACGCGGCGAAGGGGGCGAGCGAGGTCCGGCGTGCCGCCCATACCGTGACGAAGCAAAGGGCGACGACGAACGTCTGGGAGGCGATGCTGACCAGAAGATCGACGCGGTCGGGCAAGGGGGGAGGCCCGACTACGATCACCCAGGCGGTCGCGAGCGCGGCGATGGCGGTGCGGCGTCCCCGCGCCTTGGTCGCGAGCAGCACGAGGAGCCAGAGCACGGGCGCGAGCACGTAGGCGGAGGGCGCGACCGGGCTTCGGAGGGCGGCCAGGTCGAGGAGCCCAAGCCACACGAGAACCTCCTCGACGCGCGAGCGTGCGCCGCGTGCCACGGCGATCGCCAGCGCCCCAAGCGCGATCGTGAACAGGGCCGGAAGAATCGCGACCGCGGCGATCGCGGTGGGTGGCGCACCGAGGAGCGCGAGCTTCGCGCCCAGTCCCGCGACCGAGAAATTGCGCGACACGAGGAAGACTTCGTGCCGTCCGCTGTGCGTGAAGTGGAAGGCTTCGCCGCTCACCAGGCGCGGGATCTGATAACCGAAGAAGGCGGTGAAGGGCGCGAGCCCGAGCACGACCAGGGCCGCGAGCGAGTAGACGGCGCTCGCGAGCACTGTCCAGGCAAGAG
Source organism: Candidatus Eiseniibacteriota bacterium (assembly GCA_035259005.1). Classification (GTDB taxonomy): domain Bacteria; phylum Eisenbacteria; class RBG-16-71-46; order RBG-16-71-46; family DASYSL01; genus DASYSL01. The sequence continues at coordinate 6,802 of DATFWU010000138.1, forward strand.
CGCGCCATTCGCGTCTGGTCGCCAGGAGCACGAGCAGGATCGCGGGGGAGAGCTTGACGACTATGGCGGCGGCCAGCAGAGCGCCACCGAGCGCCTGGCGTCGCTCACGGAACGCGATCATCGCGCCGAGCGCGAGCCCGAGTGCCGCGGCGTGAAATTGGCCGAATTGAAGAGTGAACATGGTTTCCAGCGAAGCGAGCACCGCGGGAAGCAGAAGACCGATGGTGGCCCCCGCCGCACCGCCCAGCCAAAGAGCCAGCCCGAGTCCCGCGGCGATCAGCGCCAGCGCCTGGATGACGAACCACCAGGCGCGGATGTCGTCGAACGAGGCGCCAAGCGCCAGCGCGGCCCGCGGCAAGAGCAGAAATGGCGGCGGATACTCGTAGGGATCCGAGATCCAGGCTTGCAGGCCGCGCACCGGTGTCGCGACCAGACGACAGGTTGGCCCGGGCGGGTCGAAGAGCGGATACCACCTTGCATCGTATAGGTTTTCCACGCCGCGCCGGCTGAGATCGGCGGCGTAGACGTAAGCGGACAGGCAAGCGTGGTTCGTCGAGAGCGGCTCGGGCACCGTGGCGCCCCAGGTGCGTGACGAGTCGGCCATGAAGGCCGAGAGCCGCCCCATCTGCGCGATGGCGAGAAGCGCGCTCAGCGCCCACAGGATGCTGACGACGCGCCGCCTTCGCCACGCGCCGTCGAGAGACGCGGGCAAGTGTCGTGCCGCCCACGGAGTGGTGGAGAGCGCGATCGCCACGGCCAGCCCGCCGGCCCACGCCTGCTCCCGCGCTGCCACCGGTCCCACGATGGCAGCGATCGTCGCCGCCCCGAGCCCGCTCACGACCCAGCGCTCCCAACCGATTCGTCCCGCCAAGGCGCACCTCCTGGGGATTGCTCCCGCGAGAACCCGCTGGCAGGATCATCGCCGGATTCACCCGCTCTCGTGAGGACCGGAGACGCCAATCCATTGACATCTCGCGCCACGAATCAGCCGGCCGCGCCGCCGACGATCGAAAGCGGAAGCGTGCGGCCGCTCGTCGACGCGCTCGAGCGGCTGGGCTACGCGCGGGCCGGCCTCTTGGCCGCTTGCGGTCTCGAGGAGCGCCAGATCGCCGACCCTGACGCCCGGGTGCCCTGCACCGTGTTCGGCGACCTCGTCGGCCACGCCCAGCGGGCTCGGCCGCGCGCCAATCTGGGACTCCACGTCGCGCAGGCGACGCCTCTCGGCGCGTTTCCTCTCGTCGACTACCTCGTCGTCTCCTGCGCCAGCGTCGGGGAAGGCTTACGAAATCTGGCCCGCTACTACCGGCTTGCGGCGCCCGGTTGCGAGCTGGTGCTGACCGAGACGGAAGAAGGCCTGCGTATTCAATCGTTGCTTCCGGGAGAAGCCTTCGCGGAGCAATACGGTATTTCGGTCGCGCTCCTGCACTTGCGGCGCGAGAGCGAGGGACGAGCGCTGGCCAGGTACGTGAGCTTCCTGCATCCGCCGGATGACGTGGCGGAGTTCGAAGCGGTGCTCGGCTGCCCGGTGCGCGCGGGCGCGGCCTGGAGCGGCTACGTCATGAGCAAGGAGACGCTGGCACTGCCCATGAACCGCCGCGACTCCATCTTGTTTTCGGTTCTCGAGCAGCAGGCGGCCGAGCAGCTTGCGAAGAAGCCGGCGCGTGGCGACATCGTGAGCCAGGTGCGGCAAGCGATCGTTCGGGGACTTGCAGAGGGGTGCCTGGGGATCGACGACGTGGCGCGCGAGCTGGCCATGACCTCGCGCACGCTGCAACGTCGCCTGGCCGACCGGGCGACCACGTTTCAGACGGTTCTGGAAGACACGCGGCGCCAAGCCGCCGAGCGGCACCTGCGAGGAGACGGGCTCTCGATCGCCGAGATCTCCTATGCGCTCGGCTATTCAGAGCCGGCGGCTTTCCATCGCGCCTTCCGGCGCTGGACGGGTGCAACGCCGCAGACGTTTCGCGCGCGTGGGCGGGGGGCTCGATCGTCGTGAGCATTTGGGGCCCGATCGTGATAGTCTGGCGAGCGCTTTCTCCAGGAGGCTCGATGAAATCCCTGCACGTATGGTTGTGTTTTTCCATGCTGGCCGCGCTCTTCTTCGCCATTCCCGCCGTGGCGCAAACACCCGACTCGACCAAGACGCCGGCCGCCGCGCCGACTCCGACCGCGGCGCCGAGTCCGGCCGCGGCGCCGAGTCCGGCCGCTGCTCCTGCTAGCCACTTCACGAGCTTGTACAACAAGTGGGAGATCTCGCCCTCGTTCACGGCCGTCATCCTCAACACCGACATTCGCGTCGACCGGAGCAACGGAGGCGGCGAGGGGACTACGATCGACGCCGAGAAGGATCTCGGGCTCTCGACCGTCAAGCCGCAGCCGCGCATCGACGCCCGCTTGCGGCTGGGTCGCAAGCACGAGCTGGAAGGCGGCTTCCAGTGGGCCGCACGAACCGGCGAGAAGACCTTGGAGCGCAGCATCATCTTCCGGGACACGACGTTCAATTTGGGCGCGAGCCTGGACAGCAAGCTCACCACGAACCTCCTGTTCTTGAACTACCGTTATGCCTTCATCGCGAAGGAGAGGACCCAGGCGGGTGTGGGCGTTGGGCTGGGCGCGCTCTTCCTCAACGCGGAGCTCGACGCCTTGGCCTCCGCCGGTGGCGGCGGGGTGAGCTACTCGGCCTCGCAGAACTTCACCGCCCCGGTGGGATCGCTCGGTCTCTACGGGCGCTTCCTCATGGGGACCCGCTGGTACGCGGAGACCGACGCCAGGATCGTGAAGCTCCGCATCGACCGATTCCATTTCCGTTACATCGAAGCGAATGCCGCGGCGCGGTACTTCGTGTCGCACAAGGTGGGCTTGGAGCTAGGAGCGGGCGCCGACGCGGTCAAGGTGGACGTGGATCCGAGATTCGACAACGGCAATCAGCAAGTCGGACCGTCCAGCCAGATCAAGTTCTCGCTGACCAATCTGCGCTTCGGGATCGTCTACATTCCGTGAGGCGAAGGGCGAGCCGCGCGCCGGCGCGGCTCGCTCGCGGTCCCTCTATTTGACCGTATAGCCCTTCGATTCCAGGCAGGCCGCCATTCCCTTCTTCACCTCGTCGAGCTTGGCCTGCTTCTGCGCGTTGACCTGCTCCTCCGCCTGCGCCGAAGCCTGCTCCTTGGCCTTCTTCTTGGCGCGCCGCCCCGCGACCGCGCCCGTACCGGCGCCGATGGCCGCCCCGGTTCCGGCGTCGCCGGTGATGGCTCCGACGATGGCGCCAGCTGCCGCTCCCTTGGCGGCGCCTTTTACGGCCGCGCCGGAAGCCGCTGAATCCACCTTGGCCGCGGCCGCGTCACCTGCCGCCTTGGCGTCCGGGCCCTGGTCTCCCGGCTTCACGCCCGCCTGGTCGGCGGACCACTGCAGGCACGCCAGCTCGTCGGCTTCCTGTTGCTGCGGCGTCTGGTTCTTGGCGGGGAAGACCACGATGCCGAGCTTCTTCTTGGCCTCGGCCATGGTCATCTTGTGCTGAGTAGATGGGTTCGCCTTGGTGTTCGCGCTCGTGCTGTGGGCCTTCGCGGCCGTCGAGTCCGGCTTGCTCGCGCTCGCGATGGTGGGGAGCAGGATCGCGGTCGAAAGCAGCGCGATCGCGAGAGTCTTTGGTGTCATCGGGGCACCTCCCTGGCAAGGACATGGGCGACGGTTGCGGCGACAGAATCCTACACCGAGGCGGCCGCGGCACGCACCAGCGCGCGGGCCCCGGACTTGACGGCGCCCATTTCCAGACCTCCAAAGCGAAGCAGCAACCCATCCCCGCGCCCGGGCCGAACGCGATAGCGCGCGAGCCGAGCGAGATCGAGACGACTCGCGGCCGCCGTGGCCCGCACCGTGCGCGTGTCCGGGTGAGAGACGAGCAGGTGGAACCCCGCCCCCTGCTCAGACCAGGTCCAGCCAAGAGGCGCGAGCGGCGCCAAGCCGTCGACCAGCGCGGCATGCTTGGCCCCGTAGATCGTGCGCATGCGGCGCAGGTGCGGGGCGAAATAGCCCTCGTCGAGAAAGAGGGTCATCGTCTTCTGAGCGAGAGCGGGCGTGAAGCCGTCGAGCTGCGTGCGCAGGTTCGCCACGGGCTCGACCAGTGCCTCCGGAACGACCAGGTAGGCGAGCCGCAGCGACACGAACATCGCCTTGCTGAGCGTGCCGAGGTAGAGGACGCGAGCCCGCGAGCCGAGCGAAGCGAGAGGGGGGAGCGGCCGGCCCGTGTAGCGGAACTCGCCGTCGTAGTCGTCTTCCAGGATCCAGGTGCGGCTACCGGCTGCCCAATCGAGAAGAGCCAGACGTCGTTCGAGAGCCAGCGTCACGCCCGTCGGGTACTGGTGCGACGGCGTGACGTAGACGAGACGCGCGCGCACCGCGCGGCGGATGCCGACATCGATTCGCAGGCCGTCTGCGTCGACCGGCACGGGGATCGCCTTGACGCCGGCCAGATCGAGCGCGGCGCGCGCTCCGAGATAGCACGGGTCTTCGATCCAGGCTTGGTCGCCCCGGTCCAGGAGAAGCGTGGCGACGGCGAAGATCGCCTGTTGCGAGCTGTTGAAAACGACGACCTGATCGGGCGCGCAGGCGAGACCGCGGAACGCCGAGAGATAACGCGCGATGGCTTGCCGGAGCGCAGGAAGCCCGCGCGGATCGGCGAAGCCGAGACCGGCTTCGGCCAGGTCGCGACTCGCGCGGGCTTGCAGCCGGTGCCACACGCGCCACGGAAACTCGCGCGTGTCGGCGACTCCGGCGTTGAAGGGGCGAAGGGCCTCGGGCTCGCGGCAGGCCGCGTCCTCGACCAGCGAGCGCCCGCGAGGTGACAGCGCGGAGCGCGACAGGGAAAGGGCGCGTGCCCGCCGGTCGGGCAGGTGCACCGCCCGCGCTGCGACGAAGGTGCCGCGGCCCACGGCGCGCTCGAGCAAGCCTTCTTCGACCAGCTCGGCGTACGCCTCTTCCATCATGCCGCGCGACACGCCGTAGTCTTTCGCGGCGAGCCGCGTGGAAGGCAGCCGCTCGCCCGGGTGGAGCACGCCGTCGAGCACCGCGCCTCGCAGGGTGGCGTAGACGTCGCGACGGCGAATGCGCGGGGCGCGGATGGGCGGAAGCAAGGAGCCACGGGATCGGCGCAGGTTGGGCCTCCGAAAATGGGTCCGAAAATCGATTCTATATCGGATCTAGCAACCGGACCCATGAATTCCTAGGCTGGGGCTCCGTGGAGGGCCGCGCTCCCTTCGCGCTTTCGGAGGAGCACGATGAAGCTCTCGACCCTTGTTCTTCTCACCGCCCTGGCGCCGTCCACGGGGCACGCCCTTCCCACGCTGTCCAACGACTACGCCCGCGCCCGCGCCGAAGCCACGGCGCGCCATCTGCCCCTCTTCGTCGACGTCTGGGCTCCATGGTGATACTCGTGCCGTCTTCTCCGGGCGGAGCTTCAAGATCCCGCCCTGGAGAAGCAGGCCGGACGGTTCGTCTGGCTCGAGCTGAACTTCGACAGTCCCGTGAACAAGGAATTCCTCACCGGGTATCGTGTGGTATTCACACCCAGCTTGTACGTGATCGATCCGGCGAGCGGCCGTGTGGCGGCGAGCCACTACGGAGGCTTGAGCCTGGCTCAGCTCAACGAATTTCTCGATGGCGGGGCGCGTGACCTAGGGGCTCGCCCGCTCGCTCCCGCCGACTCGGCGCTGGCCCAAGCGGAGGAAGCGCTCGGCCATGGCCAGCTGCCGGAGGCGGTCGCCGCGTATCGCCGCGCGCTCGCTCTCGGTGGCGCGAGCTGGCCCCAGCGCGAGCCGGCGATGGCCGAGCTGGCCTGGACGCTCATGACGAGCGGGGAGCACCAGGCGTGCGCCGATCTGGCGCTCGCGGAGGCGCCCGGCATGAATCGAGGTCCCGGGTTCGCGCGCGTCGTCCTGGCCGGCCTCCTGTCCGCCAACATGGCGGACACGACCGCGTGGGCCGTGGCCGCGCGGGCGAAGCTGGTTCCGCTCGCTCGCGAAGCGACCGCCATCACGACCATCGCACGCAACGATCGCTTCCAGCTCTACCAGGAGCTCATGGCCGGCACGGATCTCGCCGGCGACACGGTGGCCACCGTGCAGTGGGGGGATCGCTGGCTCGCCGAGATCGAGAGGACGAAGCCCGCCAATGACGACGAGCGAAGTGCCCTCGACATCGCGCGCGTCGACGCCGTCTCCATGCTGGGCACGCCGGAGCGAGCGATTGCGCCGCTCGAGGCCTCGGAGCGCGCCATGCCGCGCAATTACAACGCCTGCCTGCGGCTCGCGCAGGTCTTGAGCGACGCCAAGCGCTACGACGAGGCCCTCGCCGCCTGCGACCGCGGGCTCGCGCGCGTCGATGGACCCTTGGGTCGAACCTGGCTCTTGGAAACCAAGGCGGGGGCGTTCATCGGCAAAGGCGACAGCGCCCAGGCGCGCGCGGTTCTCGAGGAGGCGCGACGATCGGCGAACCAGATCGCCATGGCGTCGAACCGCGACAACAATCTTCGTCGCATCGACCGGCTCATGGCCGAGGCGCAGAAGTAAGGCGGTCAGCGCACTACTTCACCGGGAAGAGCATGGTGATGGCGCCGCGCAGCTTCCACTCGGGGCCGCCGTCGGGCGAATCGAGATAGACGCCGGCGCCGCCGGTGTAGCTGATCGGCACCGGACCGTGCTTCACGAGCTTCGAGACGAGAACATTGAGCGGGATCGTCCACTCGTTGCCGCTCGACGCTTGCCAGTTGGCCTGGGTCTCGGACTGGATGGTGAAGGTCACGGTCTTGCTCGCCTGGACGGCGAAGAAAGGCTGCAAGAAAAGCTGGCTCACGTCGGGAGCCTGGTCGTCTCCCGCGAACGACCAGATCTGGTTGGCCAGCGCGCCATAGGTCAGATTGCCCGTCTGCTTGAGGATGACGAACGTGGGCCCGAGGCCCCACTTTTCTCCCGTGCGCGGCAGGATCATCGCCGGCCCGGCGCCCCAGGTCACTCCGCTCGAGCGCGCCGGCGAGAAGAACAGCGAGAAGGTCATGTCGCCGTCGAGCGTCGTTCCCGGACGGTTGATCGTGGGCATGATCAAGCGCGCGATCATGTTCGTGCTCTGGCTCAAGTGAAAAGGCACGACCGGCTGGATGTTGGTGATCTCCCAGGTGTCCTCGTCAGGTCCCTCGCCGAACTCCCAGTTGAATTGAACCGGAAGGCTCACCAGATCGCTGATCGGATTGCTCAGCTTCTTGGCGAGCTCGGCGGTGTCCTCGGTGGCGGCCACGGCGGGCGCGAAAGCGGCGCTGACGAGCACGAGAGCGATTGCGAGTGGTCGCATGGGCAGATCCTTTCGACGGGTGAGGAGTGGGCACGCTAGCACCCGCGACCCGCGCCTGTCACCGGTCTCTTGACCTCCCCCGCTCGCGGTGCAAGTTTCAGCCTCTCATGCTCATCCCCATCGCCGACATTCGAAGCGCGCAGGCGCGGACCGCCGAGCACCTGCACCGCACGCCCGTGCTCACTTCGCGGAGCCTCGGCAAGCACGCGGGCGTGCGCTTGCTTCTCAAGTGCGAAAGCTTCCAGAAGACAGGCTCGTTCAAGCCGCGTGGCGCGCTCAATCTCGTGCTGTCGCTTCCGCCCGAGCGCCGCGCGCGCGGGCTCATCACGGTCTCGGCCGGCAATCACGCCCAAGCCGTGGCGTGGGTGGCGAGCGTGGTCGGCGTGCCCTGCACGGTGGTCATGCCGGCCGATGCGCCGCGCTCGAAGACGGAAGCCGTGCGCGGCTACGGGGCGACGATCGTGGCCCACGCCGATCGCACGACGCTATTCGACCGCCTGCGTGAGGAAGAAGCGCGAACCGGTGCCGCTTTCGTGCATCCCTTCGACGATCCGGCCGGCCTCGCCGGCGCCGGCACGCTCGGTCTCGAGATCGCCGAGCAGGTCCCCGACGCCCAGTGCGTGGTGGTCCCCATGGGCGGTGGTGGACTCATGGCCGGTGTGGCGAGCGCCGTGAAGGCGCTTCATCCGCGCTGCCGGGTGATCGGCGTCGAGCTCGAAGCCGGGCCCGGCATGAAGCCCGCGCTCGCGGCCGGCAAGCCCGTGCCCGCGCCCCGGCCGGCCACGCTCGCCGACGGGCTCACGCCGCCCTTCGTGGGCGCCCTGCCGCTGGAGGTCGCGCGCGAAGCCCTCGACGACATCGTGCTCGTGAGCGAGGAGGAGATCCGCGAAGCCATGCGCGCGCTGCTCGTGCGCGCCAAGCTCTACGTCGAGGGTGCGGGGGCGGCGGCGACCGCGGCTCTCCTCGCCGGCAAGGTGAACGTGCCCGCGGGGAGCCTGGTCGTGAGCGTCGTTTCCGGTGGCAACGTGGATCCCGAGCGCGTCTTCGCCTTGTTCGAATCGAAGGAGAGCGTTTCATGAAGGTGCTGTTCGTGAACCAAGCTGGCGTGCACGATCTCTTGCCCATGAAGACCTGCGTCGGGCTCATGCGCCGCGCTCTCGAGACCTTCGCGCGCGGCGACACCGTGCTGCCGCTGCGCAGCATGGTGCGCCTGCCCGATGGCTCGGGAATCTTGGGGCTCATGCCGGGATATCTCGGCGAGCCCAAGAGCTTCGGGCTCAAGGTGGTGAGCGTGATGCCCGGCAATCACGGCACGGCCTACGACTCGCACCAGGGCGTGGTCATGCTGTTCGGACTGCAACACGGCGAGCCGCTGGCCATCATCGACGCCACGGCGATCACCGCGATCCGCACCGCCGCGGCCTCGGGGGCCGCGACCGACGTCCTGGCCAAGCCCGACGCCGGGGACCTGGCGCTCATCGGCTCGGGGGCCCAGGCGCGAAGCCATGTGGCCGCCATGCGCGCGGTGCGAAAGCTCAAGCGCGTGCGCGTGTGGAGCCGCTCGCGCGCCAACGCCGAGCGCTTCGCCAGCGAGCAGGCGGAGGCCGCCGGCATGCCCATCGAGGTGAGCGCGAGCGCCGAGGAAGCCGTGCGCGGCGCCGATCTCGTGTGCACGACGACCTCGGCCAAGGAGCCGGTCGTACGCGGCGAGTGGCTCTCGCCCGGCGCGCACGTGAACGCGGTCGGAGCGTGCTTCGCGAGCACGCGTGAGCTGGACACGGAGGCGGTACGGCGCTCGCGCCTCTACACCGATTGTCGCGAATCGTGTGTGAACGAGTCGGGAGAGTTCCTGATCCCGCGCCGGGAGGGAGCGATCACCGATGCGCACCTCCTGGGCGAGCTGGGGGAGGTCCTGATCGGCAAGGTGGCGGGCCGTACCTCGCGCGATGACATCACCGTCTACGAATCACTAGGCATCGCCATCGAGGATCTGGCCTCGGCCCACGAGATTCATCGCGCCGCGCTCGCCTCCGGCAAGGGCACTTGGCTCGAGTGGGGCGGCCCTCCGGGGCCATGAGCCCAGGCAAGGCGTGAAGGCTGGCAAGGTGTGAAACCTGGCCAGGCGTGAAACCTGGCCAGGCGTGCCCACGTTGAAGGAGGGTCAACCGAGGCTCAATCCGCCCCGGGGCGGATACTCCTAGTGTTTCAGTTCGGAAAGGAACGGGTCATGACCAAGAGAATCGCGCTCTTCCTGTCCCTGCTTTTCGTCCTCGGCATGGCCGGCACGCTGGCTCGAGCAGCCGGCGGCAATACCGGGGAGGCCGGGGTCCGCGCCGCCGAGCAGGCCCGTGCCGACGCCCTGCTCAAGGCCGACACGACCGCGCTCGCGAAGCTCGTGGCCGACGACTTCGTCGAGATCTCGCGCCTCGGCGCGCTACGCACCAAGGCCGACAACCTGCGCGACATCTCGAGCGGCGATCTCAAACTGTTGACGGTGAAGTACGACAGCACCAACGTGCGCGTCTACGGAGACGTCGCGGTGCTGCGCGCCATCGCCAACAACACGGGGCTGTTCCACGGGAATCCGTTCGCCGGAAGAATCTGGTACACGCGCGTGTTCGTGTGGCGCGACGGTCGCTGGCAGGCCGTGACCATGCAGCAGACGCCGATCCCGGGATGAGGAACCCGGTCATCGAGACACGAACCGAGATGGCGCGGCGGGAGGCGATAGCGCGCCGGATGTTCCTGGCGGAGAAACGGTGACCCAGCCGACTTCGATCCGGCAGGTCATCCTCGCTTCCTTCATCGGAACGACGATCGAGTGGTACGACTTCTTCCTCTACGGGCTCGCGGCCGCGCTCGTCTTCAACAAGCTGTTCTTCCCGACTCTCGATCCCCTGGCGGGCCAGCTCAGCGCCTACGGAACGTACGCCGTGGGCTTCGTGGCGCGCCCGCTCGGCGGTGCGGTGTTCGGCCACTTCGGCGATCGCGTCGGGCGCAAGGCGATGCTCTTCTGGTCGCTTCTGCTCATGGGCATCGCCACCGCGTGCATCGGACTCGTCCCGAGCTACGACAAGATCGGCATCGCCGCGCCCACAGCGCTCGTCGTCCTGCGCTTCATCCAGGGCTTCGGCGTGGGCGGGGAGTGGGGCGGGGCGGTGCTG
>DATFWU010000139.1:0-4277 GCA_035259005.1 Candidatus Eiseniibacteriota bacterium
ACGAGCAGCCAGGCGAAGCGCCTTGGGTTCATGGACTCTCCGGGGCGGACGCGCGAGCGATCGCGCACCACCCTAGCATGCGAAAACCAAGGATCGATGGCCAAGTTTACATAAATCATCCGCCCCGGGGCGGATCGCGACGCAGGGCGGAATCGAGAACATCCGCCGCCCGATTGCCACTCCAGGCCGCGCTTTCGAGGGTCGCGGGGAGCCCGGTGTCAACCCAATCGCCAGCCAGCACGAGGCCGGGAATCGGTGTCTCGACAGCCGGCCGGGATCGGGCCGCTTCGGGCGTGAGCGAGGGCGCGGCGTGCGGCTCCTTGACCACGCGCGCGTCGTGCAGCGTGCGCTGGGCGAAAGACGGCTCGTGCGCATCGAGTACGTGGCGGGCGAGGCGTACTAGACGCGGCGCGGTGAGGCCGGCGAGCTCACGTGAGCCGGGCGCCACCAACGCGAGCTGGCGGAGCGGACGCCCGGGCACCGGGCCCTGATCGAACGCCCAGGCGAACTCCTCGTCGACGAAGCCGACGAAGGGCTCGCCCAGGCCCGCCTCAGCGCCCTGGTACCACAGGTGCACCGTGGTGAGCGGCGCCTGCTCCGCCCGGGCCGCATCGGCCAGACGGGGGATATGGGCCGCCCGGTCGGTGCCGAGCAGCCGGACCGTGGGCTCCGCCGGGATCGCGAGGCAAAGGGCGCGGGCGGCGACAACGCCGGAGCGGCCCTCGAGGAGGAATCGATCGGCTTCGCAGCGCACGCTCTCGACGGGCCACGACGTGAGCACCTCGGAGCCTCGTTGTGACAAATAGGTCGCTGCCGGCTCGGCGTACAGGCGAGAGAGGCCAACTGGCGGACGAAGCAGCGCGGCCGATCGCGCGTCTTCGCCGAGCAGGCGTCGCACTACCATGGCGAAGAGTCGTGACGAAAGAATCGCGGGCTCCTCGTTGAACACGGCACGCGCCATGGGATCCCAGAGCCAGCGCCGCGACTCGGCACTCTGTCCCAGAGAAGCGAGCCAGTCGGCGAGCGGGCGATCGCTAGTTTGTTCCGCCTCGGGCGCGGCCCGAACCACGGACAAGGCACGCAGCGCATCGCCAGGCGAGAGGGCGCCGAACTGAGCGAACCCGAGAGCGAGTCCGAGCCGACCCGGCGCGCGACGCCACGCGAGCACATGGCGCCGCCGTGGCGAAGCCGACCACAGCGCGACGCGAAGGCGCTCGGCGCCGTGCCAGGGATCGACAGCGAGGCGTCGGAAGAACGAACGAAGCTCGCGATACGTGCCCGCCAGAAGATGCGGGCCGTTGTCGATCTCCGCGTTCATGCGGGGATCGACCCAGGAGGCCGCGCGCCCTCCCAGCCGCCCGCGCGCTTCGACCAAGACGACGCGCCGGCCGCGCTCCGCGAGCCGGGTCGCGCAGCTCAAGCCCGCTACGCCGCCACCGACGACGAGGACGTCAGCCGGCGAGGGCGGTGTCACGCCAAGCGCGAAAGACAGCGGAGAGAACGTGAGCGCGCGAGGGCCGCACGCGACGGCGGGGAAGGGGGGACTCCTGCTCGATGCGATCCAGGAGCGCGCGATACAAGTAATGCATGCCGCGCGCCGCGCCCAGGAAGCGCCGCGTGGTCGCGGGCTCGGCCTCGTACGCCGACTCCGCTTCGGCGAACCAGGCGCGCGCGCGCTCGCGTCCCCGCGCGATCAGGCGCTGCACGCTTTCGGGTTCGGCGCCGTTGGAGCGGGCGAGGGCGGCCAGCTCTTCGGGCGTCACCCCCGCGGCGCGCAGGTCTTCCAGCGGAAAGTAAAGGCGGCCGCCCACCAAGTCCTCGCGCGCGTCGCGCAGGATGTTCGTCATCTGGAGGGCCAAGCCGAGGCGGTGCGCGTAAGCCCGCGCCTCGGGGCAGCCGAAGATCGAAAGCGAGAGAAATCCCGGCGCCGCCGCGACCCCGAGGCAATAGCGCGCGAGATCTTCTTCGCTTTCGATCGCCTCGCCGCGCGCGTCGCGGGCCAAGCCATCCATGAGGCGGTCGAAGTCGGCGCGCTTCATGCCGTAGCGCGAGACATAAGGTTGTAGCGCGCGCCCCTCGGGCGTGGACGGCGAGCCTTCGCCAAACAGAGAAGCGACCTCGGCGCGCCACGCTTGGAGCCGCGCGGCCACCTCGGGCGAGCCGCCCGGCAGGCCGTCCACCGCCTCGTCGGCGGCGCGGCAGAAGCGGTGGAGCGTGACCAAAGCCGTGCGCCTGGGCTCGGGCAGCAGCCAGAACGCGGGCGCGAACGAGGAGCGGATCGGCCAGCCCATCAGGCGCGCGAGATGACCGCGCGCCAGGCGATGGCAGCGCGATCGGTCCAGGACAGAGAGGGGCGCTCGACGAAAGCCTCCTCGCCGAGATCGCGCACGCGCTCGAGCACCGTGTGCCCGCCGTTCCAGACCGCGCTCAAGTAGCTGCCGAGCGACTTGCCCGCACGCGACGGCAGGTCGTGCGTGTGCTCGTACATCGTCTCCGTGCGCTCGACCGCGATGGCGAGCGCGGACACGAGGCGGGCGCGGTCGGCCTTGCCCAGCGCCTTCCATCGTTCGGCCGCGCTGCCCTTGAGCGCGCGCAGCCGGTTGCCGTCGAGCGTCTTGCCTCGCCAGATCCCTTCGGGAAGCGTGACGCGACCGAGCGGAATATCGCGCGAGAGATCCTGCCAGAAGTTCGTGAGCTGGAGCGCCACGCACAGCTCGTCGCTCGACTTCACGACACCCTCGTTGCGCTCCCCGCAGACCGCGAGGACGAGCCGGCCGATCGAGGCCGCCGACTGACGCGCGTAGCCCAGGAGATCCTCCCAGGTGGCGTAGCCCTGATGACGCACGTCGTAACGGAAAGCCTGCAGCAAGGAGCGAAGCTCGCCGTCGGGGAGGGAGCAATCGCGTCGCGAGGCGGCGAGGGCGCGGAAGATGGGCTCGGTCCCGGCCGGTGGCGGGCCGTCGAGTCCGGCCTCCCAGGCGTCCAGGGCGGCGAGACGCGCGTCCGGATCCGGCGCGATGGCGCGCTCCCCGAGACGGGGTGTGGCCTCGTCGGCGAGATCGTCGGCGCCGCGCGCGTAGGCGTAGACCGCCGCGAGATGGGGACGGAAGCGCGCAGGCAGAAGCCGGCTCGCCACCGGAAAGTTCTCGGCGTGACGGGCGATGCGCGCGCAGAGCGCGTAGTCGGCGGCCAGCTGGGCTTCGTTGACTGGGGGCACGGGCAGCGGCTTCTCCGATCGGGTCCGAGCGACAGCGCGGCGGCGGACCGCCACGCGGTCGGACACTACGAAGAGGACGCTCCGCTGGCAAGCCGGAGAACGAGGGCCCTCAGTGCTTCCACATCCGGTTCCACCAGGAGGAGGGCTGGGCGTCCGCCACGGCCGGCATCTTGGCCTCGATGGACGCCAGACTCCAGCCGGTGAGATCGGCCAGCGTGCGCGCCTGCTCTTTCTGGCGCGCGCGCAGGCTGTTCAGATAATCGGCAAGAGCCGGGCAGCTTCCGCCGCCCTTCCAGGGATGGCGAATCACAAATCGGCCCTGGAAATTCGATTGGTCCTCGGTCTCCTGGAACGTGATGTCGGCGGGGAAGTGCTGGGCGTCGTAGCGCGTGTGCAGACGCGTGATGAACACCATGGGTGAGCCTCCCGGGCCCGCCGAAGGATCGGCCCAATACGCGCCCAGTTCGCGCAGTTCGTCTGGGCTCAGGGGAGAAGCGGCGCAAGGATCGCACGAGCCCATGTTCCACGCATACTCGAGGAACACCGACGCTGGCTCCCGATCCGCGCGGTGCTGGAACATGGAGCGATAGAAGTTGGCGAAGTCGCCCTGCACGTATTCGGGGATTTCGGCGTCGGAGGGCAGGCGCACGAGCCGATAGTTGACCGGCTCCACACGACCCTTGCGGGTCAGGCAATACACGAACAACTCCTGAGGTCCCGAAGCGTTCACCGTGCCGAGCCGCACCGGGAGCATGAACTTGGGCGACTCGTAGGCCACCGCGATGGGGCGCAGGTGGGTGAAGCCGAGCTTCGATTGCTCCTTGAGATTCACCTTGGCGACGAAGAACTTCATGTTCTGCGCGAGATAGCTCTTGATCACCGTCGGCGCGCCCGGCGGGATACGATAGCCATTCTCATAGAGCCAGGTGGCCAGTCCATTCGAGTCCTTGGCCGAGAGAATGAGGATGTCGTACTCGCCCACCGTGTACTTCGCCTCGATCGTCACCTTGAGCTCGCTGGCGCGGCCACCACGGATAGGAAGCCCCTGGGCTTGCTCAAT
>DATFWU010000140.1:0-2157 GCA_035259005.1 Candidatus Eiseniibacteriota bacterium
CACGACGCCTCCCATGGCGTCGGATCCGTAGAGCACGCTGGCCGGGCCGCGCACGACCTCGACGCGGTCGGTGAGGCGCGCGTCGACCGAGGGGCCGTCCTCGTCGCTCCACGAGTAGTCCTCGAGCCGGTAGCCGTCCTCGAGCACGAGCACGCGTGGACCGGCGAGGCCGCGGATCACGGGCTTACCAACCTGCTCGCCGGTCGAGATCGTGCGCATGCCGGGCAACGCGTCGATGGCGTGCGCGAGCGAGACCGAGCGTTCCTTCTGCACGTCGTCTCCCGAGAGCGAGGCCGTGGGCTGGGCGGATCGGTCGGGATCGATGGGCCCGCGCGTTCCGGTCACGTCGAGCGGTGCGATCTGGAAGGGGGTCGTGGCGAGCTTGATCTCGAGGGGGGAGGCCGGGGGAACCGTGAACGTGATGACCGAAGGCGCATATCCCGAGCGGCGCACGGAGAGCGTGTAGCGCCCGGCCGGCAAGCCGGCGAACGAGAAGGAGCCGTCGGCTCCGCTGGTCGTGCCGAGCTTGAGCTCGGCCACGCTGACCACGGCGTCGGGGAGAGCGGCACCACCTGCGTCCGTGACCTTGCCGGTCACGCTCGCGGACTCGGCGGCACGGGCGGTCAGGGGCGAGATCGCGGCCACCGCAAGAGCGAGCGAAATGCGAGCCAGGGACAGGCGCCATCCGGTCATGGTTGCGAACTCCTGGTTGTGGGATTGCGATCTTCGCGACACGCGGAATATGCGGCCGGGCGCGGGCCACCCGGAAAAGTGACTCCTAGCGTAGGGTTCTTGCAAAGCCCGCGCAAGCTCGGAGTTGGGAAGGGGCTCTTCCATTGCCGGGCTCGCGAACTCGTGTGACACTTGCTCCGTGTTCCCCGCGAAGGTGCTTTTCCACTCCTCCGGTTTTGGCTGAGTCGCCCTCACCTAGGGTGGCGGGCTCCATCCTTCCGCAGCTTCGTTCGGCCGCGCTCGCCTGAGCGGCGGCAGCCCACTTCGATCGACATCGAGACGACGACGGCGCACCGCTTCGTGGTGGCGCTCTCTGTTTGCCAAGGGCTCGCGGCCTGTCCGCGAGCCGGGAGGATCGCGTGACTCATCCCTACCGATTGAGCGAAAACGACGCTCGTTTCCAGGCGGTGGCGAGCTTGCTGGCGAAGGACGTGCTTGGGCCCCACGCCGCCGACGTGGACGCGCAGGCCCGGTTTCCCGAAGAAAGTCTGGAGACAATCCGCCGCCACGGGCTCCTGGGCCTGTGCGTGCCGAGCGCGCTCGGCGGCGAAGGGGCGGGGATGCGGGCCTTCGCCGCCGTGACCGAGGAGCTGGCGAGCGGCTGTGCCTCGACTGCGATGATCTACGTCATGCATGTCAGCGCCGCGCAGGCGATCGCCTCGAGCAGCACGCTCCAGGACCGCGACCTTCTCTTGCGGCGCATCGCGGCCGGTGATCACCTGACCACGCTCGCCTTCTCCGAGCGCGGCTCGCGCTCGCAGTTCTGGGCCCCGGTGTCCCGGCTCGCGCAGGTGAACGGCCATCTCGAGACCAAGGCGGAGAAGTCGTGGGTGACCTCGGCCGAGCACGCCGATTCGTACGTGGCGAGCGGGCTCAAGCCGGGAGCCCAAGGACCGCTCGAGTCGACCGTGTATCTCGTGCGGCGCAAAGCGAGCGGTGTGAAGACCGCGGGACGCTTCGACGGCTTGGGCCTTCGCGGCAACGATTCCAAGCCGGTCTCGTTCGAGGACGTGAAGGTGAGCGAGGGAGACCTGGTGAGCCGCCAGGGCGAGGGCGCGGCCACCATGCTCCAGGTCGTTCTGCCGTGGTTCAGCGTCGGCACGGCGGCCATGAGCCACGGGCTCTGTCGCTCGGCCGTGGCGCTCACCACCGCCCACCTCACCTCGGCCGGATTCCAGAACTCGGGAACCCAGCTTCGGGACCTGCCCAATTTGCGCGCGCGCCTGGCCGAGATGTCGGTGAAGACCGAGCAGTCGCGCGCCCTCCTCGGCCACACGCTGGACCATCTCTTCGAGGGTTCGCCCGCCGGCCCGCTCTTCGTCTTGCAGGCCCGGGTCGCCGCCCTCGAGGCAGCGCTCCAGGTCACCGACCTCGCCATGAAGGCGTGCGGTGGAGCGGCGTTCTCGCGCCACCTCGGCCTCGAGC
>DATFWU010000141.1:0-11038 GCA_035259005.1 Candidatus Eiseniibacteriota bacterium
GCGCCGGCTCAGGCGCCCTCGTACTTCTGCGGCTACCAGCGCCTGCTCGAGATCCGCACCGACGCCGAGCGCGCCCTGGGCCCGCGCTTCCATCGCCTCAAATATCACGACTTCCTGCTCGCGCAGGGACTCTTGCCGCCCTCGCTCCTGCGCAAAGCGGTGTTCGAGGAGTTCGTGCCCTCGCAGAAGGCCTAGGACTTCTCCGGCAGCTCCAAAGCGCGCCAGAGATACCAGCTCGCCATGGTGCGGTAGGGCCGCCAGCGCTCGCCGCGCTCGGCGACCTGCTTGGGCGTGGGCAAGCTGCCGTTCGTGCCGAAGGCGCGAGCGAATCCCTTGCGCACGCCGTAGTCGGTCGTGGGCAGGACGTCGGGCCGTCCCAATCGAAAGATGAGCAGCATCTCGACGGTCCAGCGCCCGATGCCCCGAATCGAGGTCAGACGCTCGACGATCTCGTCGTCGGGCATGCGGCGCAAGCGCGCCATGCCGGGCACGGTGCCGTCCAGCGTCTTGGCCGCGAGGTCTTTGAGCGCCGCCGTCTTGGCCCGCGAGAGTCCGGCTTTGCGCAGCTTGGCGACCGGAATCCCGCTCAGCTCCTCGGCCGTGGGAAAGCGCCCGCGTGTTCCGAGTGCGTGCACGCGACCATGAATCGTAGCCGCCGCCTGGCCCGTGAGCTGCTGATAGATGATGGCTTCGGCGAGGGCCGTCATCGGGCTGTGCAGCTCGTTGGTGCGCAGCCGAAACGCCCCCACACTCCGCATGAGCGCGGCCAGCTCCGGATCGGCGACCACGAGCGCCCGGCGCGCGCGCCGCGCGTCCAAGAGCGGCGCCTCGCCGGCGCGAAACAAGGACGACCTTCCTTCTCCGGGCATCCGAGGCCTTTCGTGCGGCAGAGAGAACGGGGGCGCAAGAGGCGCGCCCCCGTCCCTATCGTCGCGGCGACTAGAGCGTAAGCGCGCCGGTCCTCAGGAGGTAGGCGAAACGCGAGCGTTGCTCCGGACGGAGCAGCGCGTGGATCTTGCGCAAGGCTTTGAGCACGGCTCCTTGCACGTCGGTCGAGCTTTGCACGCGGCGTTTGCCGGCCTCGCTCGCGCCGCCCTCGTCGAAGGAGTCGGCCGCGATGGCGTCGGCGTAGGCGGTGAGACTGCGGCGCTCTTCCACCGCCGCCTGCGCGCGCTCGGTCTTGAGATCGTTCAGGATGGCCGCGAGCTCCGCCACCTGCTCTTCGTCCATCTCGAGACGATGGGCGAGAAAGCGCAGCGGGCGCCGCACGCCGAAGGCGCCGGATTCACCGCCTGAGAATGCGTCCTGAGTTCCGTATGTGAAACCGAAGGCGGCGGCCGGAGAGCCGACCCCTACCGCGCACGCGGCCTCGGGAACGGGGCCGGCGAAGAAACGAAATCGGCGATGCATGGAATCCTCCGCTCGCCGGGGCGTTCGCTCCCGGCGGGGCTTCACGCGTGGGCGAGATGCCTCACGCGGCTGATTCAGGTTAGCCCCAGAGCCCCCTCGCGCTCAAGGCACGGACCAAAAGAGGCCCCGCCCCGCGTCCGAGACCACGATGGAAGCGGCGTTTCGGTTCTCGATCTGGCGCTCGCCCGGGAACTGGCCGGGACGCTCGATCCGCTGGGCGCCGATCAGTGTGCTCGCGTTGTCACGTGTCGTGAGGGCGAGCTGCGGCGAGCCGCCGCCGTCCACGCTCAAGGAAGCGCGCGGCGCACCGGCGTCGTCGGTGATGGCCAGGCTCGCGCTCCCGTTCGAGGCCACGCCAAGGATGGCGCGCGTCTTCCCTCCCGCGTCCCGCACCAGGAATCCTTTCGCCGCGATATAGGCGGGCGTCGGCGCATTGCCGAGCACGACCCAGGTCGCCACGGCGACGCCGAGCGAAGCGGCGACTCCGATGGTGAGAAGCGCGGAGCGCCGCTTCAACCCGGAGATCTCGGCACGCAGGGACTGGAGTTCGGTTTCGACGTCGGGCGTCATGGAACCTCCTCTTGGGCGCGGCGGCCTACGGAGGTGCGAGCCTAGCACAGCGCCGCCTAGCCCTTTGCGTGTGTGCGCGTGGCTGCTAGATTCGTCGCGCGCTACGCACGCGCCAGGAGGGGAGCCATGGGAGGGTGGAGCGGCAGCTGGATCCTTGTCATTCTCGGATCGATCGCCATCTTGATCGAGATCGCGCTCGGCGGCTTCGCCGGCTTCGATCTCGTGCTCGTCGGCTCGGCGCTCGTCCTGGGCGGCGCGCTCGGGCTCTTTCTCGGCAACACGCTCATCGGTTTCGTGTCCGCCGCCATCCTGGCCGTCCTCTATGTCCTCGTCGGGCGCCGCTGGGTGCGTGCGCGCATGCGCACGCACAAGGTGCCGAGCAACGTGGACGCCGTGATCGGCGCCGAGGCTCTGGTCACCCAGCGTGTCTCGCGCCACGAGCCCGGCCAGGTGCGCGTCAAGGACGAGGTCTGGCGCGCCGTTCCCGCCCATGACGTCCAGGGGCCCTTCGAGCCCGGCAGCGTCGTCCACGTCGAGAGCGTGGAAGGCGTCACCCTTCGCGTGAGGTCCTGACATGGATAATCCGCTCGGCGTCATCGCCACTCTGTTCTGGCTCGTCGTCGTCCTCACCGCCCTCATCGCGCTCGCGCGCTCGGCGCGCATCGTGGCCCAGTACGAGAAGGGCATCGTGCTCCGGCTCGGACGCTATCGGGCGACCGTCGATTCGGGCCTCCTTTTCCTCATTCCCGGCTTCGAGTCCCTGCTCAAGGTCGACATGCGCGAGCGGGTGATCAACGTCGAGCCGCAGCGCGTGATCACCAAGGACAACGTCGTGGTCACCGTGGACGCGGTGATCTACTACCGCATCGTGGATCCGGTGAAGGCCACCTTCGAGGTGCAAAACTTCGCTTACGCCGCCACCACGCTGGCCCAGACCAACCTGCGCAATCTGATCGGCGACAAGACGCTCGACGAGACCCTGGTGGCGCGCGATACGATCAACGCCAACCTGAGGAACGTGCTCGACGAAGCCACGAACACGTGGGGCGTCAAGGTGACGCGCGTCGAGGTGCAGAAGATCGATCCGCCGGCCGACATCACCGAGGCCATGTCGCGGCAGATGAAGGCCGAGCGCGACAAGCGCGCCAACATCCTCGAGGCCGAGGGCGTGAAGCAATCGCAGATCCTGCAGGCCGAGGGCATCAAGCAGTCGGAGATCTTGAAGGCGGAGGGCGACGCGCAGGCGCGCGTGACGCGGGCCACGGCCGAGGCCAAGGCCATCGAGATGATCTCGCAGGCGGCCGAGAGCTTCTTCCAGCAGCGTGCCGAGATGAGCAAGCGTCTCGACGTGCTGCAGTCCGTGCTCGCCCAGCAGACCAAGTTCGTCGTGCCCGCCGGCTCCGACCTCATGGCGGTGCTGGGCCTGGACGACAAGAGCGTCCTGCCCATCAAGAAGTAGCCGCGTGTCGCATCGCGAAGATTTCGATCTCGCGCCGGACGAGATCTATCTCAACGGCGCCTACTGCACGCCGCTTCCCCGCACGTCCCGCGCTCGGGTGGCCGAGGCCTACGCCCTGAACGCCGAGCCCAGCCGGCTCGTGCCCGACGTCTTCTTCGAGTACACGGAAGCGGTGCGCGAGGGCGTGGCGCGGGTGCTCGGGGCTTTGACCGAGGACGTGGGCGTCACCAACAGCACGAGCTTCGGCGCGTTCCTGCTGGCGAGGAGCGTCCGCTGGCGACCCGGCGGGCGCATCCTGCTCGGCCCCGACGAGTTTCCGAGCAATGTCTATCCGTGGATGGCTCTCACCGAGGAAGGCATGCAGGTCGAGACCATCGGACGGCGCGGCTACGCGCTCACGGTCGAGGAGCTGGAGAAGGAGATCGCCAAAGGCGGAGTCGCGGCGTTGAGCGTAGCCGCGGTTCACTACCTCACCGGCGACCTGCATCCGCTCGGCGAGTTTGGGCGGCTCCTGCACGCGCGCGGCGCCTATCTCTTCACCGACGCGACCCAGGCCACGGGGTCGGTGGCGCTCGACTGGCCGGCACTCGAGATCGACGCCATCCTGACCAGCGGCTACAAGTGGCTCTTCGGCCCCTACGGCACGGGAGCCATCCGCGTGGTCCGTCCCCTTCTCGAATCGATGCGCAACGTGAACGGCAACTGGTGGGCGATGGAAGACTCGGGCGATTTTCCGCGCGTGCTCGAAGTGCGCGGCTTCCCTATGCACGCGCGCCGCTTGGATAGCGGCGAGACGGCGTCTTTTCTCCAGCTCGGAGCCTGGCGGGCCGGGCTCGAGTACCTGCACGCCGCAGGCGTTGCGGCGATCGAGGCGCACCATCGCGCCATGCAGGATGCTTTGGTGGAGAAGACGAAGGGACGCGGGCTCAAGGCGCTGACGCGCTTGGACGCCAAGCATCGAAGCCCCATGCTCTATTTCGAGCTGGAGGCCAGCTTCGCCGAGCGCCTTCAGGCCGAGCTTGCGGCGAGCAAGATCGCGGTCTCGCTGCGCTCCGGGCGGCTTCGCGTCTCCCCCGGCTGGTGGACCGACGAAGCCGACATCGACGCCTTCGTGGCCGCCCTCGAGCGCGCCTCCAAGTAGAAAACGCCCCCGGCGGATCGCTCCGCCGGGGGCTTCGCGTTCACCCTCCCCGCTCCTGCCCCGAAGCGAGAGAAGTGCGAACTTCGTTACACGCGGTCGCGGCGATTGTGCTTGAGCCGCCAGATGCGCGCGTTCTCGCGGTCGAGAGCGCGGTGCATCCGCATGCGCTCGCGCGGGCCGTAGAAGCCGTCACGGCCAAAGCGGTTGTCCATGCGATGAATCCGGCGCTCGCCGCGACGCAAACGCCTGGCCTCTCCCCGGGTGAGACGGCCGCTGTGCACACCCTGCTCGATGCGCGCCCGCTGCCACGCCTCTCGTCGGTTCATGTCGGGCGTTCCGGCCTGCGCCGAGACCGCCCCCAGGCCCAGCACCGCGCTCGCGGCGCCGATCAGGACCAGCTGGTGAATGCGCTTCATCTTCTCTCCTCCGGTGCGGCGGGCCGAGCCCGCTCGCGAAAGACTGCCCACGTTCGGTCATGGCGGGCGTTCACCTTATCCTTTGAGCAACCGCTGTGCCGTGGGACGGAAGTGGAACAAGGTGCGATTTGTTGGGGAATTCGCGGTTGTGGGCAAAGGGCAAAGCCGGGGGTGAACCGGAGGGAACAGCCGCTCTGACCCGGGCGGGCCAGCTCGTTCAGTCCACGCCCTTCGCTCCGGCGCGCTTCATCTCGAAGAAAGCGGTGAGAATCCCGCCGCACTCTTCGGCCAGGAGACCGGACTGCGTGGGCAGGCGATGGTTGAGCCAGGGCTCGGCGGTGATGTCGATGCGTGAGCCGCAGGCGCCGGCTTTGGGATCGACCGCGCCGTAGACGAGGAGTCCCATGCGCGAGAGCACGAGCGCGCCCGTGCACATCACGCAGGGCTCGAGCGTGACGTAGATCGTGCAGTCGGAAAGCCGCCACGAGCCCACCGTGGTCGAGGCCGCGCCGATGGCCAGGATTTCGGCGTGCGCCGTCGCGTCCTGGAGACGCTCGGTCTGATTGTGGCCGCGGCCGACGATGCGCGCGTCGCGCACGACCACCGCACCGATCGGCACTTCCCCTTCGTCCAGAGCCTTGCTCGCCTCGGCGAGCGCGGCGCGCATCCCGTCTTCGTGCGTGAGAACGATCAAGGCGCCGCCGGCTTGGCGGGAGGCGGCAACGAGTCGCGGACCTGGCCGGCGAGCTTCACGGCGATCTCCTCGTAAGTCGGCGGGTCGAGCGACGTCGAGGTCCGCATCTGGTTGCTCTCGAGCCCGCCCGACTTCACGCCCACGACCTCGGAGCCGTCCGGATTGTTGTACGGCCCCTCGCCCTTCACCTGGAACTTGTGCGACCACAGAAGCTCGCCCGTCTTGGTCGAATAGAGATACGAGGTCATGGCGATTTGCGTCATCGACTGGCCGGCCATGGTCACGTCGATGGTCTCGCGCTCCCAGGTGCTGATCACCGAAGTGAGCACCGCGTCGGCAACGCCGATCTGGCCCAGGGAGCGAAGGGCCGTGGTGTCCGGCGGCACGCCCTTGCGGATCCCCTCGTTGACGGCGTCGACGAGGCCGGGCTGCTTGGCCGCCACCAGGGCGGCGCGCAGCGCGGGCACGCTCACCCAGTGATAGCCGACGGGCGCGAGGCTCTTCTCCAGAGATTGGCCCATCATGTCTGCGGCACCGTTCACGCTCGGCAGCACGACGACGGGCATGAGTGCCACGGTGCGCACGTTGAAGCTCGCGAACTGGCGATTGAAATAGTCGGTTTGCTTGTTCGCGGCCGTGGCCACGGTCACCAGCGTGGCGACGGCGGCGAGCGCCAGAAAGGAACGCATCGAGGTACGCATGGCCGGCTCCTGGGGCGGGTTGCCCCTACGCTAGCACAACGGCCGGGGATTCTATCTGGGCCAGGACGCGACCCGATCCAGGAAGTGCGCGAAGGTGGCCATGCCTCCCGAGGCCTGACCCCAATCGAAGTACTCGTCGGGGCCGTGGTAGCCGTGCTCGGGAAGGCTCAGGCCGAGGAACGTGATCGGCGCCTTGAGGGAATGCTCCATCAAGAGCACGGCGCCGATCGATCCGCCCTCGCGGATGAACGACGGCCGCGCTCCGAATCCGAAAGCGAAAGCGTCCGAGGCGGCATCCCCGACCTTGCCCTTTCGCTCTCCCAGATAGGCGCGGATCGAGTGTTCCTCCACCACCTGGACGTCGGGATTGAGGCGGCGCACGTGGGCGCGCAGCAGATCGATCACCTGGGCGGGATCCTGTGGCGGCACGAGGCGAAACGAGATCTTGGCCTCGGCGCGCGGCGGGACGATCGTCTTCACGCCGTCGCCCTGGTAGCCGCCGCGAATCCCGTGCACTTCCATGGTCGGACGCGCCCACAAGCGGCTCGTCACCTCGGCCGGATCGTCGGCGCGCAGCGAGTGCAAGGCCTGCGAGTGGCGGAAGGTCTCGACATCGAAGCCGCTCGCCAGAAAGCCATGCACTTCTTCGTCCGAGGGCGGTGACCACGTGCGATCGAAGCCCTCGATCTTGACCGCGCCCGAGCGCGCGTCGAGGCATCCCGCGATCACCTCGCACAGCTCGGCCACGGGATTGCGCGCCACGCCGCCGGTGACTCCCGAGTGCGCGTCCTTGTCGGCGGTCTCGAGGACGAGGAGCGCGGCGGCCAGACCGCGGAGCCCGTACGGGATCGCGGGCTTTCCGGGCGCGATCCACATCGTGTCCGAGACCACGACCACGTCGGTCGCGAGCCTCTCCTTCTCGCGCTCGAGAAAGGGCTCGAAGTGCGCGCTACCGATCTCTTCCTCCAGCTCCCAGAGGAAGCGCACGGTCACCGGCACCTTGTGCTCGCGCGCCAGCGAGGCGCCGAGCAGCGCCGTCGCCGCCGGGCCCTTGTCGTCGGTCGCCCCGCGCCCGTAGAAGCGGCCACCTTCCTCGGCGAAGACGAACGGATCGCGCGTCCATCCGTCTTCGCCCTGGGCCGCGGGCTGCACGTCGAGATGGTTGTAGATCGTGACCACGGGCGAGCCCGAAGGCCCCGGCAGCTCGGCCACGACGACCGGGTTGCCATCGGTCTCGACGAGACGCGCCGTGCCGCCGCGCTCCTCGACGAGCTTTTGGGCCAGCTCGGCCGTGCGCCGGCAGTCGGCGCGGTGCGCGGGCTGCATCGAGACCGAGGGCACGTTCACCAGCGTGGAGAGAACCGAGACGAACTCGGAGCGGCGGCTTTCGATCTCGCGCCGCAGGGCTTCACGGTCGAATCCCGTCGAGGTCATGGGCATGGTCAGATTCCGGGTGGAAGGGAGCCGAGCCAGCGCGTGTCCTTCCCGAGCGGCTCGATGACGTGAAATTTCATCTCTACGGGCGTCGAGTCGGCGCGTTCGGGCACGAAGCGCGTGACCCAGATCTCGCGATACGTCTGCTCGAGCAGCTCCTGCTCGGCGCGGCGCAGGAGGAGAATCCGCCGCACCGGCACGACCTTGGTGTTGGGATCGGTGATGTGGCGCAGGAGCGCCGTCCCCTGCCCTTCCACTTCGTAGCCTCCGTCGGGTGTGGCCACGAGGATGCTCTCGGGATAAAAGAGACGGCGCACGGAAGCGGTGTCGTGCTTGGCCATGAAGCGGAAGTAGGCCAGGAACACCTCGGCCACGCGCGCCGAGTCGCGCTCGGCCCGGTCGCTTTGGGCCGGCGGCGGGAGCGAATCGGGAGACGTCGATCCGGCTTCCCCGCCGTGGTGACGGCCGCACGCGCCGACGATGAACGCCAAAGCCAGCGCGGCGGCGAGCGCCATGGCGCGCGAGGAGGAAATCAAGACGGTCGTGCCAGCAGGTCCCGTTTCATCGGCGCGTGGCCCCCGGAGACGATGGAATCAGGGGATGTATACCACGGCCCGTGTGGTGACGCGTCCGTCGAGCGAGGCCCGCAGGAGATACGTGCCCGCGCCCACGCGGCGGCCGGCGCGGTCGAGCCCGTTCCAAGCGAACGCATAGGAGCCGGGGCCGCGCGGCCCCGAGGCGAGCGTGGCGAGCACGCGTCCGGCCACGTCGACCACGGAAAGATCGAGCCGGCCGCCTACTCCGAGCTGCAGCGCGAATCGCGCCGTGCTTCGCGTGGGATTGGGCACCGGCCCGAGGAAGGCAAGCCCCGTGTGCGGAGTTGGATCCGCGCCCACGAACGTGGGATCGACGATCTTGTAGACCTCTCCCGTGGTGCCGTTTCCGTAGTCGACGATGTACATCTCGCCGAAGCCGTCGACTCCGAAGCCCGAGATGATGCTGATCGGCCTGCCGATGCCGGTGTTGAGCACCTCCGAAAGGTCGGTCACGTAACCGTCGGGATCGATGCTGTACGAGAAACCGTAACAATAGTCGCCGCAGAGGTACTCGCCCTGCAGGTCAGGAACGTTGTGGCCACGATAGACGTAGCCGCTCACGATGGCGCAGCCGAAATTGTGATCGTACCACCAGGCCGGGCCGGTGAGGCCCGTGGTGTCGCAGCCCACGGGCGGGTTGTTACAGGAGTCGGCTTCCATGATCGCCCAGCCGAAGTTGAGTCCGCCGGGAACCGGGGCTGGCACGTGGTCGATCTCCTCGAACCTGTCCTGCCCCACGTCGCCGACCCACAGGTCCCCGGCCCACGAATCGAAGCTGAAGCGGTACGGATTGCGAAGTCCGTACTGCCAGATCTCGGGCTGCGTATCGGGGACGCCGACGAAAGGATTGTCGGACGGAATCGTGTACGGAGGCGGATGCAAGACATCCACGCGCAGGATCTTTCCCCAAAGTACATTGAGATTCTGCGCGAAGCCGTCGGGATCGCCTTGGTGTCCACCGTCGCCCATGCCGATGTAGAGGTAGCGATCGGGCCCGAATGCGACATGGCCGCCGTAGTGCATGAGGTACGGATGCGGGTATTGCAGGTAGATTTTCGCCGACGCGTAGTCGACAACGTTGGCATTCTGGGACGAGATCTTGTAGCGGGCGACAATGCTCTCGTTCAGATTGTCGACGTAGTCGACGAAGACGTACGGCGAATCCGGAAAGTCGGGATGGAACGCGAGCCCCGTCATTCCGGTCTCCGGTGACTGGCTGAGGTCCATCACCAGCGAATCGATGTCGATGAAGGCGACGGGCAGAACGCTGCCGTCGAGCAGGATCTTGATGTCGCCTCGTCGCTCGACGATGAAGAGGCGCGGATCGCCGGGAGGCGCGGTAACGAAATCCGGATAATTGAGTCCGGAGGCCACACGAATGGTCCCGATTGCCGCGTGGGCAGAAGAGGCCAGCGCGAGGATGCACAGCACAAGAAGGCAATGCAGCGGCCAGGAGCGCAGGGTGCGGGGCATGAGATGCTTCGGCTCGCTCTCTCGATCCGTATCGGTAACGCGGAACGGGCCGCGGGATGGGGTCGCGGAACCGTTCGGGGCGCTTCAGTTTATACCTAGAGTGCGCTCCAAGCCAAGTGCCGGACGAAAGACCCCTAGGTCATCCTGTGTGCCTTCAGTGAACCGAGGACTTCCCTTAGCGCTCCTTCTCCTGGCGTCTGCCTCTCCCGTTTGGGCAGGATTGGCGCCCTCCGACGCGGCGCGCTTCCCCGTGCCCCGGCGAGACGCACTCACCTTCTGGGGCCACGCCTGCTGCTATCTCGATGTCGATGGCTACGGCATCGTCACCGACCCGGTGTTCCAGAAGGCATTCACGATCGAGCGTCGGCACATTCCCACGCCGCCGCCCGCCTCCTACCGTAGCGCGCGGCTCGTGCTCCTCTCCCACGCACATCCCGATCACCTCGACGCCGCGACATTGAGCACCTTCCCTGCCGACTGCGTGATCCTCTGCCCGGAGCCGTCGAAGAAGTACTTGGGCAAGGTTCCACAACAGGTGCGGACGATGCGCCCGGGTGACTCGTACACGTTCCCGGGCGGCCGAGTCATCGCGGTGGTCGCGGACCATGCGGGTGGACGCCGCTCCAAGGCGGATCGGGCGGACGGCCGCGCGCTCGGCTACGTCATCGAGACGGCTTCGAGAACGCTCTATTACGCAGGCGACACGAGGTTCTTCGACGGATTCGAAGCGGTCGCGCGCGATTACCACCCGGACATCGCGCTCTTCAACCTGAACAGCCACATGCATTCATTGGACGCGGTGCGCGCCTTCCGCGCCACGGGCGCCACGACGCTCGTGCCCCTCCAC
This sequence comes from Candidatus Eiseniibacteriota bacterium, assembly GCA_035259005.1. Lineage (GTDB taxonomy): Bacteria > Eisenbacteria > RBG-16-71-46 > RBG-16-71-46 > DASYSL01 > DASYSL01. Next base: position 10,742 of record DATFWU010000141.1, read on the forward strand.
TTCGGCGCCTATGGCTACTTCATCTTCCCCGAGCGCAAACGCCCACGCGACTACGAGGAGATGCAAGAAATCCTCGGTCCTCAGCTCGCTCTCCTGTTGCCTGGAGAAAGCCTGCCCTTACCGGCACGGGTCGAATCAACCGGCCAGGAATCCTCGGAGAATCAACGGCTCGCTCAAGAGAATCGTTGATCCGAAGGAACGTGCTTCGATTCGGGAGGCGGGTCTTGCGCGGTGGGCTGGCGCGCCCAGGAGGACTTGAACCCCCAACCTTCTGATCCGTAGTCAGACGCTCTATCC
>DATFWU010000142.1:0-3040 GCA_035259005.1 Candidatus Eiseniibacteriota bacterium
CCGCCGTCGGCACCGGCGGCAAGAGATCGGTCGCAGCACGCAGGGTTCGCGGCAAGAGGGCCCGCACGGCCTTGGTGCGCGCGAGCTCCAGGAGCCCGAGACGCTCGGCCCAGGAAAGCCACTCGGCCGCGGCCTCGATCCGCTCCCAAGGGTGGAAGAGCCGCTCGAGCAGCCAGGCGGTCAACCGCCCGGCCTTGGTCGTGTGCCCGGTCTCGGCGAGTCGCGCGCGCGTGCGCTCGAGAAGATCGCCGTAGTGCACGCCGGCCGGGCACGCGGTCTCGCAGGCGCGGCAGTTCAGGCAGCGATCGAAGTGCGTGAGAACGTCGGCGTCGGGCTCGAGCCTTCCCTCCTCGAGCGCGCGCATCAAGTAGATGCGTCCGCGCGGCGAATCGGGCTCGGAGCGCAGCACGCGGTAGGTCGGACAGGCGCTCAGGCAGAGCCCGCAGTGCACGCAGGAGAGAAGACTCTTACGCTCGAGCGCGGTCTGGGCCGGGGCCAGGGCGGACTCGCTCACTGGGATCCCGCTCCGGTCGAGAAGTAGAGCGCGGCACGCGCCAAGGCCTCGGCCGAGTAGGAGCCAGGCCTGAGGATGCCTTGCGGATCGAGCGCCTGCTTGATCCGGGCGAGCAGGCGGAAGGCGCCCGGATCGGCCGACCAGCGCGGCAGCTCGGGCGGAAGGAACGAAGGCCTCTCTTCCTGAATGCGGTAGGCCGGTCCACCGTCGCGCGCCGACTCGGCGAGCGCCCCCACGCGGTCGATCAAGTCGGTCGCCGAGCCTTCCAGGATGAGGCAAATCTCCCCTGCCTGCAGATAGCAGGCGGAGTCCACCGACAGAGGAACGAGGGCGGGATCGCTGGTGACGCGCTCGAACAGGGCGAGCGCCCGGGACGGCGCGGCGCGCAGAGCCGCGGCCAGCCGCACCGCGCCGGCTTTGGGCTCGGGCGCCAGACCCTCCTTGGGCGGGCCCCCATCCAGCTCGCGAGACTGGATGAAGCCGAGATGATTCCACTGCTTGGTCAAGGTCTCGGTGCCCCGGCGCGCCGGCTCCTCGTCGCCCTCGAGCAGAGCCACGAATTCGAGGCCCCGGGCCACGCGACGAAGTCCCAGGAACGAAGTCTCGGGCCCGTCCCAGCGGAGCCAGCGCCAGGCGTCGCGCGCCGCCTCCCACGTCGGCGCTTCGAGCGTGACCTCGGCCCGGAATTCCGGCTTGGGCTCGAGCCGGAAGGTGAGCTCGGTCAAGACGCCGAAGGCGCCGCACGCTCCCACGTGCATGCGGTGGAGATCGTAGCCGGTCACGTTCTTCACCACGCGCCCGCCCGAGCGCGTGAGATGCCCGCGCGCGTCGGCGACCTGGACGCCGAGCAGGCGCTCGCGCACTGCACCCTGCGCTTCGCGCGCCTCGGCCGACGTCCAGCCGGTCGCGACCAGGCCACCGATCGTGCCCTGGTCACGCGGCATGCCGGGAAGCCGCTGCCCGTGCGGCGCCAGAGTCTGGCGAATGGTGTCGAGCGGCGTGCCCGCGAGCACCGTGATGGTCATGTCGCCCGGCGAGTAGTCGATGACGCCGCTCAAGCCGTCCAGGAGAAGGGCCACGTCGCAGGGTCCGGGCGCGCCGCCCGAGGCCAGCGAGAGGCCCGCGCCCACGGGCAACACGGACTCCTTGCGCTCCAAGCAATGGGCCAGCGCCTCGGCCACCTGGGCGGGGCTCGTAGGTCGCACGGTCCGCCCCACCGATAGGCCCCATGGGGCCCAAAGGGCGCGTGTCTCGAGCGGGCTCATATCCAGGCCTCAGGGGCCTGGGCGCCGGCTGCGCGCAGCGGCGACGGCCGCCACGGCGGGGTGCCGGTGGGCAAGATCTTCTCGGGATTGAGAGACTCCGCGGGATCGAGTGCGCGCTTCACCGAGCGCATGACCTCGAGGTCTTGCGGCGAGAACACGATGCCCATCATCTCGCGCTTCTCGTTGCCGATCCCATGCTCGCCCGAGAGCGAGCCGCCGAGGGCCACGCAGGCGCGCAGGATCTCGAACGAGGCGTCGAGGGCGCGGCTCACCTCGCCGGGATCGTCGGGGTCGAAGAGCACGTTGGGATGCAGGTTGCCGTCGCCGGCATGGAACACATTGGCCACGCGCAGGCCGCGCTCCTCGCAGATCTTGCCCACGCGCGCGAGCATCTCGGGCAGGCGCGTGCGCGGCACCACGCCGTCCATGACGTAGAAGCCGTTGGCGATCCGGCCCATGGCGCCGAAAGCGCCCTTCCTCGCCTTCCACAGGAGCGCGCGCTCGGCGTCGTCCTTGGCTTCGCGGTAGTTCATGGCCCCGCGCGCACGGCACATGGCCTCGATCTGGCGGGCGCGGCGATCCATGCCCTCGGTCGGCCCGTCGAGCTCGATCAGGAGAGCGGCACCCGCGTTCATGGGCAAGCCGACGTGCACGTAGGGCTCGACCGCGACGATCGTCAGGTGGTCGATCATCTCGAGCGCGGCGGGCACGATGCCGGCGGCGATGAGATCGCTCACCGCCTGGCTCGCCGCCTCGACGGTGTCGAAGCTCGCGAGGAACGTGCGCACCGTCTCGGGCAGACGCAAGAGTCGCACCGTGATCTCGGTGACCACCCCCAGCGTTCCCTCCGAGCCGATCATCAAGGAGAGCAGCTCGGCCGCCGGCCCGCCGGGGGCGCGGTCGCCCAGGCGCACGACTTCGCCCTCGGCGGTCACGAAGGTGCAGGCCAGAATGTGGCGATGTGTCTGGCCGTACTTGAGGCAGTGCGGTCCGCCCGCGTTGGTGGAAAAGTTTCCACCCACCGTCGACGACATCTGGCTCGAGGGATCGGGCGCGTAATAGAGGCCGTGCGCGGCCGTGGCGCGCGAGAGGTCGAGATTGACCACGCCGGGCTCGACCACCGCCAGTCGATCCTCGGGCTCGATGGCGAGGATGCGGTCGAGCCGGGCGAGCGAGAGCACGATGCCGCCCCGCTCGGCCAGACTCCCGCCGCACAGACCAGTGCCCGCGCCGCGCGCCATGACCGGAAGCTTTTCGCGCG